>LVAP01000006.1 GCA_001603025.1 Clostridiales bacterium Firm_10 | reverse complement strand
GTTCCCACGTTCACATGGGGCTTCGTGCGTTCGAATTTAGCCTTTGCCATTGGAACCAGTCCTCCCTTAATTCACTTTGTGCAAATCGTGCGGAAGTCTCTTGCCGTATGGAGCGGGTGATGGGAATCGAACCCACGTGACCAGCTTGGGAAGCTGACGCTCTGCCATTGAGCTACACCCGCATCTCTTCCCACGCTTTCCGCATTTACACACCTTATATTCTAATGGAATCTTCTGGATTTGTCAACAGCCCGCGGTGTTACATCTTTTTTATGTGGGACATATTTTGCCCTGCGGGCCAAAATATGGTTTTCAAATTCACACGCACGCAACAAAACGGGCGAAAATCCGTTTTCAGAAGGTGGATTATTTCTTATTTTGAATGTATAATAGATTGTGTTGATGGAATCAACAGATCATTACTTGGGGGGCATGGTCCTTTTGAGAAAGAAGCAATGTATCGCAATGCTGCTGGCCGGCGGCCAGGGCAGCCGTCTTGGCATCCTCACAAAAGTCATGGCAAAGCCAGCCGTTCCCTTCGGCGGCAAATACCGAATCATCGACTTCCCTCTCTCCAACTGCTCGCATTCCGGCATCGACACGGTCGGCGTGCTCACGCAGTATCAGCCGCTTGAGCTCAACAGCTACATCGGCTCCGGTCAGCCCTGGGATCTGGACCTGAACAGCGGCGGCGTGTTCGTGCTGCCGCCCTACCAGAAGGGCAAGTCCGGCGAGTGGTACCGCGGCACCGCCAACGCCATCTACCAGAACATCAGCTTTATCGAGCAGTTCAATCCGGAATATGTGCTGATCCTCTCGGGCGACCACATCTACAAAATGGACTATAACAAAATGGTGCGCTTCCACGCCCGCTCGAACGCCGACGTCACCATCGCCGTGTTCGACGTGCCTCTGGAGGAGGCCAGCCGCTTCGGCATTATGTCCACCGATGAGGAGAACCGCATCACCCGCTTCGAGGAAAAGCCCCCGCATCCCACCAGCACAAAAGCGTCCATGGGCGTGTACGTGTTCACCTGGGCTGTTCTGCGGGACTACCTGGTCAGCGACGAAGCCGATCCCACCAGCAAAAACGACTTCGGCAAAAACATCATTCCCCGCATGCTGAACGACGGCCGCAAGATGATGGCCTACGGCTTCGAGGGCTACTGGAAGGACGTCGGCACCATCGAGAGCCTGTGGGAAGCCAACATGGACCTGCTCAAGAACCCGCCGGCCTTCGACCTGTACGACGACAAGTGGCGCATCTACGCCAGGAATCCCGTCCAGCCGCCGCATTTCATCGCCGACACGGCCAGCGTGAGCGACAGCATGATCACCGAGGGCTGCGATGTGGCCGGCGAAGTCTGCCGCAGCATCCTGTTCGCGGGCGTGCGCGTTGAGCCCGGCGCCGTGGTGAGGGATTCCGTCATCATGCCGGGCGCCGTCATCCGCTCGGGCGCCGTCGTCACCCGCGCCATCGTGGGCGAGGAAAGCGTCATCAGCGGCGGCTGCGTCGTGGGCTCGGAAGCGAAGGAGGGCGATGACAACCTCATCGCGCTGGTGGGCCAGCACACCGAACTGCCCGAAAACTTCGTCGTCAAGCCCGGCGACCAGGTGGACAGCGACATGCTTCGGCTGGAAAGGAGTTTGAACGTATGAAAGACGTGATGGGGCTCATCTATACCTCAAAAAATGAAACCAGCCTGCGTGAGCTGACCGCATCCCGCGCCGTGGCCGCGCTGCCTGTGGCCGGACGTTACCGCATGATCGACTTCATGCTCTCCAACATGGTCAATTCCGGCATCCGCAACGTGGGCGTCATCATGCAGAAAAACTACCACTCCCTGATGGACCACCTGGGCTCCGGCAAGGAGTGGGATCTGCACACCCGCAACGACGGCCTGTTCATCCTGCCGCCCTTCCTTACCCGCGACAACGTGGGCTCCTACCGCGGCATCCTGGACGCGCTGCATTCCAACCTCACCTACCTGCGCCGTTCCACGCAGGAGTACGTGATCCTCACCACCAGCCACACCGTGCTGAACACCACTTTCGACGACCTGCTCGATTTCCACGAGGAGTCCCGCGCGGACATCACCCTGGTGTACGCCCGCAAGAAGCCCGAGGAAATCGACGAGACCATCACCCTCAGCCCGCGCCACGTGTATTTCTCCGTGGATGAAAACGGCGTGCTGACCGACATGGAGATCGGCCCCACCCAGCCGCGCACGCAGAACTTCTACATGGACATCATGGTGCTGCGCCGCGACCTGCTGCTGAGGCTCATCGACCAGGCCTTTGCCGAGGGCATCAACGACATCAACCGCGAGATCCTGCAGCGCAACGTGCACAACGGCCCGATGCGCATCTGCGGCTACGAGTACAAGGGCTACAACCGCCGCGTGGAAACCATCAACAGCTACTACGGCCTGAACATGGACCTGCTCAATCCCGAGTGCCGCCGAGCCCTGTTCGGCTCCCATCCCGTCTACACCAAGGTGCACGACGAGGTGCCCGCCCGCTACATGGAAGGCGCGCAGGCCATCAATTCGCTGGTGGCCGACGGATGCGTCATTGAGGGCACCATCGAGAACAGCGTGCTGTTCCGTGGCGTCCACGTGGCCAAGGGCGCGCACATCAAAAACTCCATCCTGATGCAGGGCGACACCATCGAAGCCGGCGTGGAAATCGAGCACGTCATCCTTGATAAAGGCGTCAACGTGCTCAGCGGCAGCCGCCTGATCGCCCCGAAGCTCTATCCCATCGTGGTGGGCAAGAACAAGACCGTCTGATCCCGCGCAAGGCAGGGCGCCGCACCGGGCATAGCACCCGGCGCGGCGCTTTTCAGCCTTCCGGTCCTTCCCCTGCCCGGCGCAGCACAGCCGGCTCACCCTGTCCATCCGGCGCGATTGACAAGCCCGCGGACGCGATGGTATAATACGGGCAGCCGCGGGACGGCCGCGCCCCGGGCGGAATCGGAAAGCGAAGTGGGCAAAATGCGCGAAAAGCTGAGGCGGCTGTGCCTGCCGGGGTCATACGGCGAGCGGTATGTGCCGGTCGCGGACGGCCTGCGCGCGCTGAGCGTGTTCGTGGTGGCGTGGTTCCACATCTGGCAGCAGTCGTGGCTGAATCCGGTGCTGGAGGCCGGTCCCGTCCGGCTGGATTTCAACCCGCCCGTGCGTACCGGCTACATGATGGTGGACATGATGCTCCTGCTGTCCGGCTTCCTGCTGTTCCTGCCCTACGCGCGCGCCCGCGTCGGGGGAGAGCCCCTGCCGGCGCTGCGGCCCTATTTCATCAAGCGCGCGCTGCGCATCCTGCCCAGCTACTGGCTGTGCATCCTCGTCATGCTGCTGGTATACGCGCTGCCTGGCCGGCAGTATCCCTCGATGCGCCACTTCCTGCTCGACTTCTTCGGGCACCTCACCTTCACCCACAACCTCACCTTCGAAGGCTACATCGGCACGCGGCTGAACGGCGTGCTGTGGACGCTGGCCGTGGAGGTGCAGTTCTATCTCATCGCGCCGCTGATCGGCCGCGCATTCGTCAAAAAGCCCTTCCTCACTTACGCCGCCATGCTGGCCGTGGCCTTCATGTACCGTTTCGTCTACGTCGCCGGCATGCAGGACACCGCGCTCTACTTCAACCGCCTGCCCGCCATGCTGGATGTTTACGCCAACGGCATGCTCTTCGCCTGGCTGTACACCCTGCTTCAGAAGCGCATGAAGCCGCGCTGGTGGACGGCGCTGTCCGCCGCCGGGCTGTGCGTCGCGGCGCTGGCCGGAATCTGGCTGCTGATGGAGCTGCAGTCGCACCGCTCCGGCACGGAGGGCGTGCGCATGGGGCAGATGCTCTACCGCTTCCCGCTGAGCGCGCTGGGCGGGCTGTTCCTCGCCCTGGGCGGCCAGGCGCCCCTGTGGTTCCAGTGGCTCTGGAACAACCGGATCATGCGCTTCCTGTCAGCCATCTCCTACAACGCGTACATCTGGCACAGCCACCTGGCCCTCCGCCTGCGGGCCTGGCATATCCCGTCCTACACCAGCGAAATGCCCCAGAGCGCCGGCGAAATGCCCTGGCAGCTGCACTACACGCTGCTGTGCTTCGCCGTGGCCGTCGCCGCGGCCGCGCTGCTCACCTTCTGCTGGGAGCGGCCGCTGAACAGGCTTGGCGCGAATCTGTTCCTCAAAGAGGGAAGGCACGGCCGGAAAAACCAATAAACCGCAAACGGCGCAGCGCGCCTCCCGCAGTTGAACTGCGGGAGGCGCGTTTTCCGTATATTGCGCGGAAAGGCCGCCAGGACGGGCCGCCCTGTGCTCCGCAAGCGGTCCGAACAGGTCAGATCTTGCTGTTCAGCAGCGCCACAGCCGCGTCGGAAAGCTTCGTCAGCATGGCCGCGGTCTCCTTTGCGGAGCCGGACACCGCGTTGACGTACAGCTTGATCTTCGGCTCGGTGCCGGAGGGCCGCACGCAGATCCAGCCCCTGTTCGCCAGCTCGTAGTAGAGCACGTTCGATTCGGGCTGCTCCAGCTTTTCCTCCGCGCCGTCAGCGGTCCTGCGGATGCCTGCGGCGTAGTCGCGCACGGCCGTCACCTTCACGCCGTCGAAGTCGGCGGGGGCGTTCTCCCGCAGGCTCTTCATCAGGCCGGCCATCTGGGCGAGGCCGTCCTTGCCAGCCAGCGCGAAGGACGTGACCTTCGCGTCGTAGTAGCCGTATTTTCCATAGAGCGCCTGCAGGCCGTCGTACAGCGTCATGCCCTGCTTTTTATACCACGCGGCCGTCTCCGCAATGAGCATGGCGGCGTTCACGCCGTCCTTGTCGCGCACCTCGGTGCCGGAAAGGTAGCCGCAGGACTCCTCAAAGCCGAACACAAACGTGTGCTCCCCGGTCACGCTGAACTGCTCGATCTTCTCGGCAATGAACTTGAAGCCGGTCAGCACGTCGATCATGGCGCAGCCATAGTCTTCGCAGATAGCGCGCGCCATTTCCGTCGACACGATGGATTTCACGGCCGCCGCGTTCTCCGGCAGCGTATGGAGCGCGTTGCGCCGGTCGAGGATGTAGTTCAGCAGCAGGCAGCCGATCTGGTTGCCGGTGAGGCCGTGAACGCTGCCCTCGCCGTCCAGCACGGCGATGCCCACGCGGTCGCAGTCCGGGTCGGTGCCAAACACCACGTCCGCGCCAATCTTCTTCTGCAGCTCAAGGCCCATCGCCAGCGCCGCGGGATCCTCGGGATTGGGCACCTTCACCGTGGGGAAATCCGGGTCGGGCAGCTCCTGCTCGGGCACAACGGTCACGTTGCTGAAGCCGATCTCCTTCAGCATGCGGCGCACGGGCACGTTGCCGGAACCGTGCAGCGGGGTGTAGACGATCCTGAGCTGATCGCCCATCTCGCGGATGAGCTCAGGGGAAATGGAGAGCTTCTTCACGCAGGCGATGTAGGCGTCGTCCACCTCTTTGCCGATGATGGTGAGAAGGCCTTTGTCCATGGCTTCCCGCTCGTCCATGGCCGTGGATTCCTGATAGCTGGTCTCGTGGATCAGGCTGAGGATCTGGTCGGCGCGCTCGGGCGGCATCTGGCCGCCGTCCTCCCAGTAGACCTTGTAGCCGTTGTACTGGCGCGGGTTGTGGCTGGCGGTGATGACGATGCCCGCGATGGCGCGCAGGTGCCGCACGGAGAACGACAGCTCCGGCACCGGCCTGAGCGATTCAAACAGATACGCCTTCACGCCGCGCGCGGCCAGCGTCAGCGCCGCCTGCTTCGCGAAGGTGTCCGAGCAGCGACGGGAATCATAGGCGATGACCACGCCGCGTTCCGCCTGGCCGGGCTCCTGCAGGATGTATTTCGCCAGCGCGCAGGTGGCCCGGCGCACGTTGTAGGCATTCATGCGGTTCGTGCCCGCGCCCAGAACGCCGCGCAGTCCGGCCGTACCGAACGACAGCTCGGTATAGAACCGGTCTTCAATCTCCTTTTCGTCGCCGGCGATGCTCTGTAACTCCCTCACCGTTTCGGCGTCGTCGCTGAAGTCCCTCAGCCAACTCTCATATGTCTCGCGGTAGCCCATTGCTCATCCCCACCCTTTCTGTTCACAGCGCGTCCTCTTTCCGGATAAAAGAACGAAAGTGTGGATATTTCCGGGAAACGGCCTGCGCCGGATCCGCGCACTATCCACACTCCGCGTGTCGATCGCTTACTTTTCTCCCTGCGCCGCGAAGAACTTGTTCAGCTCCTCAACCAGCTTGTCGGCGTCGATGCCGTGGACTGCGGCGGCGTCCTGGATGCTCTCGCCCGTGGAGACGGGGCAGCCCAGGCAGTGCATGCCGAAGGCCATGAAGATGGGGGCCGTGCCCCGGTCGAGCCTGAGGACATCGCCGATGGTCATTTCCTTGTTCACAGAAGCCATGTATAAACCTCCCATATGCTTGGATGTGCTTTCATTGTACGCCATGCCGCGCGAAAAAGCAACGGCGCGACTGTTATTTTATCATACCTCGACGGTCATGCCGTCATAGGAAACCAGGAAGCCGGGCAGCAGCGCCTGCAGCTCGTCATAGGGCAGCAGCCCGTTGTGGGAGAAGTGGTTGGCGACGAACACGGTGTGCCCGTCCGCCGCGCCGCTGGCCAGCAGCCTGTCCCTCATGCGCCGGTTCTCCGTGGCGCCCATATGGCCCACATAGGTCAGGTCCAGCCGGCCGTTGGTGCAGTCCAGCGAGATGAGGTCGATCCGGCGCCCCGCGAGGAAATCCATGTCCGCCGGGGTAAACTCGTCGGTATCGTGGGCGTAGAGCAGGCTCTTGCCGTCCTTCTCAATGAGATAGAACAGCGCTTCCTCCCAGCGCCCGTACGTCTCTCCCTCGAACGTCACCGGCCAGCGCGTCGGCTCCTCCCGCCTCACGCAGTGCACCGCCTCCAGCGGC
This sequence comes from Clostridiales bacterium Firm_10, assembly GCA_001603025.1. GTDB lineage: Bacteria > Bacillota > Clostridia > Christensenellales > Aristaeellaceae > Firm-10. Next base: position 32,377 of record LVAP01000006.1, on the reverse strand, counting down.
GTCACCGTGTATCCCTCCACGTCCACCGGCTGGAAGGGCTTCACCTGGCGGAAAGCCAGCCACGGCGAATGGATGCGGGCCAGCTTTTCGCCCACCGTCCCGTTTCCGTAAACGATCATGGGCGGCTCTCCCTCCGGAAAGTGCGCGGAGGTGGGCCTGCGGTGCGCGATGTCGTCCACATCCAGGTGGTCCTCATGGGCATGGGTGATCAGCACCGAGTGGACGGCGGAATAGTCCAGGCCGAAATCCAGCTCGTGCTTGTAGGAATCCGGGCCGAAGTCGATCTTGATCCGGTCGTCCAGCATGGCGCCGGAGCGGGTTCTGATCTCCCGGCCGCCCGCCCGGCGGGCATAGCGGCAGAAATCGCAGCGGCAGAACAGCGCGGGCGTGCCTTCGGCGGCAGCGGTGCCCAGGTATTGGAGCTTCATGGCCTGCGTCCTCCCCTTTGCAGAGCCGCCCGCCGGAGCGGCAGGCGGCTTTGCGCGTTATTCGTCTTCCTCGTCCTCAAAGCTCGCGTTGACGATTTCGAACAGCTTGTCGGACAGCTCGTCGTCCTCCACGGGCTCGAACTCCACGTTCTCATCGTCCACCGGAACAACCTTCATGAAGAAGATCTCCGGGGCCTCCTCGTCGCCGCCCGCCTCAGTCCAGGGTTCCTGGCCCTCGGCCAGCTCGGTCATCACGGCGTATTCGTCCCCGTTATAGTAGAAATAGTCGAGCACCTGCACGTTGACGTCGTTGCCGTCTTCATCGGTAAAGACATACAGCTCCAGATCATCGTTGTTTTCCATGCAAAAGACCTCCTCCGGCTTCACAGCCTGCGTCGTAAGCCCTATTATACCCGATCCCCGCGGCAAAATCAAGATTCTCCGCAGAATGACGGAAGATTGGGCGGCGCTTCAGCGAATGCGATACGCCGTGACGCCGCTGCCGCGCAGCGCGTCGCCGATCGCCTCCTCGCCCGGCTCGTCTCCCTGCCACACGCGGATGGCGTTCCGACCGGCAACCACCTCGGCGCCGATCACGCCGGACAGGGCGTTCAGCGCCTCGCGGGCCTCCATCATCTGCCGCGCGCCGCATTCCAGTGATATTTCCCTTCGGATCATACAGACACACCTCCGCCTTCAGCGTGCCCCGCCGAAGGAAAGGCTATTCACGTTGCCCCGCGCCGCCGCCTCGCGCATCACGAGCCACGTCGCCGCGGCGTCATAGCGGGCGTCATGCGGCGCGTCCCCGCCGCCAAAGCAGGCGCGGGCATTCGCGGCGATTGCCTCCCGTTCAAGGCCGTAGTGCGCGGCCAGCTGCGCCAGGCTGGGCCAGCCCACGCGCCGGCCGAAGCGGCTGCGCATCATCTGGACGAAGAAATCGCGGGTGCAGAAGGTTTCCTTTTCGGCCAGTTCAATGCCGCAGCGCTCAAATTCCGCGCGGAGAAACCGCTCGTCGAACGCCACGCCGTGCCCGGCCAGCAGCGACGCCGCCGCAAAATCGGCCAGAATCCGCGGCGCGCAGTCTCCGAAGCGGCGGCCGCCCGAGAGCGCCTTCAGCCCTTCACGGGTCAGTCCGTGCACGCCGGCCGCCCGGGGCGTCATGGCGTCCACCGTGAAATAGTAATTCCGGCCCTCGGCGCGCCCGCCGTCGATCACAAGATACGCCAGCTGGCAGATCTGCCCCGGCTCAGCGGCGGTGGTTTCGGTGTCGAATACGATGACGCTCATCGCGCATCCGCCTCGCCGAAGCGGAACGAATACAGATTGCCCAGCCGCAGCCGCGCCTGCAGCACCACCGGCCGGCCGCTGAGCGCCGTCAGCGGGCCGCCCGCGAAGCGCACCGCCTCATCCAGCGCGTCGCCGAACAGCTCTTCGCAGTCCTCAAAAGAGAAGCCCGCGTAAGGCGCGCCGGTGTCGGGATCGGTCAGCGCGAAGCGCGCCGAACCCGTGGCAGCGGTGGAGAAATTAACCCGCAGCGCATCGCCTGAAAACACGAAGGGCTTTGAGCGCAGCTCGCCCTCTTTCGCGCCGGCATGGAGCGACGAGAAACCGAAAGGCCGCATCGTGAAGCGCACCAGGCTGGCGTCCTCCCAGCAGTAGCGCCGCTGGACATAGAGGCTGAGCTCATCGCCAAGGCGCAGCAGGCCGCGGGCCGGTATGTTGCAGCGCTGCGTCCAGCCGCGCTCGTCCAATCCACCTCCGATCAGGCTGTCCATATGGCGGCGGTCCCACAGGTGTCCATCCCGGCTGGTCATGAACACCGCGTCGCTCACGCCGCGGGAGCCGCGCATCACCGCACGGGCTCGCTCCTCCGCAAAACGCATGGGGAGAGACAGGAGCACGTGCTCCGCGCCGGGGCAGGGCGTGACGGCGTTGGTGTAGAACTGCTCGTCCGCGCCTTCCGTGTATTCGTTGGGCACGGGGGCGCTCCAGTGGAGGCAGTCCTTCGACTCGCTCATCTGGATGGCCCGCACCACGGTGACGCCCTCTTCCCGCGTCACGCCGAAGGGCGAGGGCTTGAAATACCGCGAGTAGATGCGGTACACGCCCCGCGCGTCGTCGTAAAACAGCACGTTCTGGGAATCGAAGCCAAAGCGCTTCGACGCCACGGCGGGCTCGTCGCTCAGGCGGTGAAAGCGCAGGCCATCCGCCGAGCCGTATACATAGAGCGCGTGGCCGTACCCGGCGGCCGCCTTGATCCGCTCGCTCTCCGGGCAAGCCGGGTTGGTGTCCAGCACGGGCGTGAAGTTGTGGCACACTTCACCGCCCAGCACGATGTTGTTGGCCGTACTGCCCCCATATTCAAACAGGCCCAGCGCCGGCTTTTCCCAGTGGACGCCGTCGGCGCTGCGGGCGTAGCACAGATACTGCAGCTCGCCGGTGTCACCGGTGTTGCCCGGCGCGGTGGCGCGGTAATAGAGGTGATACATCCCCTTCCAGGCGAACACAGTGGCGTAGGCGAAACTGCCGGGCCCTTCCCACGGCCGGTCGCCCGTAATGGCGACCTCCCGCTCCACCGGCTGGTTCAGGCGGAAATCCAGGCCGGACGTTGCCTCCACCAGATAATCGTCAACCAGCATCTCCACTCGGCTGCCGATATCGATAACTCCCATGCCGCCTCCTCCTTATACGAAGGCGTCCACGCCGCCCATCTGATCCAGCGCAGCGAGGAACGCTGCCTTCTGCCCGGCGGTAAGCCGCTTCATGGGCGCGTTGGTTTCGCCGACGTTGTAGCCGCGCTGATCCAGCATCAGCTTGCAGCAGGAGATCACGTCGCTGCCAAGCATCAGCTCGATGAGGTCGTCCGCCTTCATCTGCAGCGCCCGCGCCTCGGCGATGCGCCCGGCCTTCACATGTCCGTACAGCTCGACGAACAGCCGCGGCATCACGTTGTAGGTGGAGCCGATGGCCCCGTCCGCCCCCATCAGCAGGCCCAGCAGGCAGGTCTCGTCCGGCCCGTTGATGATGTTGATGTCGCCGCCGCCGATCTTCTTGTAGCGGGAGAGCAGGTAGTAGTTGGGGTTGGTAAACTTCATGCCGATGAAGCCGGGGATGTCCAGCATCTTCTCGACGGTAGAAACAGGCAGCAGCGGTCCGCTCAGCGGCGAGGCGTAGATGAGCATCGGCAGGCCGGCGCTCTCGTCAGACATGGCGCGGTAGTAATCGATAATGCCGCGCTCGTCGTAATTGAAGAAGAACGGCGGTACGGAGGAGATGCCGTCCAGCCCGGTTTCACGGCTGTGGCGGGCCAGGCGGCGCACGGTGGCCAGATCCCCCGCGCCGACGTGGTTGATGAGCTTCATCTCCGCCGGCGCCTCGTCCTTCACGATCTCCGCCAGCTCCATGCGGCGCTCAGGCGCCATGGCGATGCCTTCGCCGGTGGCGCCGCACAGGTAGAACCCCGTGATGCCGGTCCCGCTGAGATCGCGCACCAGGCGGCGCAGCGGTTTTTCACGGATGGAGCCGTCCTCATTCACGGGAGACAGCAGCGCCGGCATAATGCCGGTAAACATGATGCGCTTCATGGTTCAAACACTCCTTTTCTGTTCGCTTATTCCGGCAGCCTCCAGCGAGTGGAGAGGATGCTGGTCTGGGTGTCTCCGGGCAGGCGCTGGTAGTATACGGTCAGGATGGAGCCGTCCGCCATCTCCACAGAGGCGGGATAGCCCAGGTCGGCATCCGGGCCGTCGTCCCGCAGGATGAGCTCCTCGTCCCAGGTCAGGCCGTCCCGGCTGACGAGCGCCCGCTGGCCATAGGGCTCGTGGCGGTAGCCGTAAACGCACACCACCCGGCCGGAAGAGTGCACGAGCAGGTGGGGCGGGGTGCCGTCGCAGGGCAGGCGGTACGCCTCGCTCCAGGTGAGGCCGCCGTCGGTGGAGCGGCTCATCCAGACGGCCATCGTATCCGGCTCGTGGACCCGCAGGGCGCACAGCAGCGTGCCGTCCGGCAGCTCAGCCAGGTGCGGTTCGTGAATCTGATCCGCCACAAAACCCGCCGGGCAGGGCACAGTGGCCAGTATCTGCCAGGTGGCTCCCAGGTCGGCGCTGCGGGCCACCTGAACGTCTCTCACGGTGGGCCGGACATCGCCCTGAGGGAAGGGCTTGCCCGCGTAGAGCAGGGTGTCGTCCTTCAGCAGGATGGGGCCGTGAGGCGCGGTGACGGGAGCCGGCCGCGGCGCACTCCAGGTCTGGCCGCCGTCGAAGCTGATGCGCGTCCAGCTGCCCGCGCTGGCCCGCACGGCCCCGTCGGTGAGGGCGCTCAGCCTGGCTTCCATCCAGGGGATCATGTTCCCGGTCATGTGCTTCAGAAAGTGCTCGTGAAACTGGCGTGGGTCAAGCGTGAACCAGGTGAGCAGCAGCTTCTTTCCTCCCAGCGACACGATGCCCGCGTCGCGGTCGTCCAGGGGGGAATCGTGAACGACGACCGGCTCCGTCCAGGTTTTGCCGTCGTCGCGGCTGAAGGCCAGAGAATCCCTGCCCCAGGGGCAAATGTGGCTTTGCCGCGGCCCGCTGGCCGCCGCCACCAATGTGCCGTCCTCCATGCGGGCGACGGAGGGCCAGCCGAAATAGCCGAACGCGCTGTTCGGAATGCGGCATACGACGCCGTCTTCCCCGTGTATCCGGATGCTCACAGTGAATTCCCCCTTTTCTGATTCCGCTGCGCAATGTAGGCCTGCAGCATGGAACACCAGTCGGTCTGGATGATGTCGAAGCCGCGGTCGAGCAGCCAGCCCCAGTGATCGTCCGGATTGCCGGTGAGCGCGCCGTCGTCCGTGTGGTGCGCAGAGATGATGGCCGTCTTGTTGTACACGATGGCGTTCACCCACACGAGCAGGCCCTTGCCGTGCATGGCGCGGATGTATTCGGGCGACGCCACGGGATCATCCTCCGAGGAGAAGATGACCTCCGCGCCGGCATACCGGATGTTGCGCTTCAGCAGCTCGTCGGTGTATATGTCTTCCTTTTTGACCATGGGGATGAAGGCGAAATCCGGCGCGACGCGCTCCAGTTCGTCGAAGCATTCCGGCTGGCAGGGCGTCTTGACGATGACCTGCTTTTCCATGCCGTGGGCGCGGACGCAGGCCGCGATCTCCTCCATGTACATCCAGAACTTGTCCACGTTGACGTAGCAGCGATCCTTCAGCAGATCCAGCGCCTCGTCCAGCGTGTTCACGCGGCAGTCGGTCGGACAGTCGTCCTGGTTGACATATCGCAGCTCGTCCACCTCGGCGGCGGTCATCTCGCTGATGAACCGCTCGCTGCGCAGGTGCGGCAGCTCCATGCCGGGGTGAAACACATAGAGGCGGCCGTCCAGGCTGCGGGCCACATCGATCTCCACGATGTCCGCCTTCTGCCTGAGGGCGATGCCGTAGGCGGCGAGCGTATTGCAGGGAATGTTGGCCGAGGATACGCCCCGGTGCGCCGCGATGAGCGGGCGGGCGCGCCCTTCCTCGAAGAGGCGATCGGTGTTGAACATGAAAACCACTCTCCCTTACTTACTATAGAAGCCGGGGGACGGAAAGCCCGCGGTCTCCTGAATTATAGCAGTTTTGCCAGGCAAGTTCAAGCGGATGCGGGCAAAAGGCGCGACAAAGCCGGATTCCCGCGGGCGGGCGGCTTCCCCGGCACAGGCGCAGCGCCCGGCGCGCTTCAAACGCCTTATTTATTTAGCGAAAAACGGCTTGTCTTGCCGCGTGAAAGCGATTATAATGGATCATGGAATATTATCTGCCGGATCGCCGCGCAGAGGAGGTTTTTATATGCCAGACACAAAGCTGACCCGGGAAAAGCTGAGCGTTCATTTTCACTATGGAAAATACATCTATCTTGTCGTCATCATCGCGGCGGCGATGATCGGCAACTTCGCCTTCACCACCACCGCCTACCACGCCCCCAACGAGCGCCGCATCGACATTGAGCTGATCGGCGGCTATTCCGACACCTCGGCCGAACCGGTCAGCGAGGCGGCGGACCGCCTGCTGGAGCGGGGCCAGGCGTGGGAGCGCGCGCGGGACGAAGCCGCGGGTGTCGACACGGCTGCCGCCGACTATGAGCCCGCCCTGCAGGAGGTCACGTTCCTGTCGCTGCAGTATGATCCCGAGTCCAGCTCGGAGGAAAGCTACTACGCCGCCCAGAAATACATGGTCACGCTGGCCGCGCAGGAAGGCGACATCTACGTGCTCCCGCGCGTGCTGATGGCCGACCTGGCCGAACAGAATGTGCTCGTACCGCTGGACGGCTACATCGCCGACGGCGTGATTGATCCGGGCGACCGCCAGCTGGGCCGCGTCACCTTCGACGAAACGGACGACGACGGCAACGCGACCGGCCGCCAGCACATCTACGCGCTGCAGGCCGAAACGCTCACCGGCATGTTCGACGCGCTGAATTACGACCCGGCGGGCAAATACCTGGCCATCGTCCAGTTCAGCCGCAATCCGGACACGGCCGCCGTCGTGCTGCAGGAAATGATAGACATGTTTGAAACCGGGGAAACGGCGGAGGCGGCGGAATGATCCAGCAGGTCGTGCGGGGGCGTTCCGTTTCCCGCGGCGCCGGGCTGCTGATCGTGGCGGGGCTGGCGGTGTCCATCGTGCTGGTCAGTTGGATTGAGCGCGCCGTCGCCATGACGACAGGCTTCCAGTACGGCGCGTTCGCCGTGTGGGCGCTGGTCGTCGCCGAGGCCGTAGCCATCGTGCGGCTGAGCGTCATGGCCTACCGCTACACGGTGTCCGACGGCCGCTTTTTCATCGAGCGGGTGTACGGCGACCACGCGCGCATCGTGCACAGCGTCCAGCTCAACCGCGTGCTGGCCGTGGGCCCGCGGGACGAAATCTTCAGGCGCTTCGGCAACGCCCAGGCCTACGACAGAGCCGTCATAAAGAAGGCGGAATTTCCCGAAAAGGCGCTGGCCTACGCCGCGGAAGGCGGGGGCGCCGCGCGCCTGCTGGTATTTCAGCCCAACGAGGAAATCCTTGCCGCGCTGGAAAAGGCCGCGCTCGAAAACGCCGAGTAATCCGGAGGAAAAGCCATGCAGCAGCCCAATATCGTCATGATCATGACTGACCAGCAGCGCTTCGACGCGCTGGGCTGCGTCAATCCGCGCGTCATCACCCCCGCCATCGACTCGCTGGCGCGGGAGGGCATCCTGTTCGATCAGGCCATCTGCCAGTGCCCCATGTGCGTGCCCAGCCGGAACTCGCTGATGTTCGGGCTGTATCCTTCCCAGACCGGCGTGCGCACCAACGCGGGCGCGCTGCTGGATGAAACCCGCCTGCCCGCCGTGCCGCTGCCGCAGCTGCTGCACGACGCGGGCTATTTCTGCGCCGGCTTCGGCAAAACCCACTGGAACAACTGCCGTAAGGGCGAAATGGGCTCGCGGCGCGGCTTCGACGTGCGCGCCGAGGGCCAGCCGCGCGGCTCCGTGCTGTGGGAGGAGGGCGCGGTCATGATGGACGAGGAGGACCCGGAGGGCCTCGCCGCCTATTACGATGAAACGCGGGAATTCGGCTCGGGCGAGGAGAACGCGCTGGGCTACATCGGCAAGCCCTCCACGCTCCCCAGGGAGCACCACCGCGATGGGTTCATCTGGCGCAAGTGCATGGAATTCCTGGACGCCTACCGGCCGGACGGGCGGCCCCTCTTCCTCTATTTCTCGCTCATCAAGCCCCACGCCGGCTTCAATATACCCCCCGAATTCGAAGCCATGTACGACCTTTCCGACATCCCGGACCTGCCCGCGCCGCCCTGGGCGGAGGAGCCGGACACGCATATCGCCGCCGCCATGCGCGTCAGCGAATCGCTGCACCGCGCCCACTACGGCCGCCGGACCGGGCTGGACGGCCTCCCCTCGGAGGAAAAGCGCCGCATCACCCTGCGCTACTGGGCCAACTGCACCTTCATGGACTGGTTTATCGGCGGCGTACTGGACAAAATCCGCGAAAAGGGCCTGGACAGGAACACGCTGTTTCTGTTCGCCTCCGACCACGGCGACATGATGGGCGAGCGCGACAACCGCTACAGCAAGTACTGCCTGTTCGACTCGAGCGTGCGCGTGCCCCTCATCGTCGCCGGCGACCCGGTGGATCCGGCGCGCCGCGGCACCCGGGACAGCCGCCCCGCCATGCTGACGGACATCGTGCCCACGCTGTGCGCAGCGGCGGGCATAAAGCCCGACCCGCGCCTGCCCGGCCTCAGCCTGCTGGGCGAGGCGGCGCACCGGGGTGCTTTCTGCGAATTCCACGGCGGCGGCGGGGAGTGCCCGCAGATCGCCCCGGCCTGGATGTGGCGCAACGGGCGCTGGAAGCTCATCCTGTTCCGCGACGGCACCATTCTGGACGACACGCCCCTGCGCGGTGAGCTGTACGACCTGGAGGCCGACCCCATGGAGTGGCAAAACCGCTTCGACGATCTCTCCTGCGCCGACACGCGCCAGCGGCTGATGCTCGAACTCATCGCGCATGCCTCAACAGCCTTTGCGAAAGCCCCGGCGTTCGGCGATTACCGCGGGCTGGACAAGCTCAGAAGATAAAAAGGCGCGCGCCTCGTTCTTCGCGAGGCGCGCGCCTTTGTGCGCAGGTCGTTCCGTTTTTCGCGGATGGCCGGGGATATGAAACGGATTCCCGACAGGCCTTACTTTCCCGCCTTCATCTCGTTGATGATGCCGGTCACGGCAGTGTAAACCAGCGCGATGCCGGCGCACACAACCGTCGCCTTGATGGCGGTGAAGGGGTTGAAGGCCACGATCAGTCCCAGCACGACGGCGATGCCCGCCAGCGCCATGGAGACGGGATTCTTGCCGCCCTTGTAGGCCTTGTACAGCTCCAGCGCGCCGTAGATGATCATGACGATGCCCAGCACGACGGGAATGAGCTTCTCAAACGACGTCGTGTTGAAGAGGATCCACAGCCCCACGATCACCGCCGCGGCGCTGCCGATCAGCCTCGCCAGATCCGCGGGCTTGGTGGAGCGGTCCTTGAACCAGGTGTAGATGCCGGCCGCGGCGACGAGCAGCAGCGCGATGGCCGCCAGCTTGCACACGATGGTCAGCGTGGCGCCGGGCCACACGATCAGCAGCAGCCCCAGGATACCCAGGACTGCCAGAGACGAAATGTTCTTGCCGTTTTTCATGGTGATTTCCTCCTTGTCCGGCTGCGCCGGCTTCTTGTCTGTTTCTGCAGTTATTATATCACGCCTCGCGGCGCATGTGAACAAAACACGGCAAAACTAATGCGCCACACAGCAAATTCTAAGATTTGCCAGGGCTCCGGCCATCAGCCCGGACGCGCGGACGGCGCCTGGGGTCGGGGCGGGAGGTAAAACGTCCCGTCCAGACGGCAGGTCTCCCGCATGCTCACCACGGCCTCTCCCGCGCAGAGCATGTGGTCGACCAGCGTCACGCCGATGGCGTTCAGCTGCGCCCAGAAGACGCGGGTGGACCGGATATCCGCGTGTGAAAAGGCGACCTTCCCGCCCGGGTGGTTGTGGCAGAACACGACGCGGGACGCGCCGGTCTGCACGACGCTTTCAAACAGCGTGCGCGGATGAACGCGCAGGCCCCGCAGCGTGCCGTCCGCCAGGGTACGCGATTCGATGAGCCGATCCTGCCCGTTCAGGCAGAGCAGGATGAACCGCTCGTTTCGCACGCCCACGTACAGCGCGCGGATATACTCCTCCAGCGCGCCGCGGCTGCCAAGGTCAGGCGAACGGCCGAAGCGCTCCAGGGCGCATCGCCGCGCCATGAAACGCAGGGAAAGGATCAGCGCGGCCTGCGATTCCGTCAGCCCGCATCTTTCCAGCGCGCCGCGGCCGGCGGCGAACACGTTCGCAAACGAGCCGAAGCGCTTCATCAGGCGCTCGGCCGTCTCTGCGCCCTGCCGGCCGTAAGAGGCCATGAAGAGCAGGTTCGCGAGCTTATCCTGTTCGCACAGCGTGTACACGGCGTTCCCTCCCGGTCGGATGCGGCGCTCACCCGAAGGTCCTCAGCGCGTTGAACGTGAATGTCAGCTTGCCCTTGTCGATGGGTTCCTCCGTGGACAGCGCGAGGCGGTAGAGCGTGTCGCCCCAAAGCGCGCGCATGCCACCCTCCGGCACAGGCAGCGGATCGACGGCGGCGTTCAGCCCCTTTTCCCACCGGAGCCGCACCGGTCCCAGCTGCGCCCAGCCCGGGCCAAGCCCCGGCTCGAAGGGCGTGATGAAGCAGAACTCGATGTCGCGCCGGTCGCTCAGGTCAAACATCTCGATGAGCTGCGCCGTGCCCGCGCCGCGCTCGTAGATCAGCGTGCGCCGCCATTCATATACGCCGGCCTGGGCGGGATAGGCGCGCGCCAGGTCCATGGACAGCAGCGCGTAATCATCCTCAAGGCGGCAGGAGACATCCTGCGCGCCAAAGGCAGCGCCCAGACTCTGGCCCTGCCCGGCGATGACCGGCAGGTTGTGGAACATCGTGTCCTCCAGGAAGCCCGCGTCCACCAGCACCGGTTCGCCCTCGCAGAACAGCACGAAATCCCCTGCGTCCGGATGCGCGGTCAGCGCGCCGTTGCTGCCGCCGTGCGCCGCCAGCGCCAGGCCGTGTTCGGAATCCTCCTCGCCGCGGGCCACCATCATCTGCACGGCGCCGAAGAAGCCCTGCCGCCGGAAGGGCGGGCGCGCGGGCTCGCGCTCCATGATTTCCGCGTTGAACAGATCCGCCGCGCGGTGCATGAGCCACTGATCATCCTGCGGCGCCTCCCGCTGCAGCTGTTCGCGGCGCAGGAACACGCCCAGGTCGCACAGCGCCTCGTCGCCGATGTAGTCGCCGATGCGGAACAGCAGCGCGCCGTCCAGCGCCGGGCGCATCGAATGCCTGCCTGGATTGATGAACCAGTTCTGCGCCACATGGCAGAACACGGGAAAATGGCACAGCAGCTGGAGCTGCTTCTCGCGGCGCACGTCCACGCGGCCGCGGCTCACGGAGAGCACCATCATCACCATGTCCATCACCGGCTCGGTCACGGCGGCCCACTCGTCCAGCCCGCCCGGGGCGCTGCCGTCGGCCGGCATGGCAGAGATCAGCCTGTCGAACAGCGTCCATGCCTTGCGCATGCACTGCCAGCGCTGGCGGTCGTTGCGCTCGAAGGTGAGGAAGGCCAGCGCGCAGCCGGCCAGGCAGCGCAGGCTGTCGCTCTTGGGGCCGCACATCCAGGCCATGTCCGTAAGGCTCAGGAACGGCCGGATGACGCGCCGGTCGATCTCCCGCTCGACGCGCTCGATGAGCTGCGGCGAAACGGCGTCCAGCCGCCCGGCGGCCATCTGAACCGCCAGCGCCAGATCGGCCGCGGTTTCTGCCGCCGCCGCGTCCACGCGGTGATTGACGACATCCGGCAGGGGCAGGTTTTTCTGCCCCATCGCGAGCGGGTTGCAGCGCGGCAGCACCCAGCTGCTCTCCTCGCATATGGCCCAAACCACGTCGGCCAGCTTCATGTCGTAGCGGCCGTCGGGGTTGACGCAGCTGCCCATCACCAGGTCGCGCAGCATATCCCGCCGCGTGCGCCGGGCCGCCTCGTAATCCGCCTCGACGCCCGCGCGGGCAAAGCTGATGTAGCTCGAGGCCGGCAGCGGCGGCACGTTCCCTTCCAGCCAGCGGTCGGCGCGCGCGGTCAGCCGGTAGCGCGTGTCACCGGGCAGGCTTTCCCAGGCGTCCCGCGCTTCCGCCGGCATCGCCATGAGGAACTCATCTGCTCCCTGCAGCTCGAAGAGCAGCGCATCCAAGTATTGTTCAAGCATAGTCTTCCTCCGTCATTCCACCGACACCCAGGCGCGCTTCCCAGCCGATTCCGCCAGGCGGTCCATGAGCTTCTGCAGCCGCGCGCCTTCCTCCAGCGAGGGCGACGGGGCCCTGTCCCCGGCCACGCAGTCAAGGAAGCTGAAATAACAGTGCATGTGCGCGCGCTCCCAGCCCACGGCGTTTTTCGGGGGCAGGAACGAGCCGCCCGGCGCGGGATAGCGGCCCACGCATTCGATGCGCGTGTAGCCCCGCATTCCGCCCAGGTCGGCCTCCGGCAGCGTGTTGTCGTAGAACTCCAGCCAGCCGGGATCCTCGAGGTTCCAGCGGATCGCGCCCTTCGTGCCGGTGATCTCCAGATACATCACGTCGCCCGCGCCGGCGGTGATTTTGCTGGCCTCCACCGTGCCCAGGGCGCCGCTGTTCAGCCGCAGCAGCATCAGCGCGTGATCCTCGGCGATGTCGCGGCACAGGCCGCCCTCCCGCGTGGGACGCTCGGGGTAGAGCGTGTTCTCGGCGCACAGCACCTCCTTCGGCTGCTGGCCGATGAGCCAGGTGACCAGGTCCAGCGCGTGCGAGCCCAGGTCCAGCAGCACGCCGCCGCCCCGGCCCTGTTTCCAGCCCATGGGCTTCTGCGGGTCGATGGAGCCGGAGTGCAGATAGCGGCAGGTGAAGGTGAGGATGTCGCCCAGCCGGCCCTCGTCCACAAGCTGCTTCGCCCGCATGGTGGCGGTGAAAAAGCGGTTGTGCAGCGCCAGCTGGGCCCGGCCCTTCGCGCCTTCGGCGGCGGCCAGGATGCGCCGGGCCGAGGGATAATCCACCGCAAGGGGCTTGTCCACGTAGACGTGCTTGCCGGCCTTCAGCGCGTCGATCACCATGGCCTCGTGCTGGTCGTTGGGCGTGCAGATGCTCACCGCGTCGATGCGCGGGTCGCCGAGCAGCACGCGGTAGTCGCCCGTGGCGTACTCAAAGCCCAGCTCGTCGCGCGCTTTTTCCGCCTTTTCCACGGTGCGCGAGCATACGCCCACCAGCCTGGCCCGGAAAGGCGCGTCCGGATAGAACAGCGGCAGCGAGCGGACCGCCAGCGTGTGCGTGCGGCCCATGAAGCCCCAGCCGATGACGCCGATTCCGATGGTCTTCATCATAAACACCCCTCCGGGAAGCGCGATGGCGCTGAATTGTCTGGTTTTCGCGGCGCGGGACGGGGCCTTCTCGCCGTTCCCGCAAAAATCTTCCTGTATCATATTTATTTTATCTTTTCCCGCGCCGAAAGTCAACTCACGCGCCGCGTTTCTCTTGCATTTCAAACTCCAAATATGTTATGATGGTTATGGAGTCCATTCATTATTTATCAGGAGGTATAATCCTATGAGCCGAACGCTGCCCGACTGGCAGAATCCCGATGTGCTGCATATCGGCCGCGAGGAACCGCGCGCCAGCCTGATACCCCACCCGAACGAAAAAGCCGCCCTGGCCGGCGAACGCGGCCTGTCCGGCTTCTATCGCCTGCTGAACGGGCAGTGGGATTTTTTCTATTCCCCTGTTGGCCAGGCGCCTGAAGGCTTCCAGGATCCCGAATACGACTACGCCGACGAGGGTTGGGACGAGCTGCCCGTGCCCTCCAACTGGCAGATGCACGGCTATGACCGGCCGCATTACACCAACGTCAATTACCCCATCCCCTTCGATCCGCCCTTCGTGCCGGATGAGAACCCGGTCGGCTGCTACCGCCGCGTGTTCACCCTGCCCGAGGCGTGGAAGGACCGCGAGGTGTTCCTGAATTTCGACGGCGTAAACTCCGCGTTCTATGTGTGGATCAACGGCGAGTTCGTGGGCTTCTCAAAGGTCAGCCACATGCCCAGCGAGTTCAACATCACCGAGCACCTCACCGACGGCGAGAACGTGCTGGCCGTGACGGTGTACAAGTGGTCGGACGGCACCTACCTGGAGGACCAGGACTTCTGGCGCCTTTCCGGCATCTTCCGCGACGTGTACCTGCTGGGCGTCAACAAGGCGCACATCCGCAATGTGGTTGTGTCCGCCGAGCCGGACGAATCGTTCAAAAACGGCTTCCTGTCCGCGCAGGCCGAATTCGTCTCCTACCAGGACGACCAGGCCGCCACCGTGCGCGCGAAGCTGTTTGAGAACGGCCGCGTCATCGCCGAGCAGGCGGTCTCCGCCGCGACACAGGAAGGCCTCAGCGCCGACGCCGCCTTCGACATGACGGTGGAAAACGCGAAACTGTGGACCGCCGAAACGCCAAACCTCTACCAGCTGCTCATCGAGCTGGAACAGGACGGCGAAGTCGTGGAAGTTCAGCGCGTGGACGTGGGCTTCCGCCGCGTCGAGATCAGGGACCGTCAGCTGTTCGTGAACGGCGTGTCCGTGAAGCTGCGGGGTGTCAACCGCCACGATACCCACGCGGAGCTGGGCCATGTGACTCCCCTGGAATCACTGGTGCGCGACATTGAGCTGATGAAGCAGCACAACGTGAACACCGTGCGCACCTCCCACTATCCCAACGACCCCCGCTGGCTGGACCTGTGCGACCAGTACGGCCTCTACGTCATTGACGAGACCGACCTGGAGACCCATGGCTGCGCGGTGCTGGGCGAGGAAGAGGGCTGGAGCCAGCTCTCCGACAGCCCGGACTGGGAAAAGGCCTATGTGGACCGCGCCGAGCGCATGGTGTGCCGCGACGTGAACCATCCCTCCATCATCTTCTGGTCGCTGGGCAACGAATCCGGCTTCGGCCGCAACCACATCGCCATGAAGAAGCGCATCCTGGAGCTGGACGACTCCCGTCCCGTGCACTACGAGGGCGAGCGCCACAACGGAACCTACGCCGAGAAGGGCGTCACTGTGAGCGACGTCAAATCCACCATGTATCCCTGGATCGAAATGGACGAGGAGACGCGCAACCATCCTTACTTTAAGAGGGCGCGCCCGAAGACGCTGGAAGAGGAAGGCCAGGACACCGAAGACCCGCGCCCCTACTTCATGTGCGAGTACGCCCACGCCATGGGCCTCGGCCCCGGCTCCCTCAAGGAGTACTGGGAGACCATCTATAAATACGACCGGCTCATCGGCGGCTGCGTGTGGGAGTGGGTCGACCACGGCATCCTCACCGAGACCGACGACGGCGAACCCTTCTACGCCTACGGCGGCGACTTCGGCGACCACCCCAACGACGGCTGCTTCTGCGTGGACGCCCTCAACTACCCCGACCGCACGCCCCACACCGGCCTCATCGAGCTGAAAAAGGCTTATGAACCCGTGAAGTTCGATATGGCTGACGCGGAAAAGGGCCTGGTGACCATCCGCAATCTGTACGCCTTCCGCAGCCTGGACGATCTGGACGCCGCGTGGAGCCTGGTCTGCGAGGGCGAGGACATCGCCCACGGCCGCCTGGATCTTTCCGGCATCCCCGCCGGCGGCGAAAAGACCGTGGCCCTGCCCTGCGCGCTGCCGGAAAAAGGCGAGGCGTTCATCGAAATCCGCGTGAACGAAGCCTTCGATCAGCTGTGGTGCGAGCGCGGACACGAAGTGACCGCCGCGCAGCTGATGCTGCCCGCGAAGCCCGAGATCGCGCGCGTGGCCGCCGCGGACATGGAGCCCCTGGAGATCGAGGAAAGCGAGACGCACATCGAAATCATGGGCGAGGACTTCTCGCTGCTGTTCGAGCGCGCCACGGGCGAGCTGGTCAGCTGGATCGCGGCCGGCAACGAGCTGCTCGAAAAGGGCCCCCGGGTGAACCTGTTCCGCGCGCCCATCGACAACGACCGCAACTATCGCAAGAACTGGGAGCCGCTGGACCTCACCCGCCTGATGAACCGGGTGGAGGGCGTATCCTTCGAGCGCCTGAGCGAAAGCGCCGCGCGGCTGACCGTGACCACCGTGCACGGGCCCCGCATCCGCCGTCCGTTCCTGCGCAGCGTCTTCACCTACACCGTGTTCGGCAGCGGCGACGTGCGCCTGAACGTGAAATACGAGCCCCTGAAGGCCGACCTGCCCTTCCTGCCGCGCGTGGGCCTCACCATCGAGATGCCCGCCCGGTTCGACCGGGTGATGTGGTACGGCCTGGGCCCGCAGGAAAACTATCCGGACATGAACCTCTCCGCGCTGCTGGGCCAGTACAGCGCGCTGGTGGACGACCTGCACGAGCCCTACGTGCGCCCGCAGGAGAACGGCGCGCGGGGCGGCATCCGGGTGCTGGCCGTCACCGACATCCTGGGCGCCGGCCTGATGGCCGTGGGCGAGGAGACCTACGAAGACGCGGGCTTCTCCTTCGACGCGCACCCTTACACCGACGAGGCGCTGGACAAGGCCGAGCACACCTTCGAGCTGGAGGCCGAGGACAAGACCGTGCTGTCCCTCGACTGGCGCATGGGCGGCATCGGCTCCAACAGCTGCGGCCCCCTGCCGCTGGAAAAATACCTCCTCAGGCTGAAGGAGACCGCCAGCTTCACGCTGGTGCTGCGGCCCTACAACCGCCAAACCGGCGAGCTGATCTCCGGCGCCCGCATCCTGCCGGAGGCGTAAAGAAAAAGGTCAAGCGTGGGGCTTGCCCGGCATCCCATGAGCACATAACGCTCTGCAATGATGTAGCTCTGATGATTTGAGGTGGAGGACAAAGTGAGTGCAGGGCGAAGCCCTGCGAACAAACTGTCCCCGTCCCCGCCAAAGCGGGGAAGGGGTGCACGGGAAAGGGCAGGCAGAATGATTGCTGCCCACGCGCCACACCATACAAAAAGCAAAGGGGCAGGGAACGGATCCGTTCCCTGCCCTTTTGTTTTATGATTAGAGTTTTGAAAGTATATCCGCCTTTTTCTGTTGGAATAACCTTTACTCTCTGCTACGTGCTGAGTAACAAACCCCCAGATTAAACCGTTAATCACATACCCGATCAAAAGGCCCCAAAAATAGCCCATATCCATACCTCCGTCGCATAGAAAATGACTTTATGAAAATAATAACATATTATACATTTCAGGCCAAAAAACTAAATGATCTGGGACATAGTCGGGGATACGTATACAATATTTCTTCTGGAAAATCTTTGCCCCCGATAAAAGAATTATTTGCAATATGCGATTATTTTGGTTTGACGCCACAACAATTTTTTGATGAGGAAACAAAAAACCCGGAATTGGTACAAAAAGCCCTTATCGGCATCAAGCAATTGGATGAAGATGAAAGAGACGTATTGATGTTATTGGGGATTATAAATCGCTTGCTGGAAAAATAAAAAAACAGATACGCCCTGCCGTTTTCCCGGCAGGGCGCGTTTATTATGTGTGCGACAGCACCGGCAGCCGCATCTTCCGCTCCGCAAAGGGATTGGCCAGCCCCTTCATCACGAACAGGCCGCCGTCCTCGCCGACGAGGGGCACGCAGTCCATGCCCGCCGCGTCCTTCGGGGTGAAGCCCAGCGCCGCCCGGGAAACGCCTGGCCGGGCCAGGGCCCGCAGCACCGCCTCCAGCGGGGTTCCCGCCGGACAGAACACGTCCTGCAGCAGCAGCGTGTCGCCGTCGTATTCCGCCACCGCCGCGGCGTTCAGCGCGTCGATGAAATACACGCAGTCCTTCATGAACCCCGCGCAGTAGAACATCAGCAGGCCCGTCTCCCCCGCCATGGCCGCGCCGCTGAGGGGATTGCCCTGGGCGTACAGCCGCAGGAGCTTTTCGCGGTCCGCGGGGCTGTCCATATCCGCGCTCAGGGCCGCCGCGCCGCCGGCCCCGGGCAGGGGCAGGGAGAAGGCGTGCTCCGTCGCCGGCGCGAAGCCGAAGCGGGGATAGAATTCCAGCACCGAATCGTTGGCGTAGAGGTAGATCATGTCGTATCGCCCGGCCGCCTCGTCCAGCACCTGTTCCATCAGGCGGCGGGCCAGCCCCTTGCCCCGCCATTCCGGCGCGGTCATGACCGTGCCCAGCTGCAGCGCCCGCAGGGGCTTTCCCGCCACGCGGAAGGTGATGGGCGTGGCGGACACGTTCGCCGCCATCGTCCCGTCGGCGAGGAGCGCGTGGGGTGTGTAGCCGGTGTGCGCCGGGCTCCACCAGCCGGAATCGTGCCAGGCGGCGAAGTCAAAGCCGAACACCTGCCGCGTCAGGCCGTTGAAAGCGGCGCGCAGGACGTCGTTGTCCCGGATATCCGTTCTGTATTCAAAACGCATGACTGCATCCCTCCGGTTTTTCAGCAATCAACTGATTATAGCATGCCGGCACGCCGCGGCGCAACCGCTTCCACGATTGCCAGAAAAAAACGCGCCGCGGGCAATGCCGCGGCACGCAGGACAACAGGGAAACGGATCAGCTCCTGCCGCGGCGCCGCATCCGTTCCCGGGCAGCGCGCTGCCGGGCGCGTTCCCGGGCGCGTTTGCGGGCCTGTGCGCGGCGGCGGGCACGGCGAATGGCCAGCACGAACTTCGCGAAGATCAAAATAAGCAAAAAAAGAACCAGAAACGCCAGGGCAATGTAAACCCACTGGGGGATCCGGCTCGTCAGGCTGCCCATGAAATCCGTCTGCCCGGAGGGCGCGGCCGCGACCGCCCGGTCGGACACCAGCACCGCGGTGATCACGTCGCCCTCCGGCGGCGTGAACGTCAGCCGGCCCATGACCGTGCCCACGTCCAGCGGCGCGGTAAAATCGCGCGTGTACTCGATGGTCAGGTTTTCCTTGAACGACTCGAGCAGGTCATTCAGGTTGTCGATGTGAACCGTCTTCTCATACGAACCGGAGCGGTTGATCAGCGCGTTCAGGTGGATCACGCTGCCGGAGGCGTCGTCCGCCGCCGCGCCGGAAATGGGCACGGTGAGGTTCAGCATCTCGTACAGCTCGGCAAAGGTATAGGTGCGGTACTGCGAGAAGCCGTAGTCCAGCAGGCGCTTGGCGTCCTGCCACTTGGCGTTGACGAAGGCCGTGGTGCTCTTCAGGCCGACGCAGATCAGCTTCACGCCGTTCCGGTCCGCGGCGCTCACGAGGCACTGACCCGCAGCGCTCGTGGTGCCGGTCTTCACGCCCGTCGCGCCGGAATAGCGGAACTCGCTGCCGTAAACCACCATCATGTTCGAGTTCTGAATGACGTATTCGTCGCGCAGGTTGGTGGGGCCCATGGTGTACTGGCCGGCGCTCACAATGCGCCGCACGGTGGAATCCTTCATGGCCTCGCGGGTGATGGTGGCCAGATCCCGCGCGGTGGTGTAGTGGTCGTCAGCAGTGTAGCCGTGGGCGTTGACGAAGTGCGTGCCCGTGCAGCCGAGTTCCTCCGCGCGGGCGTTCATCATGTCCACAAACCCGCTCACGCTGCCGCCGATGAGCACGGCCACGGCATTGGCGGCGTCGTTGCCCGAGCGCAGCATCATGCCGAAGAGCAGGTCCGTGAGGGTCATTTCCTCGCCCACTGTGACGGGCACGACCGAGGAATCCTTCGGAATGTCCTCCGCCGCACGCGGCACGCGCACGACCTCGTTCAGGTTGCCGTATTCCACAGCCAGCAGCAGCGTCATGATCTTGGTGGTGCTGGCGGGGTTCATGCGAACGTCCGCGTTTTTCTCCAGCAGCACGCGCCCGTCCTCCTGGTTGATGAGGATGAACGACTGGGCATAGACCTGGTCCGGCGTGAGGTTTTCCGGGTGGGCCGGGTCATACGCGGGAACGGCGTCGTCAAACGGCGGCAGCGAAGGCACCGGCGTCGGGGTGGTTTTGGCCAGCGCGGGCAGGCTGGCCAGCGCCAGCAGCGCCGCCAGGATACAGGCCAGCAGCTTTGAATGCGTCAAACGCATGGATCATGAGTCCTTTCCGGCTGATATTGATGATCGGCGCCGCCCCGGAACGGGACAGCGGCCGCGTGCATACCTGCCTTTTATCATATCACTGTTTCAAACATTTGTACAGTCTCTCGCTCAATTCTAACAATCTTTCCCGTGCTGAAAAGATAAATAAACGTAAAAGAGAAAAAAACAGAAATATTTTCTTCAAAATACCATTGAAATTGTGACTTTCTGAGGATATAATAGAATGTAGTATGGGTATATAGAGGAGGACGGCGCCGTGGCACGTAAAATTCTGATTGTGGACGACGAGCCGCTGATTGTCAAAGGCCTGAAATACAGCCTGGAACAGGAAGGGTATGAAACCGATTCCGCCGAGGATGGCGAGGAAGCCCTGGCCAAATTCGCCTCTGGGCATTTTGATCTCATCCTGCTGGACGTCATGCTGCCCCGGATGGACGGCATCGAGGTCTGCCAGCGCGTGCGCGAGAAATCAAACGTGCCGATCATCATGCTCACCGCCAAGGGCGAGGACATGGATAAGATCCTCGGCTTCGAGTACGGCGCGGACGACTACATGACCAAACCCTTCAACATCCTCGAGGTCAAGGCCCGCATCAAGTCCATCTTCCGGCGCGCCGGCGCGCAGCAGCAGGAGGCCGCCTCGCAGATCATGGTGGTCCGCAACATGACCATCAACCTGAACAACCGCTCCGTGACCATCGACAACCGCGAGGTCAACCTCACCGCAAAGGAGTTCGACCTGCTGCAGCTGTTCGTGTCCAACCGGGGCAAGGTGTTCAGCCGCGAGACGCTGCTCGAAACCATCTGGAAGTACGATTACCTGGGCGATCTGCGCACGGTGGACGTGCATATCCGCCGCCTGCGCGAAAAAATCGAACACAATCCCGCCCAGCCTGAGTTTATTCTCACAAAGTGGGGAGTGGGCTACTATTTCACTGACAAGGATTAAACAGGGCTTCCATTCCATCCGCTGGAAATTCGTGCTCGCCTATCTGCTGATCATGTGCGTCGCGTTTTACCTCGTCAGCGCGACGCTCATCCGGCTGGTAGGCGAATATCTGTTTAGCCAGAAGGCGGATGATGAGCTCGCCGCCGCCCGGGCCATGGCCGCCGCCGCCGAGTCACCCCTGGCTGGCCGTGACGCCGAAGCGCTCTGGAGCCTGGCGCGGGACGGCGCGGGACAGACGGGCCGCGTGCTCGTGACCGACCTGTACGGCACCGTACAGGCCGATTCGCTGTCCCTGCTCAACGGCGCGCGCCTCAGCCGCCGCGAAACGGCCGCCGCGCTGAACGGCCAGGGGGAGACTTACGGCTGCTACTTCGTGGGAGAAGGCGGATCCTCCGTCTCCGCCCGGGCAGAGGCAGACAGCATGGTGTGCGTGTACGCGGTGCCCGTGGGCGGGGAAACGCCGGCCGGCGCCCTGGTCTACATCACCACCTCGCAGACCGCCTATCGCTCGCTCATGCGCATACAGACGCAGATGCTCACCTGGCTGGCGCTGGTCACGGCGGCCGTGATGCTCATCAGCCTGTTCGTGTCGCGCTTTTTCACGCGGCCCATTGCCGAGCTGAACGAAGGCATCGTGGAGATGACGCGCGGCGATTTCAGCAACCGCGTGCGCGTGCGCGGCAAAAACGAGTTCGCGCAGCTGGCCGTGGCTTTCAACATGATGTGCGACCGCATCGAGAGCCTGGACAAGGCGCGCAGCCAATTCGTTTCAAACGCCTCGCACGAGCTCAAAACGCCGCTGAGCACCATGAAAATCCTCATTGAAACGCTGATGTACCAGGATCCCATGGATCCCGGCATGACGCGCGAATTCCTGACCGACATCAACAAGGAGATCGACCGGCTGAACTCCATCATCGGCGACCTGCTGACGCTGGTGGGCATCGACAGCGGCGAAAAACCCGTGGATATGAAGCCGCTGTCCGTGGCGGATCTCCTGAACGATAACATGCGCCGCCTGCAGCCCCTGGCGCGGGAGCGGGGCATCGAGATGACGCTGTCCGTGCGCGAGCAGGTGATGGTAAACGGCAGCGCCAGCCGCCTGACGCAGGTGTTCTACAACCTGATGGACAACGCCATCAAGTACACCGGGCGCGGCGGTTCGGTGCGCGTCGAGCTGAACCGCCGTGAGAAGAAGGCCATCATCAGGGTGATCGACACGGGCATCGGCATTCCCAAAGAAGACCAGCCCCATGTGTTCGACCGCTTCTACCGCGTAGACAAGGCCCGCTCCCGCGAGACGGGCGGAACCGGCCTGGGCCTGTCCATCGTCAAGCAGATCGTGCTGATGCACGGCGGCCACATCGAGGTGGCCAGCGAGGAGAATAAGGGCAGCACCTTCACCGTGGAGCTGCCGGAAAGTCCCCGGGAGAACGCCTGACAAGACGCTTCCAAAAATGCGATCCGGAGGTGAGGGAATATGAAACGCACCGCAGTCCTGGCGCTGGTCCTGTGCCTGCTGCTTTCCGGCTGCGCGCCGCTCACCGCCCGGCTGAATCCCATCGACGCGCAGGTCAGCCTGCCCTTGCCCGAGGCGGATACCCCGGCTCCCGCCGTGGGCGACACCATCGCCCCGGGCGAAGTGGACGTGACGCTGTACTTCCCCTCCGCCGACGCGCAGGCCCTGGTTCCCATGCGCACCACCCTTGCGCTCGCCGAGGGAGAGCCGCTGCCGCGGCGGCTCGTGCAGGCGCTGCTGAGCGACCCCGCCGCCAACGGCGCGCGCCGCGCCGCGCCGGAGGGAACCGCCGCGCTCAGCGTGCGGCAGTTCGGGGATATCGCCGTGGCGGACCTGTCCATCGACGCGCGCGGCGTGGAAAACGACCGCCAGCTGTTCCTCATGCGCGCCGCCATCGCGCGCACCCTGTGCGGCGTGAACGGCATCCGAACCGTGGACGTGCTCATCGCGGGGCGCGCGGAATCGCCTTTCGTCCTGCCCTGCGGCGCGGGCGACGCCGATTCCCTGTCGGCCGGATACGCGCAGGCGCTGGCCGAAGACCGGCGCGTCGGCGGGGAATCCTTCACCGTGCGGCGCACGGCCGTGCTGTATTACCCCGCGCGGGACGGGCTCAGCCTGGTGCCGCAGGCCCGCGGGGTGTCCGTCGGCGCGGACGACCTGATCACGCCGCTCCTGGCCGCCCTCGCGGACGGAACCGGCCTGGACCCGGCCCTGCGTCCCGCGCTGCCCGACACCGACAGCCCCTTCGTCACCGGGGCGGAAATCGTGACGCTTGAAAACGGGCGGCGCGTCGCCCGGCTCGCGTTCGACGGCAACCTCTCCGCCATCCTCGAGCGCGCGCGGCTCAACGCCTGGCAGCTGTTCGCCTCGATCACCTGCACGCTCACCGGATTCATCCCCGCGCTGGACGGCATCCAGGTGTACGTGGGCGCCGGCCAGCTGGCGCGCCTCGAGTCGCCCGAAGGCGGCATCGCCCTGGAAAACGGCGTGCTCACCCGCGCGCAGTTTGAACGCATGACCGCCAGCCTCGAAACCATCTACATGACCGCCCGGGACGGCTCGCTCCGGGCGCTCGGCCGGGCCATGGCGCCCGAGGACGCCGCTTCCCCGCGGATGGTGCTCGCCCTGCTGTTCGGCGAGCCGGAAGCCTGGGAAGAAGACGTGTCCCGCGTGATCCCCGACGGCCTGTCCGCCGACGACATTCTGGGCATCCGCGTGGCGGACGGCGAAGCGGTGCTGAACCTGTCCGGCGCCTTCTACGCCCGCTGCCAGCGGCTCACGCCGCAGCAGGAGCGCAATCTCATCTACGCGCTGGTGAACACCCTGACCGAACGGCCCGACGTGAACGCCGTGCGCTTCCAGTTTGAGGGCGAAACCATTCCCTCGCTGGCGCACGACATCAGCCTGCTGGGGCCGCTGATGCGCAATCCGGGCCTCATCAGCCGCGCCGAGCCGGACGACGAGGCCTGAAAACGCGCGGCCGACGCGCGGGCGGCGCAAATGCCTCTTCCCACAGGCCGCCAAATGTGCTATCATTGAATATGATATCGGCTTTCTTTCCCGAAACGAGGTAAAAAACCGTCATGAGAACTCATTCCGCAGGAAAAATCCTCGCCGCGTGCATCGTCGGCCTGATCGCCGGCGTGCTGCAGCCCTTCGCGCTGGCCTTCTCCATGGTCTGCGTGCCGGGCACGATCATCGCGGCGCTGCTCTTCGCCTGGGCGGGTCCCGTGCCCGCGCTGGCGTATGCCGCCGCGTCGGCCGGCTCCGTGTGGGCCGTGTGGGGACCCGGCATGGCCTCCGCCGCGCTGTTGCTGTTCGTGGTGCCGTCCGCGGTGATCATTGCGCTGATGCGCCGCCGGGCGCCTTATTTCACGCGGCTGAAGGCCGCCGTCATCGCGCAGCTGAGCGTCATGCTGGCGCTGGTGTTCATCCTGTTCGCCGGGCTGGGCCGCAGCCTGGTCGATGTGCTGATGGAAAGCATGTCCGCCTGGGCGGACAGCCTGCCCGCGCCCCTCGTCACAATCATGCTCCAGCAGTTCGCCCTGAGCGGCATGATGGATATGGAGTCGGCGCAGGTCGTGCTGTCCGGCGCGTTGTCAGCCGGGGACAGCCTGGCCGCGCTGCATGAAATCTTCGACCGCACCGGCGAGGCGCTGCGCCTTGCGCTCCCGGCCATGCTGATCTCATCGGGCCTGATTACGGGCATGCTGGCCACGATGCTGCCCGGCAAGGTCTGTGCGCGCCGCGGCGACGATCTGGACTACGTGCCGCTGAGCGGCTGGTTCATCCCGGCCCGGCTCGCGATCGGCATGCTGGTGGCGCTGGCCACGGCGCTCGTGCTGCACTGGACGCGGGTGAACGGTTCGGAATCGGTGGTCACGGCTGTGTTGACCGCGTGTGAAGTGATCTGCGTGGCGGCCGGCGCGGCGGCTCTGAGCCGCCGGTTCAGGCAGGCGGGCCGTTCGGCGGTTTTCCGCGGGGTGATGATCGTTCTGGGGCTGCTGTTTGCTTCGCGGCTGCTCGCGCTGATCGGCATCTGCTCGGTGCTGTTCGGCCGCCGCGGCTTGATATCCGGCTACATTCGCAAAAAAATGGAAGAAAAAGACAGGGAGGATGACGATTTATGAAGGTCATACTGCTGAAGGACGTGCAGGGAACCGGTAAAAAGGATCAGATCGTCGAGGTGAGCGACGGCTTCGGCCGCAACTACCTGATACCGCGGAAAATCGCCATGGAGGCCACCGCGGAAGCCATTCACTCCATCGAGAGCGCAAAAAGCGCCGAAAAGCACCGCGCGGACGTGAAGCGCGACGAGGCCGAGAAGCTTTCGCGCGAGTTAAAGGGCAAGGTGGTCATCGTGAAGGTGCGCGCCGGCGAAGGCGGCCGCCTTTACGGCTCCATCACCGGCCAGGAGATCGCCGACGCGCTGAAAGCGCAGCACGGCGTCGAGCTGGACAAGCGCAAGATCGAGCTGAACGAGCCCGTGCGCACCGTGGGCCAGACCACCGTGACGCTCAAGCTGAGCGCCGGCGTCTCCACGCGCATGATCCTGAACATCGTGGCGGCGGAAAAGTAACCCGCCGTCGCCCCCCAACCACCACGAAAGGACAATGCGCATGGAACAGGCACTCCCGGGCGGACGCGTGCCGCCGCACCATCTGGAAGCCGAGCGGTCGGTGCTGGGCGCCATGCTCCAGTCGTCCGAATCCGTCATGCTGGCGCAGGAAACCCTCACGCCGGACGATTTCTATGATCCGGCGCACCGCGAGATTTTCGACGCCATGCTCACCCTCGCCGGGCATTCCCGGCCCGTCGACCTGGTCACGCTGGACGAGGAGCTCACCCGCCGCGGCAGCCTGGAAGGGGTCGGCGGGCTCGACTACCTCATCTCTCTGAGCCAGTTCGTGCCCACCACGGCCAACACGGGCGCCTATATCCGCATCATCGACGAAAAATCGACGCTGCGGCGGCTCATCAGCGCCTCCCAGGAAATCAGCCAGGCCAGCTACGCCGCCGAGGAAGAGACGGCCGACATCCTCGCCGGGGCGGAAAAGAAGATCTACGACATCACCATGCGCAAGGGCGGCGAAATGCTGCAGCCCATTCAGTCCGTGCTGCTGGGCACCTACGAGCGCATCGAAACGCTCGAAAAGAACCACGGCAAAATCGAAGGCGTGCCCACCGGCTTCGCCGATCTGGACCGCCTCCTCACCGGGCTGCACGCGGGCGAATTCGTGCTGATCGCCGCGCGTCCTTCGATGGGCAAAACCAGCATCGGCATGAACATCGTGGCCAACGCGGCGGTGCGCAGCGGCAAAAAGTGCGCGGTGTTCTCGCTGGAAATGCCGGCCGAGCAGCTGGTGATGCGCATGCTGTGCTCCGAGGCCACGGTGGACATGCAGTCCGTGCGCCGCGGCACGCTCACAACGGAGGACTGGGAGCGCCTGACCGACGCCATGGTGCCCCTGGCCCGCTCGCAGATCTACATCGACGCCACCAGCGGCATCACCGTGCCGGAGGTGCGCTCGAAGGCGCGCCGGCTGCAGATGGAGCACGGGCTCGACCTGATCATGATCGACTACCTGAGCCTGATGACCGCCACCGGCCGCAACAACAGCCGCCAGGAGGAGGTCAGCTCGATCTCCCGCTCGCTCAAGGCGCTGGCGCAGGAGCTGAAGATTCCCGTGCTGGTGCTCCAGCAGCTCTCGCGCGCGAACGCCAGCCGCAGCGACCACCGCCCCATCCTGTCGGACATCCGCGAATCGGGCGCCATCGAGCAGGACGCCGACGTGGTCATGTTCCTGCACCGCGAGGCGTACTACAAGCCCGACACGGAAAAGAAGAACATCGCCGAAGTCATCATCGCCAAGCAGAGGAACGGCCCGCTGGGCACGGTCGAGCTGGGCTGGCAGGCGGAATATACAAAATTTGTCAATCTGGTCGGCGGGCAGCAGCCTCCCGTCTGATTGACGGGAGGAATACCACATGGACGCGAGCAAACTTCCCTGCGCCATCGAGGCCATACTCTTTGTGGCGGGGGAACCGGTCAACGTGGCCGACCTGGCCCACGCGCTGGACATGACCGTGGCGGAGATCAGCCCCGTGCTGGACGCCCTGCGCGACGAATACGACAAAAACCAGCGGGGCCTGAAGCTCAACCGCTTCGGCATGAGCGTGCAGCTGGCCACCCGGCCGGACTACGCGCCCCAGATCGAGCGGCTGCTGCAGCCCGTGCAGAAGCAGTCCCTCTCGCAGGCGGCCATGGAGACGCTCTCCATCATCGCCTACCGCCAGCCGGTGACCAAGTCCGAAATCGAGGCTGTGCGCGGCGTGAAGTGCGACTATTCCATCACCTCGCTGATGAACAAGGGCCTCATCCAGGAGGAGGGCCGGCGCGAGTCCCTCGGCCGCCCCATCCTTTACGGCACCACGGAGGCCTTCCTGAGCCACTTCGGCATCGAGACGCTGGACGACCTGCCCGTGCTGGACATCCCGCAGCCGCCGGTGGAGGAGCAGGAGGTATAAGCTTTCGTGCAGACAAAAAACGCCTGCCCGGCTAAAAACCGGGCGGGCGTTGGTTTTTAGGTGATTATTTCTTCCCCGCCAGCGATTTCCTGTATTTCTCGCTCTCCCAGTTGGCGATGAAGGCCTTGGCGGCCTCGCCCATGGTGGACAGGGTGTATCCGCTCTTTGCGATGCTCCGGCAGATGAACACCACCGCCGTGAGCGTCTCCGCGATGACCTGCGCCTTGCCGGCGGGCATGTTGAACAGCACGCGGCCGGTGGCGGGATCGGCGGTGCAGCAGCCCTCCCCGGGCCGTTCGCCGGTCACGCGGAACGCGCCGGTGAGGAACACCAGCTGGTCGGGATACAGCGGCGATTCGAGGAAGAACTTCTCGCTGAAATCGCCGGAGGCCAGCTGCTGCGCGAGGTAAGGCGCCTCCGCCTCCACCAGGCCGCCCGCAATTTCATGCACGGACACGGGCGGGAAGGCGTCCGCCGCGACGCCGAAGGCCGCGGCAATGCGGGCGTTGACGTCCGTGTGGATGCGCAGGCACTCGTCGGGATCGTGGTGATGGACGATCAGGCCGTGGTTCTCCATGAAGATGGCCGCGGGACGGCGGCCGGTCTCCTTTTCGACCCGGGCGAGCTCGTCGCGGATGGAGAAGGTGAGCCGCGCGCCGGGATCGGTGTAGGGCACGAAGCCCCAGGTGTAGTCCGCGTCCCGCAGGGCCGCCCCCACGATGGCGGTGCACTCTTTCGAGCAGGCGGCCATGTTGGCGTATACGCTGTGGCTGTGGGCCACATAGGTGTCCAGCAGGGAATGGAAGCCCGCCTCCACCGAGGGGCGCAGCGCGGCCAGGCCCTCGATGGTCAGGGTGTACTCCCTGGCCTTCGCGGAGCCCGCCTTTTCCACGTCCTCGAAGTCGGCGGGTTCGCTGCCGTTGTAGAAGGCGCGCAGCTTCGCGCCGTCCAGCACGGCGTAGGCGCTGTCCTCGCGGATGTCCTTCAGGCAGTAACCGGAGGCCTTGATGGCCATCAGGCCGTCGGCCAGCTTCACGGAGGTGTTGCCGCCGCCGCCCTGCACGTAGTCGGCGCGCGCGCCGACAGACTGCGACACGCGGGCGAACTCTTTCAGCGGCCCGGCGTTTTTCTCAAAAAAAGTGCTCATGACAATCCTCCCGTTTTTATGAAATCACCCGTTCACACCGTTTATTATATCACATACGGCCGATTTGTCACGCTGTTTTTCCCGCGGCGGGAAAAAACCGGCCGGTCGGAAGGTTTTGACAGGCCCGCGCGGGCTGTGTTATAATGAAAGCGGTTCGCAGGGCGGCCGCGAGGGGCCGCCCGCATCCCCGCGCGCGGCCCGGCCGCGGCGCGGAACAAGCGCGCAAGCGCGCGGTCAGGAGTGGTTTCCATGCTGATCAACACTGATCCCGCCCGGCTCAGGGCCTATCTCGACGCCTGCGAAGACGCGGAAGACCTGGGCGGCGGCGAATACACCGTCGACCTGTACGACGTCAGCGAGCCCGTGTCCCTGGACATCCTGTTCGACAAAGCGGGCGTCGACGTCCTGGCCGCCCTGGAGCTCAAATACGACGAGGAAGAAGACGGCTGGTACCTGGGCGAAAAGATCAGGGACGCCGACAAGCTGGCGGCGCTGCTGGGCGAAGCCCTCGGCTGACGCGGAGGCACAGCATGACCTACGACCAGCTCTTCAAAGCCATCCGGGCGGGAGACATCGGTCCCGCCTATGTGTTCTACGGCCCGGAGGTATACGTGCTCTCCAGCGCCCTGGACGCGCTGCGCCGCAAGCTCCTGCCCGAGGGCTTCGAGCCGCTCAACCAGAGCCTGTTTGAAGGCGCGACCGACGTCCAGTCCGTGATGGACGCCGCCGAGACGCTTCCGCTGATGTGCGACAGGCGCATCGTCGTGCTGCGGGACTGGACGGCGCTCACCGGCAAGGGCGAGGCGGGCGACGCCGACCGCTTCTCGAAGTGGCTGGGCAGCAGCCCGGAAACCTGCTGCCTGGTGTTCGTCCTCTCCGCCGCGCCGGACAACCGCAAAAAAATCACGCAGGCGCTCAGGGCCCGCGCGGAGTGGGTGGAGTTTCCGCCGCTGAGCGACGCCGACCTGTACAAATGGTGCGCGCGGCACGTCAGGGAGAGCGGTTTCGACATCCAGCCGGACGCGGTGGAACAGCTGGTTTTCATGGCGGGCCGGATGCTCACCGGGCTCGTCCAGGAGCTGGATAAGCTGTGCGCCTACGCGGACGGGCGCGGCGTCATCACGCGCGCCGATGTGGAGGCCGTGACGACGCCCTCCACCGAGTGCACGGTGTTCCAGATGATCGACTGCCTGATGAAGGGCCAGAGCGCCCGCGCTCAGCGGCTGCTCAAAGCCATGCTGGAAAACGGCGAATCGTGCCTCGGCACGGTGGCCATGCTCACGCGCCAGCTGCGCATGCTCACCCATATCCGCCTGCTGCGCGCGCAGGGCCTGCCCCTGCCGGAAATCGAGCGCAGGCTGTCTCTCAACCATTTTGCCGCCGTCCGCGCCGCCGAACAGGCCGGCCGCTTCTCCGCCGAGGCGCTCGAGGCCGGATACCGGGCCTGCGTGGACACCGATTTCGCCGTCAAATCCGGCCGTGTCCGCGACAGCGCCGGCCTGGACGCGCTGATGCTCACGCTGGAAGACATGCGGAATTAGGGTGTCCCTGAAGCGCAGTTTCGGCGTCCCCCGAACGCACTTTGGGAGCGCCGCGAAAGGAAGTATTGCCATGCCCCAGGTCAGCGTCATTATGCCGGCGTATCGCGTCGAGGGATACATCGCGCGGGCCGTTCAGAGCGTGCTCGACCAGACCCTGGCCGATTTCGAGCTCATCATCGTGGATGACGGCTCGCCGGACGGCACAGGCGCCGTCGCCGATGGATTCGCCGCCCGCGACAGCCGTGTGCGCGTGATCCACCAGGCCAACGCGGGCGCGCCCATCGCGCGGAACCGGGCCATGGCGCAGGCGCAGGGCAAGTACTTCTTCTTCATGGACGCCGACGACTGGGCTGAAAAGGAAATGCTGGAAGATCTCGTGGCCCTGGCCGAGGAAAACGGCCTGGACGCCGCCATCGCCGGCTTCTACATCGACACCTACTACGACGAGACGCACTTCCACCGCCAGCTGCTCAGCGTGCCGGGCAGGATTTTTCCCTCGCGGCAGGCTTTCCGCGAGGAGGCCTGGCGGCTGTTCGACAAAAACCAGCTCTATCCACCGTGGAACAAGCTGCTGCGCGCCGACTACATGAGGGACAGCCATATCGAATTCCCGGATACCTTCTGGGATGATTTGCCCTTCAACCTGGCCGTATTCCGGGATATCGGGCGCGTGGGCGTGACGGAAAAGGCGTACTACCACTTCATCCGCGCCCGGGCCGAAAGCGAGGGCGCCCGCTACCGCGAGGCCATGTATGAGAAGCGCGAGGAGGAGCACCGCTGGATGCAGGAGCTGTACGCGCACTGGGGTCTCTCCGGCGATCCGGACAGCGACGAGATGATCCAGCGCCGTTACGCCGAGCGCGTGGTGGGCTGCGTGGAAAACGTCGCCGGGCCGGCCTGCCCGCTGCCCCGGCGCGAAAAGCGCGCCAGGATCCGCGGAATGCTCATCAATCCGGCCCTCACCCGGGCGCTGGCCGTGGCCAAGCCCCGTTCCGCGGCCATGAAGCTGCTGTTTCTGTCGTTCAGGACGCGCTGCGCTTCGCTGGTGCTGCTTGAGGGGCAGTTCATTTCCTTTGTCAAGCGCCACAACGGGCGCCTCTTCGCAACGCTGAGGGCAAACCGATAAAACCAGGAATGAGGCATGGGGCATGGAGAATAGTCAGGGGCTGAAAAGCGCGGGGGAGCCAGCTCGTTCCCAATTCCCGATTCTTTCTGTCGTCATGCCCGTATACAACGTGGCGCCGTGGCTGGAGAAGGCCGCGAAAAGCGCGCTCGGCCAGACGGAGAACCGCCTGGAGCTGATCCTGGTGGACGATGCCTCGCCGGACGGCAGCGGCGCGCTGTGCGACGCGCTGGCGGCGGCGGATCCCCGGGCGCGGGTGATCCACCGGGCGGAAAACGGCGGGCTGAGCCACGCCCGCAACGACGGACTGGCCGCCGCCCGGGGCAAATACGTGTGCTTTATGGATTCGGACGACTGGATCGAGCCCGGCCTGCTGGGTGAGGCGGCGGACGCGCTGGAGCGCACCGGCGCGGACTGGGCCGTGTGGGGCGTCACGGAGGAGCACTACGGCGCGGACGGCGCGCCGGCCGAAACGCGCGTCATCCGCCCGGAAGCCGCCGAGTGCCCGGACGCGGATTCCATGCGCCGCCGGATCGTGCCGCTGGAGTGGCAGACGCTGCTGGGCTACGCCTGGAACAAGCTGTACCGGCTGGATTTTTTGCGCAAAAACGGGCTGGCCTTCGAGGGCGTGCCGCTGATCGAGGACATCCTGTTCAACATCGGGGTCGCGCGGCGGGCGGAGAGCCTCGTCGTGCTGCCCCTGTGCGGCTACCACTACGCGCGCCGCGCCGCAGGCAGCCTCACGGGGCGCGTGCTGCCGGATTATTTCGAGATGAACGAACGCCGCGTGGCGGAGCTGCTGCGCCTGCTGGACGAATGGGGCCTGGCCGACGACGCGGCGCTCGACCGGCTGGCCGCCATCTACGGCCGCTACGCGCTCAGCGCGCTGGAGCGGCTGCACGACAGGCGCATGGCCCCCACGCGGGCCGAGCGCGCCCGGCAGGCCGACCGCGTGGTTTCGGGCGAAACCTACGCGCGGCTGAAGCCGCGCCTTCGCGGCGCGGCGCGCCTGGCGCTGACAGGCGGCC
>LVAP01000005.1 GCA_001603025.1 Clostridiales bacterium Firm_10 | reverse complement strand
GCTCTTCCGATCTGTGAAATAGCTGTTCACGTAGCCGTTCCCGTCCTGGTGCCGCTCAATCTCGTCAATGGTGGCCTCGACCACCTTCTCCAATTCGGGCATGGGTCCTTTTTCGACGAGATAAGCCACCGACTCCATCCATTTGGCGATGTCGCTGTCCCAGAAAATGTGGGGCTTGCCCGGCATGCCTTCGCGCCAGTCACAGCGGAAAGCGTCGAAGCGCCCCGTTTCCATGAAACGGTCCATCACCGCCTTCACGGTCACGTCGCGGTTGAGCTGCTGGCGCTCCTGCCAAAATCCGCCGGTGATATCCACATCGGCAAAGGAAACGCGCCTGTACGTCTTCATATAATCCATCCTTCCGGCCTTGCGGCCTTTATCGCCCAGCGTCCTGCCGCCGATCCGCCATGGCGGTCGTAATCGCCTTCGCGCTTGCGGTCAGGGCCGCCTTCTCGTCATCGTCCAGTCCAACCTCCAGCACGCGCTCCACGCCCTTGCGGCCCACGATGGCGGGCACGCTCAGACACACCCCATCCAAGCCGTACTGTCCCTCCAACAGGGTTGATACGGTGAGGATCGACTGCTCGTCGCGCAGGATGGCCTCCACGATGCGGCGCACCGCCACGGCGATGGCATAGTAAGTGGCGCCCTTGAGCTCGATGATGGAATAAGCCGCGCGGCGCACCTGGTTCTCGATATCGCTGTCCAGAATGGCGGAAATCGGGCCCTTGCAGCGGCCGCAGTCCGCACAGTACTCGTCCAGCGTCATGCCGGCGATCCGGGCGCGGCTCCAGGCCACGAATTCACTGTCGCCATGTTCGCCCAGCACGAAGGCGTGGATGTTGCGCGGATCGATGCCGGTGTGCTGACTCAGCAGATATCTCAGGCGCGATGTATCCAGCACCGTACCGGTGCCGATCACCCGTCCGGCGGGCAGACCGCTCAGGCGGATGGTCTCCAGCGTCAGCGCGTCAACGGGGTTGGTCACCACCAGATAGAGCGCATCCGGCGCGTATTCTACCGCCTTCGGCACGATGGAGCCGAACACAGCGCAGTTTTTGGCCAGCAGGTCAAGCCTCGTCTCGCCGGGCTTCTGATTCGCGCCGGCGGTGATGATCACGATGTCAGCGCCCGCGCAGTCCGGATAATCGCCGGCGTACACTTCGGCGGGCGGGCACAGCGGCATGCCGTGCGCAATGTCCAGCGCCTCGCCGCGGGCCTTGTTCTGATTGAGGTCGATGATGACCAGCTCGCTCACCAGGCCGGTCAGCATCAGCGTATATGCCGTCGCCGCGCCCACCTGTCCCGCGCCGATCACGACAGCCTTGGTTCCCTTTTCGTTCATTTTCTTCCCTCCACTGGTCAATCGTCTGCAAACACCGCGTGGCCGCCCTCAAGGCGCACCTTCACGCCGTTTTCGTAGTTTTCCGTCACATAGACGCGGGCACCGGCCTCATCCAGGATGTCGATCACCGCGGGATCGGCGGAGCTGGGCTCGTCGACGGTATCGGTGGATATGACCGCGATTTCCGGCTTTACCGCCGCCGCGAATTTGCGGCTGGTTGCGTCCGCGCGGCCGTGATGCCCCACCTTGAGATAGGCCGCGGACAAGTCGAAATGCAGCGGGGAGAGAGGATCCTCAATCGCGGCGAGCAGCCGCTTCTCCCCTTCCTTTTCCATGTCACCCGCCAGCAGAGCACAGCCTTCGGGGGTTCTGAGCATCAGCACCAGCGAGTTGTTGTTTTCCTCCTCTTCGTCCAGCGCCAGCGGGGCGAGCACCTCGAACAGAGAATCCCCGCCGATGGCCACCGTCTGGCCCGGTTCCAGCCAGACGACCTCCTTCCCGCGCATGGCCGCGGCGCGCACGATCTGGTTTTCCTGCATGCTTTTTTTGAAGAACAGGGGCGAGGCGTAGAAAGCGTCAATGTCAATGTCGGTCTGAGCCAGCTGTTCCATGCCGCCGCCGTGATCCTTGTCCACATGGGTGAGGAACACGCCGTCCAGGTGCGTCACCTGCTCCCGCTCAAGGGAGCGCGCCAGCTCGCCGAAGCCCTTTTTCAGGCCCGCGTCGATCAGGTAGGTCTTTTCCCCCACGCGCACCAGGATGGCGTCCGCCTTGCCCACGTTGAACGCGGTGATCTCCACCGGCAGGCGCTCCTCCGCCATTCCGCTCATCCCCGCCGCGCAGCCGCACAGCGCGCCCATCAGCAGCGCGACGGCCAGGCAGAATATCCTCTTACTGGTCGGTTTCATCAGCGTTCACCTCTCAATCCTCATACAACACATCGCGCCTGCTCAGCCGAGGCGAAACAGGCGCATGAAGTCGGTTCGGCGCGTTATTCCGCCCCGTATCCGTTTGGATTCTTTTCTTTGAAGGCCCAGGCGTCGCGGCACATGTCGTCCAGGCTTTTCTCCGTATGCCAGCCCAGCAGGGCCGCGGCCTTCCGTGGATCGGCATACACGGCGGGAATGTCGCCCGGGCGGCGATCCGCCATGACGTAGGGCACCTTCACGCCCGTGCTCTTTTCAAAGCTCTTAATGATGTCCAGCACGCTGTAGCCCACGCCGGTGCCCAAGTTGACGGCTTCGCAGCCGGTGTGCTCAGCGGCGTATCTGATGGCGCATACATGACCCTTCGCCAGGTCCACCACGTGGATGTAATCCCGCACGCAGGTGCCGTCCGGCGTATCATAATCGCCGCCGAAGACCTTCAGTTCCTTCATCCTGCCGCTGGCCGCGTTCAGCACGTTGGGCATCAGGTTGTTGGGCCTGCCATTGGGGTTTTCGCCGATCAGGCCGCTGGGATGCGCGCCTACCGGGTTGAAATAGCGCAGCAGTACCACGGAAAGCTCCTTATCCGCCGCGGCCTGGTCCCGCAGGATCTGCTCGATCATATACTTTGTCCAGCCATAGGGGCTGGAGCAGCCCAGGCGCGCCGTTTCGGGCACAGGCAGCACCTCCGGCTGGCCGTACACGGTGGCGGATGAGCTGAACACGATGCGCGAACAGCCGTATTTCTTCATGGTCTCCAGCAGGGTCAGCGTGGAATCCAGGTTGTTGCGGTAGTACATGAGCGGCTTTTCGACGCTCTCGCCCACGGCCTTCAGGCCCGCAAAATGAATCACCGCATCGGGCTTTTCCGCCGCGAACAGCCTGTCCATGGCGGCCGCGTCGCACACGTCGGCTTCGTAGGAAGCGACCTTCCTGCCGGCGATGGCTTCGACGCGCCGGAGGGCCTCCGGCTGGCTGTTGACGTAATTGTCCGCCACGACGACATCGTACCCGGCCTCAAGCAGTTCCACGCAGGTATGGCTTCCGATGAATCCGGCGCCGCCGGTCAGCAGGATTTTCATGGTTTTCGCGCTCCCTTTTCATTTTTCTTCCGTGGTTCTATTTTATACGCTCGCGGAAGAAAATGCAAGTTATTTATCCTGGGAGTAGATCGTGAGAACCTCGCCTTCGTGATCGTTCCACAGCCGGCCCGTTTCGGCATCCACGGTGAAGGTGGAAACGGAGCCCCGCTCCGCGCTGCGCACGGTGATCTCCCAGCTCAGGCGGTAGGCGTCGTCACGGTAAAAGAGATGATTAGCGAAGACGGGGCGGATCGTCTCAACGGTATCCTCAAACGTACCGAAGGCGGAATCGTACATCTGCGGATCCACTGTCCCCCTCCGCGCCATGTCCAGCCTCGCGGCCCAGTTCAGCGCGTCCAGAGCCTGGGCGGCCGTGAGGTAAATCGGCGCCGGGCCGCTTTCCTCCTCAGGAACATAGCGGCTCATATCCAGCATAAAAAAGCTGGGGCCGAAAGTGCATATATCGCCGCGAAGGCCGCCGCCCCGCACGGCAACGCCCTCGACCTGCGTATCCCAATGAAAGCTGTAAGCGGTGTTCACCGGCCGGCCGTCGAAATAATACGTGCCGGGGTGGAAGGGATGCCCGAAGTACTCCGCCGGGATATACTGCCGCAGCCACTTTTCCGCCCACTCCAGCGCCGCCTCGCGGCTCTCAAAGCTGCCAGCGTACAGCTTTGATGGATCGTCCGGCGCCCAGAAAAAGCCGTAGTCGCCCTCGGTGACGTAGGCCTTGGCCTTGAAATCGCCCTGGACCTTCTTCGCCGCCTCATGGATGTACACCACGCTGCTGTCATACTCTTCCTTCCTGTAATCATCGCCCCACAGCCAGCCGGCCACGGTGTCCGCATCCAGTTCATCCTTCTCCTGCCTGTACAGGGGGAAGCGGATTGACGGCGTTTCGGGCAGGCCGGCCGCGCAGGCCTCTGAAAGCTTATAGCCTTCACCGCCGTAGAGCAGCGCGCCGGGTTCAGGGGTGGCGGTGGGGGCGGCAGTGGGCGTGGCCGCCGGCGCGGCGGAGGGCTTTGCCGTCTCCCGGCCGGGCGCAGGCGTTCCCGTGGCGTCAGGCGCGAGGTACACGCTGTCCTGGTGCGGCTGCCGGTCCCGCAACGCGGCGAAAACACCCGCCGCGACCAGCAGCAGCGCCGCCGCGGCGACGGAAAACGCGCGTGTGATCCGCCTGCGTTTCAGCTCATAACGGCGGATCTGCGCGCCGCCTGCCCGGATGGCTTCGGCAAAGCTGCCCGGCGCATCCGGCATGGCCAGCATATCCTTCCAGTCACTCATGGTCACAGCCTCCTTCCGTCAGCGCGCGCTTCATGCGCTTTCGGGCCTGGCGCAATCGCGTGTTCACCCGCTCCTGCGTAACGCCCAGCATGCGTGCCACCTCGTTCTGTGAGTAGCCTTCAACGTAAAACAGAACCGCCGGCAGGCGCAGCGCATCCGGCAGCTCATCCAGCGCCATGAGCGCCTCACCTGCGTCCGGCAACGCCGCGTCCGCCTGCTCCGCGGCCCGCCTCAGGGCTTCGCGCCGCCTGATCTGACCGCGCTGCATGTCGCGGCAGCGGTTGATGAACAGCCGCATGAACCAGGCTTCAAACTTGCCTTCATCCCGCAGCGTGCGCCGCTGCTTCCATGCCAGCAGCATAGCCTCCTGCACGGCGTCCGCGGCATCCTCGTCGTTCCACAGCATGGCGCGGCCAACGTGCCAGAGCTGATTCCGCATGGCCATGACGCGCCGCGTGAAATCCCCTTCTGTCATCTCTGCGCCTCCTTTTCGTGTGCTCTCATCATATATGACGTATGAAGCGGCGCTTTTCGGTGCAGCATCAAAAAAACTTTTACATCAATTTCCGCTCATCGTTTCGGAACGCCGTGTTCACACTATGAAAGCCGAAGCGCAATGCGCCCGAAGGAAGGACGATCTGATGAAAAACGCGCGAAGCCTGATCGGCCTGCCGGTCATCATGGAAGGCCGTGATCTGGGCCGGGTGTCCGCCGTGGAGTTGAACGACGACCTGCACGCCGTCAGGGGCGTTTACTTCAGCTGCGGGCTGGCAGGAACGAGGTTCATCGGGCGGAGTGATCTGGAGCTCATCGGCGACGTGGCGGTTCTGGTGCGCGGAGCCGGAAAGCGGAGCATGCCGCATGCATCCTCGCTGCCCCGACGCGCCCTGTCGCCGGACGGGAGCCGGCTCGGCGCAATTACAGACGCCTTCATCGACGAGGAGACCCTCGCCATTCCCATGCTGGAATTGTCCGGCGGATTCTTCGACGATCTGACCGGAGGGCGCACGCGCATCGGCGCTTTTTCCGTCACGCAGGACGGAGACGTGGTCATAGAGACATCGGAAGGAGACGATCGTCCATGAAAGCAAGCAGCATGGCCGCCATTGCACTGGGCATGGCAATAGGCGCCGGAGCCGCCGCCGCATTCGGCCTGGCAGGCCGCAGCACACAGCGCAGAGTGAAAAAGCTTGTCCGGGACGCCGGCCGCAAGACGGCCGACGAGGTCAGCAGCCTGATGGGCTGACCCAGAGGCTCCGCGCCAGGGCGCGCGGGGTCTTTTGCGCGTGACACTGAAAATGACAAGCTCCAAAAAACGGCTGATCGCCGCGCTCGTGCTGAGCCTGCTCGTGTTCCTGCGCTGGCGGGCGCAGTGCCTGCTGGCCGCAAAGCTGGCGTTGGGCGGCGTATTGGCGGCATTCCTGCTTCAGCCCGCATGCGGCTTCTTCAGCCGGAAAACAGGCCTGAACCGGAACGGCGCCGTGCTGGCCGGCTTTCTGGCCGCCCTGGGTGCGGCGGCGGCGCTTCTGGCGCTGCTCCTTCCGCCCCTGATCGGTCAGCTCAATGAACTTTTTGCCGCCATGCCGCGTCTAATAAAAAATTTGGATGATTTTCGCATCAGGGCGGAAGCATTCCTGGCCGAGCGCGGCATTCAGCTGCCCGAAGGCGTACTGCCCGGGCCGGATATCCTGTCCGGCGCGATT
The DNA here is from genome assembly GCA_001603025.1 of Clostridiales bacterium Firm_10. GTDB lineage: Bacteria > Bacillota > Clostridia > Christensenellales > Aristaeellaceae > Firm-10. The sequence continues at coordinate 29,337 of LVAP01000005.1, read as the reverse complement.
CCCCTCTGGAACGGAACGGCCGCCCTCGGACGTTCCGCAGCGGGAGCGATTGCCGAGTTCGCCGTCATGATCACCCTGGGATACTACTTTATCCGCGACCGGGAAACGCTGTGCCTGCGTCTGGAATTGCTGGTGCCCTCGGCGCGCCGCCGCGTCGTACTGAGAACGGCGGCGGCGATCCGCCAGGAGATCGGCGCTTACCTGCGCTGCCAACTGCTGATTTCAATGATCGTGGCCGCGCTCGCGGCGTTTTTCCTGCTGCTGTGCGGCGTGCGGGCCTGGCTGGCACTGGGGCTGATTGTAGGGCTGTTCAACCTGATTCCCTACTTCGGGCCGCTGCTCGGCGGCCTGCCGGCGATGCTCATGGCGCTCACGGGCGGCCTGAACCGGGCGCTCCTCACGGCCGTTTCGCTGCTGCTGGTGCAGCAGATCGACAACATGCTGATCAGCCCGCGCGTGATGGGCGCCGTCACGGGGCTGCATCCGGCGTTGGTTCTGGTGGCCATCACGGTGGGCGGCAGCCTCTCCGGCATCGGGGGCATGCTGTTTTCCGTGCCGGTTCTGCTCATCATCCGGGCAATTGCAAGAAATTGGCCCGTTCCATGCAAAAATGTTTGAAATTTTATCCAAACCGGTGTATAATATAGTCGCAAGAGATTTTCCAGAGAGGCGGTGTCCTATGAGCAGCAGACTGGGCGACACAAAACTGTATAATTCGCCCTCGACCGACCTGAATTCGCCCGAAAGCATCATTCGCGAGGTGTATCAGGCGCTCAAGGCCAAGGGTTATGATCCGATCACGCAGCTTGTGGGCTATCTTCTCTCCGGGGATCCGACCTACATCACCAGCTACAACCAGGCGCGTTCGCTGATCCGGCGGCTGGAACGTGATGAAATCCTCGAGGAGCTTGTGAGCCACTACGTTGCCCACAAGCTCGAGCGCGACTGATTATGGCGCCGCGCGTGCTGGCGCTTGACGTGGGCGAGCGGCGCATCGGCGTGGCCGTGTCTGATCCCCTGGGCATTACGGCGCAGGCTGTGGAGACCATCCAGGCCAGCGGCTGGAGCCGCGACGTGGAGCGCGTCGCGGAGCTTCTCAACCGGTATGGCACAGACCGCCTGCTGGTGGGCCTGCCCCGCTCGCTGAACGGAACCATCGGCCCCCAGGCGGAGAAAATCCTCGCCTTCTCGGAGCTGTTGAAGGCGCGCGGCTGGCAGGTGCGCTTTCAGGATGAACGGATGACCACCAACATCGCCCAGCGCACGCTCATAGAGGGCGGCGTGAACCGGCAGAAGCGCAGGCAGGTGGTGGATCAGCTGGCCGCCGTCTGCATACTCCAGTCCTTCCTCGACGCGGGCGGCTGGATCGACGAAACAAATCCCACGGCGGTGCGCGTAACTGACGTGCCTGTCTGGAAAGGAAGAAAGCATATGGACAACAACGAGAACAACAGCATGGAAATGGACAACATCATCGAGCTGGTCGATGAGAACGACAATCCCATCCGCTTCGAACATATCATGACGGTGCAGTATGAGGGCGAGGACTACATCCTGCTGGCGCCCGTCGAGCCCACCGAGGACATGGAAGAGGATGAAGTACTGGTGCTCAGGATCGACAACGACGAGAACGGCGACGAGATCTACGTGAGCATCGAAGACGACGATCTGGTGCAGAAGGTGTTCGAGAAGTACCTGGAAATCGTGGAAAGCGACGAAGAATAAGACGCGCATTCATGAGGCCGCCTGAGGGCGGCCTTTTCATTTTTGCAAATCATGACAGAATTGAGAACTTTCTCGAAATTGTTAGCACTCGTTTTAGTTGAGTGCTAATTTTCTATTGACAACCGCTCCGGAAAGGGATAAAATGGAGGCAGTTTCCAATCAGGAGGTAATTGATTTATGGAAAAAGGCACGATTTCAATCAACGCCCAGAATATAATGCCCGTCATCAAGAAGTGGCTTTACTCCGATAAAGACATCTTCCTGCGCGAGCTGGTGTCCAACGGATGCGACGCCATCGCGAAATACAAGCTGATCGCGCTCAAGGGCGACGCCCCCGCCGAAGAGGATTATCGGGTGGACGTGATCGTGGACAAGGAGGCCGGCACCCTGCAGATCGTCGACAACGGCATAGGCATGACCGGCGAGGAGGTCGAGAAGTACATCTGCCAGGTGGCCTTCTCCGGCGCGGAGGAGTTTCTGAAGCAGTACAAACCCGAAGAGGGCGAAAACGGCGGCATCATCGGCCATTTCGGCCTGGGCTTCTATTCCGCCTTCATGGTGTCCTCTAAAGTAGTCATCGACTCGCTCAGCTGGCAGGCCGGCGCGCAGGCCGTGCGCTGGACCAGCGAGGACGGCATGACCTACGACATGGAGCCCTCCGACAGAGCCGAGCGCGGCACCTGCATCACGCTGTACCTCAATGAGGACGAAAAGGAATTCCTGGACAAGTATACCGTGCGCGGCGTGCTGGAGAAATACTGCGCCTTCATGCCCGTGCCCGTATACCTCAGTGAGGTGAAAAAGCCTGAACCGCCGAAGGAAGAGGAAGGCGAGGCCAAGGAGGACAAGCCCGAGGAAAAACCTGCCGAGCCGGAACAGATCAACGAGACCACGCCGCTGTGGCTCAAGCGCCCCTCCGACTGCACGGATGAGGAGTACCGTGAATTCTACCGCAAGGTGTTCCACGATTATGAAGAACCGCTGTTCTGGATCCACCTGAACGCCGAGTATCCTTTCAACCTGAAGGGCATCCTCTACTTCCCCAAAATCCGCAATGAATTCACCGCCAGCGAAGGCCGGGTGAAGCTGTTCAGCAACCAGGTGTTCGTGGCCGACAACATCAAGGAAATCATTCCCGAGTTTCTGCTGCTGCTGAAAGGCGCGATCGACTGCCCGGACCTGCCGCTGAACGTGTCCCGTTCGTTCCTGCAGAACGACGGCTATGTGAAGAAGCTCTCTGCCTACATCACCCGCAAGGTCGCCGACCGGCTGACCGGCGAATTCAATACCAAGCGCGAGGATTACCAGAAATACTGGGACGACATCCATCCCTTCGTGAAGTACGGCTGCATCCGCGATGAGAAGTTCTACGACCGCGTGAAGGACGCCATCCTGTTCAAGACCACCACGGGCGAATACCTCACCGTGAAGGAATACGGCGACCGCAACTTCAAGGACGACAAAAAAACCGTGTTCTACGCCAGCGATCCCCAGCGCCAGGCGCAGATGATCCAGCTCTACCGCGACCAGGACACCGACGTGGTGGTGCTGGATACGCTGATCGACAACAACTTCATCTCCTTCATGGAATACAGCGGCAAGGATGGACTGACTTTCCGCCGGGTCGACGCCAGTATGGAGGGGCTTACCGAACAGGGCGACAGCGACGAGGACACCCGCAAGGCGCTGGAGGAGAAATTCCGCAAGGCCCTCAACCAGCCGGAGCTCGAGGTGAAGCTGGAGAAATTCAAGTCCAGCGAGATGCCTGCCATGATCACCGTTGAGGAACAGAGCCGCCGCTTCACCGAGATGGCAAAGCAGTGGGGCAACGGCATGGGCCTGCCGGAGAAGCGCGCACTGGTGCTCAACGCGGCGCATCCCCTCATCGAGTATCTGAAAACGGCCGACGCCGAGAGCGACATGACCGAAATGGTGTGCAGTCAGGTGCTGGACCTGGCCGAGATGTCCCGCCAGATGCTCGCGCCCGAGCGCATGGTGGCCTTCCTGACGCGCAGCAACAAGCTGCTCACCATCTTCTGCACCGATAAATAACCGCAGTTTTTCCACGGGCGGGATGCTTTGAACGGCACTCCGCCCGCTTTTTTGTGTGTCTTTCCATTGAATTGTCCGCAGGAAAATGCTACAATAAAAACATACTGAAATACCACTCACAGGAGGGTCTCATCATGCCGATCATCTATGACGAATCCGCGAAAACCTTCCACCTCCAGGGCAAGAGCTTCAGCTGCTGCCTGTATCTGGACGACAAGCTCGGCCTGCTCAACCTGTACTGGGGCAGCCGCCTGCCGGATGCGGACGTCGCCTGGCTGGCCAGGAGCGTCTGGCCCGGCGCGTCGTTCGACCTCGCCCTGGGCCGCGCCCCGACCGAGTGGCCTACCCGCGGCTCAGGATACTACGGCACGCCCGCCGTGTGCGCATTGAACGCGCAGGGCAACGACCTGACCAAGCTCACCTATGTAAGCCATCAGATCACCAAAGGCAAGAAAAAGCTGGAAGGCCTGCCCGCGGTGTACACCGAGGCGGACGAGGAAGCCACGTCGCTCACCATCGAGCTGCGCGACGAGCTGACCGGCCTCATCGCCCTGGCGGAATACACCGTGCTGGAAGACCTGGATGCCCTCACCCGCAGCCTGCGGCTGGTGAACGGCGGCGCCGAGCGCCTGACGCTCACCCACATGCAGAGTGCCAGCGTGCCTTTCTATGGCTGTCATTACGATCTCATTCACCTGAACGGCGCATGGGCGCGGGAGCGGCAGGTCGTCCGCACCCCGCTGGGGCATGCCAACGTGCGCGTGGAGAGCCAGCGCGGCGCCTCCGGGCACGAGCACAATCCGTTTGTGGCGCTGTGCGAAAAGACGGCCACCGAGCACAGCGGCCAGGTGTGGGGCATGGCGCTGATGTACAGCGGCTCCTTCCTGGCGACAGCCGAGGTGAACAACTTCGACGGCGCGCGCCTGTCCATCGGCCTGAACCCCGAGGTGTGCCGCTGGCAGCTGGATCCCGGCGCGTCTTTCCAGGCGCCCGAGGCCATCATGGTCTACTCCGGCCAGGGCCTCAACGGCATGTCGCACATCTTCCACAATGTCATCCGCACGCGGGTGGTGCGCGGCGCCTGGCGCGACAGGCCCCGGCCCATCCTCATCAACAACTGGGAAGCCACCTACTTCCAGTTCAACGAGGAGCTCATCCTCAAAATCGCCCGCGCCGCCAAGGAGATCGGCGTGGAGATGTTCGTGCTGGACGACGGCTGGTTCGGCAAGCGGGACATCGACAACTGCTCGCTGGGCGACTGGGTGGTTGACCGGCGCAAGCTGCCCGGCGGCATCGAGGGCGTGGCGAAGAAGGTAAACGAGCTGGGCCTGCGCTTCGGCCTGTGGTTTGAGCCGGAGATGGTATCGCCCGACAGCGACCTCTACCGCGCACATCCCGACTGGTGCCTGCATGTGGACGGCCGCAGCCGCACCGAGGCGCGCCAGCAGCTGATCCTCGACCTTTCCCGCCGCGAGGTGCAGGATTACATCATCAACGCGGTCTCGTCTGTGCTGAAGAGCGCTCCCATCGGCTACGTCAAGTGGGACATGAACCGCAACATGACGGAATACTTCTCCGGCTCACAGACGCCTGACCGGCAGATGGAGACCCAGCACCGCTACATGCTGGGCCTGTACCGCGTGATAGAAGAAATCACTTCCGCCTTCCCCGAGGTGCTGTTCGAGGGCTGCTCCGGCGGCGGCGGGCGCTTCGACGCGGGCTTCCTCTACTACATGCCGCAGATCTGGACCAGCGACGATACCGACCCGGTGGAGCGCCTGACCATCCAGTACGGCACCAGCTTCGTCTATCCTCCCAGCGCCATGGGCGCGCATGTTTCCGCCAGCCCGAACCACCAGACCGGACGCGTCACCGCCATCAGGACCCGTGCCGAGGTGGCGCTGGCCGGCAACTTCGGCTTTGAGCTGGATCTGAACAAACTCACGCCGGAGGAGCTGGAAGCCTGCCGTCAGGCTGTTGAAACGGTGAAGGCCGTGCGCGAGACGCTGCAGCAGGGCGTTTTCACCCGCCTGGAGAGCCCGTTCGAGGGCAACTTCGCCGCCTGGCAGTTCGCCGGCCGGGATGGACGCGACCTGATCCTGTGCGCCTACCAGCGGCTGACGCAGCCCAACCCGGTGCCGCATCGGGTGTTCATGAAAGGCCTGGAAGAGGAAGCGCGATACCGCGAAATCGCCACCGGTGCCACGTTCTCCGGCGCGGCGCTGATGTTCGCGGGCCTGCCGCTGCCGCCGGCCCGGGGCGACTATCAGAGCTGGGTCTTCCGGTTCGAAAAGCTGTAATCGAAAAAGGCATATGGAAAGCGGCGGAGTCCATCGCTCCGCCGCTTGCGCCACACAAAAGAACCCGGGGCGCCGCTTTATTCCTGCGGCGCCCCGGGATTCGTTCACTCAAACAGCTTTTGCAGTTCCTCGAACTTTTCGTGGGTGATCAGCGCGTCCTGCGTGGTGCCGTGGAGCTTGACCACATACGTCCACCGGCCGTAGGGCGTGATCGAATCGATGTAGTTCACATTCACAATATACGACTTATGCGTGCGGATGAACATTTCGGGCGGCAGCTTTTCCTCCACCTCGCCCAGCGATTCGCCGGTCATGTAGCGCTTGCCGTCGGATGTGTAGATGACCGTCATCCGCTCCTCGCGCTGCACCAGCATGATGTTCTCCACACTGATCAGGCTCACGCCCTCCTTGTGGCGCAGCATCATGCGGCCCACAGCCACCTTGGCGGGGGCGTCCGCAGGCAGGCGCACCGCCGCTTCCTGGCGTTCGGTCAGCCGCTCCCGTGCCAGCTCCAGCGTCTTGAGCGCGCGCTCCAGCTTGAACGGCTTGAGCAGGTAGTCGAACGCGTACACCTCGAAGGCTTCCTGCATGTAGCGGTCATGTGCGGTCGAAAAGATGATCACGGTGCGCGGATCGCGGTCCTGTATGGCGCGGGCGCACTCGATGCCGGTCATCACGGGCATTTCCACATCCAGAATGACGGCCTGCGGATGCTCGCGCTCGAAGATTGCGAGGAGCTCTTCACCGTTTTCGGCTTCGCCCACCAGCTCGTAACCGCCGTCCCGTTCGATGATCTTGCGCACAACGGTTCTCATACCCGTGTCGTCATCCGCAATGGCAATGCGCACCGGTTTCATCGCGCCGCCCACCTCCTGCCCTGCATACGCTCCGCGGGCCGCTTGAGAATCTCGGACACGATGACCGCCTGCCGCATCTGCGCCGCGGTCAGCTTGGTGATCGACACCAGGGCGGCGGGCGCGTCGGCCGTTTCATCGGAGCGGCTGGGCTTCACCTGCACCTGCGCGCGCTCGTATTCCGCGCCCTGGCCCATGTGGGTGGTGATATCCATCGAGCCGCCGAGGCTGCCGTGGTCGCACTCGCGGCTCTCGCCTTCCACCAAATCCGTGCGCGCGCGGTCACTCTCGTCCAGCAGGCCGTCAGCGGCTGCGGCATCGGCCGCAGCGGGCGCGAAAGCAGCCTGGGCCGGCTCCGCGATGGGCTGAACCGTCGGCTTCACGACAGGCTGCGCGGGCATGTACGGACGCCTCACGCCGCGCTCGCCGGAGGGAGCGCCGCCCGGCGCCGCCGCAGGCTTCGCGGGCTGCCCGGGCCGGTTGGTCTTCACCTTTTTCGAACCCTTGAAGACCTGCGAAAGGATGAATATGATGATGAGTACGATAAATCCATTCAAGGTGAACACCACCTTACAATTCGCAGTCGGCAGCCGGCAATTCGCGATCGGAGGGCGGCAGGGCCGCCGCCCCGACCGCAAACCGCAGGCTGTTCATCGGCATTACTTGCCGTCCTTGTTGTCGTTCTTTGCGCCGGCGCCGGAGATGGCGTCACGCATGCGGGTGTCGGAAATCACGTTCTGCATCTGGTAGTAATCCATGACGCCCAGCTTGCCGGTTTCCAGCGCGCGGGCCATGGCATGCGGCACTTCGGCCTCAGCCTCCACCAGCTTGGCACGCATTTCCTGCACGGCGGCGATCATTTCCTGCTCGTGGGCGACAGCCATGGCGCGGCGTTCCTCAGCCTTGGCCTGAGCGATGCGGCGGTCGGCCTCAGCCTGGTCCATCTGCAGCTGAGCGCCGATGTTGCGGCCCACGTCCACATCCGCGATGTCGATGGAGAGGATCTCGAAGGCGGTACCGGCGTCCAGGCCCTTGCTCAGCACGGTCTGGCTGATGCTGTCCGGGTTTTCCAGCACTTCCTCATGCGTTTCGGCGGAGCCGATGGTGGTGACGATGCCCTCGCCGACGCGGGCGGTGATGGTTTCCTCGCCGGCGCCGCCGACCAGGCGGGAGATGTTGGCGCGCACGGTCACGCGGGCCTTGGCGCGCATTTCGATGCCGTCCTTCGCAATGGCGGCGACCACGGGAGTCTCGATGACGCGGGGATTGACGCTCATCTGCACGGCCTGCAGCACGTCGCGGCCGGCGAGGTCGATGGCGCGGCAGCTCTCAAAATCCAGCGGAATCTGCGCGGATTCGGCGGCGATCAGCGCGTTGATGACGCGGTCGACGTTGCCGCCGGCCAGCAGGTGCGCTTCCATCTCGTTCATGTTCACCTTCAGGCCGGCCTTTGTTGCCTTGATGAGCGGCAGCACGATGCGGGACGGATTGATGCGGCGGAACCGCATGCCTACCAGCGTGGCGATGGATACATGCACGCCGGATGCCGTGGCGGAAATCCACAGGCTCAGCGGTACCAGGTTCAGGAAAATAATCAGGAATACGACCACGAGCACCAGGATGATAACCAGGGTGACAGCCTCAAATCCCATAATGAAAACCTCCTCCGATTTATTACACTTTTGGCCTACGCCTTTTTGACAAAGATTCTGTTGCCTTCAACGCGCTCCACGACGATCGGGGCATTCTCGTCGATGAAATCGCCGTCAGTGAGCACGTTCAGACGCACGCCTTCAAATTCCGCGACGCCGGCGGGACGCAGGATGGTCTTCGCCGTGCCGCTCTTGCCGACATAGTACTCCAGCGCGTTGTCCTGCTCCTCCGGCGAGGTGCTGGTCTCCTTCAGCACGAAGCGCGACTTGGCCAGACGGCCCTTCGCGGCCGAGCGCATCGAGATCGACAGCGCCACGCACAGCAGCGCCACCACGATCAGCGTGGCGATCAGCCCCGTGAGCACGTTGCCTCCCGAGAGGAAGAATATGCCCACCACCAGGCAGATCAGGCCGCTGAGGCCCGGCAGGCCGAATCCGGGGATATACATTTCGACCACGACCAGGCAATAGCCCACGATCACAAGCGCGATCCATGGCGCCGATCCCCAGGCAGCCACCGCTTGAAACAGCCCGTTCATTCCTTTCAACCACCTTTCCGAGGCGCGTTCGGCGGTTTCCCGCCCCGCGCTCATCTGATGGTTTTATTTTAACGGAATAGCGGCCATTTGAAAAGACTGTTCGCCTCAAAAATACATATTCGCGTCTGAATTGTCAGTCCGGAACGACTCCACGCAGCCTGTCCGCCATCAGCCTGTCCACCGGAGCGAGGTCGTATCCTGCCAGTTCGTCCGGCGCAACCCAGCGCAGTTCGGCCTCGTCGATGGCCTGCGGCTCTCCTTCGATCTCCGTCGCGTAGAACAGCAGCAGGACGTCTTTCTCCGGATAGCTGTGGGGAATCGCCGCCTCGATGCGCCCCACGCACGCCTCGACACCCAGTTCCTCGCGAAGTTCACGCCTGAGCGCCTCCTCGGGCAGCTCGCCCTTTTCCAGCTTGCCGCCGGGAAACTCCCATTTGCCGCCCATGTGCCGACCTTCGGGCCGCCGGGCGATCAGCAGCTTCCCGCCGCGGGCGGCCAGCGCCGCCACCACCGCAATCATGCCACCAGCCTCCCCGTCAGTCGCCGCGTTCCAGCCGCCTGCCGCCTCGCAGGGACAGGAACGCGAACACCATGCTCATGAGCGCCACCGCGCACCACAGGCTGAACACCACGGGCCAGCCCGCGGCGTCGCTGATGGCGCCGGTCACGACGCCTGCCAGCGCCGAGCCCAAATAGATGAAGCAGTCGCTCATGCCTGCCACCAGGCCGACCCGGCCCACTCGCTCGTATTCCATGGGAATGAGCTGGGTCAGCATGGGGTTGATGCCGTATGTGGCCGAGCAGCACAGGCCCAGCACCAGCGCGCAGCTCACCAGCATCCCGCTGGCCAGGTGCAGCGCCAGGGCCAGCGCCGCGCTGGCTCCCATCAGATAGGCCACGCTCCGGCGCGCGCTGCTGCCGAACAGGCCATACACCCGCCGGGCCATCAGCACGCCGATGAAGTTCAGCAGCGGAATCAGCAGGGAAGACAGGATCGAGCCGGTGCCCTGACCGCCGCCCAGGCTGGCAAGGATGGTCGGGCCCCAGGTAATGATGCCGTCCCGCACGAAGCCATTGCAGGCGCAGCAGAGCAGGATCATGACCAATCCGGTCTTCATAATCATCCCGCCGACAGGCATGGCCTGGCCCACATCGTCAGTATGCTGCGCAGCGCGTTCCTCTCCCACGTCTTCGCCGGGAGCCGGCTTATCCCGCAGCATGATCCAGGCCGCAGCAGCGGCAGCCGCCACCACTGCCGCCGGAATGACAAACGACAGCCGCCATCCGACGCGCGCGGCCATGAAGCCGGAAAGCGCCCAGGCCGACACGTTGCCCAGCACCAGCGTCATGGAGATGCCAAAGGATGCCCGGGCGCGGCGCGGCCCTTTGAACCACACCGCCATCACCTTTACGATGGGCGTCCACAGCATGGACTGGACCGCGCCGTTCAGCGCCCAGAACGCCACCATGGCCCAGTAGGACCGACTCAACCCGAACAACAGATTGCAGACGCCCGAGAGAATCAGGCCGGCGGTAATGTAGCGCCGCGCGCTGATCCTGTCCACGATGGAGCCGTTCACCAGCTGCCCGACGGCATATACCAGCGCGAACACCGTCTGGAACAGGCCGCCCTGGGCGTCGGTGAGGTGAAAGCTTTCGATCACGCTGCCCAGCGCCGCGCTCAGGTTAAGCCGCGCCACATAGGCCGCCGTATAGCTGATAAAACATGCCATCCAGATTCGCCGCTGGTTCCGGGTAAACCGCGCTTTCATATCAAATCAGAGACCTCTTTCGCTGTTCTTTTCCGCACCGTCCTTCGGCCGGTCGTCCCCCAGCTTGCCCTCGGCCCAGTGCTTGCGGCACAGCGCGACATAACTCTCGTTGCCGCCGAGCATGATCTGCTCGCCGGTTTTGATCACCCGTCCATTTGAAATGCGCGCGTTGCAGGTGGCCTTGCGGCCGCACCAGCACACCGTCTTGACCTCCTCGATGGTGTCCGCCCAGGCCAGCAGCCACTTGCTGCCCTCGAACAGGTTGCCCTGGAAATCGGCCCGCAGCCCGTAAGCCACCACCGGCACGCTCTGCCGGTCCACAACGTCAACCAGCATCTGCACCTGTTCCCGCGTGAGGAACTGCGCCTCATCCACGATGAGGCAGTCGTACTGCGAAACGTCGATCTCCGGCAGCTCCTCCACATAGCGGCAGGGGGCCTCCAGCCCCACGCGCGAGCGCACCACCCTGTCGCCGTCGCGCACTTCGAGTTTCGGCTTGAGCATCAGCGCGTTCTGGCCGCGCTCCCAGTAATTATATCGCACCATGATGGCGTTTGCCGTCTTGCTGGAGCCCATGGCCCCGTATCGGAAGTAAAGCTTTGCCATGTCGTTTTCTCCATTTCCCTTGATTCCGCCGCAGGCCCTTGCGGGCCGGCGCCCTGCGGTGTTACAATAAGGCCGAAAGGCAGCCCGCCAGGGATGCCCGGCTTTCGCGGAAACCGCACTGGCTTATTATACCATGCCCGCCCGGATAAGTCTACAGGCTGCGGAACAAAAGACCGCGCCGCCGGAATGAAAGGAGCTTTTCCATGAAGATAACCTTCAGCCCCAGACATGCGCTGGGCCAGGCCGACAGGATGCTGTACGGCCATTTCCTGGAGCACTTCCACCGTCAGATTTACGGAGGCGTGTATGACCCGGCCTCCCGCTTTGCCGATGAAGACGGCTTCCGCGCAGACGTAATCGAGGCGCTGCGCCGCATCAAAACGCCGATCATCCGCTGGCCGGGCGGCTGCTACGTTTCCGCCTACGACTGGCGCGCCGGCGTGGGCCGGGAGCGCATTCCCACCTACGACAAGGCATGGCGGGTGGAAGAATCAAACGCCTTCGGCACCGATGAATTCGTCAGGCTGTGCCGGAAAATCGGCTGCGAGCCTTACATCTGCACCAATGCCGGCACGGGAACGGCCCAGGACATGAGCGATTGGGTGGAATACTGCAACCTGCGCAGCATGGGCCGCTTCGCCCGCGAACGGATCGCCAACGGTTCCCCGGAGCCCCACGGCGTGAAGTTCTGGAGCATCGGCAACGAGAACTGGGGCGGGCACGAAATCGGCGCCAAGGACGCCGCGGAGTGGGGCCGCCTCGTGCGCGAATCAGCCAAGATGATGCTCCGTGTGGATCCGACCATCCAGCTTTCCGCCGCCTCAATCGACGACCTCGACTGGAACCTCAGCCTGCTGCGCGCCGCGGGACAGTACCTGGATTGGATTTCCCTACACGGCTACTGGAACGGCTCGCCGGACGGCGTCACGTATAACGACTACCGCACTGTGATGCTGCGCACCGGCGAGGAGATCAGCGGCGCCATCAACCGTGCGCGCGCATATCTCACGGCGCTGGGGCTTGAGGGGAAAATCCGCGTCGCCTATGACGAATGGAACCTGCGCGGCTGGTATCACCCCAACGTCATCGACATCTGGAACCGGGATGCCAAGCGCCATGAGGATGATACCTTCTATCGGGAACAGGTCATCGGCCCGCGCGACAGGAACGACAGCAACGCCATTTACACCATGGCCGACGCTGTCTTCTCCGGTGCCTTCCTCAACACCTGCCTGCGCAACTGCGATCTGGTGAAGATGGCCTGCTTCTCCCCCGTTGTCAACACACGGGGCGCCATCTTCACCCACAGGGACGGCATCGTGCTGCGCCCGCAGTTCTTCGTATTCGAGCTGTACGCAAACCTCCTGAAGGAAACGGTGCTGGACTGCTGGACGGAGGGCGCGCCCAGGATGAGCGGCCTGGTCGACGGACACGAACGGACGGTCGACACGGTCGACGCCGTCGTCACCTGCGGCGAAGGCGGTTATGCTATCGCCGCGCTCAACAAGGACCCCGCCGCCGAACAGACGCTGGCGCTGGCGCTGCTGGACGACGTGGGCCGGGAAGTGCGGATTCACACCCTCAACGGCCCCTCGCCCGACGCCTATAACGACATCGGCAGGACGGAAGTCGGCGTGACCGTCTCCGACTGGCAGCCCTTCGGCGGCATGGTCCCGCTGCCGCCCCATTCCGTCAATGTCATCGAAATCCGCTGACGGGATCTTCCCTTACCGGGCCGGATGAAACAAGCAGACAACACGCGGGCCTTCCCTTCCGGGAAGGCCCGCGCACACCGAAAGTCATATCTTACCGGGCAGCCCAATCCCTGTTGGGCCGTTCGCCCATTTTCAGCGTCAGCGTCGCGCCGGAAATGACATCCGCGTGCGCCAGGCGCGTCGTATTGAAGGGCCTCCCATCCAGATCAGCCGACTGGATGTACTTCGCCTTCGGGCCGTTGTTCTCCGCGCGTACGGTGAATGTCTTTCCGCCGGGCAGGTGCACGCGCGCTTCCTCAAAGAGGGGACTGCCTACGTCGTAATCCGGCCGGCCGGGACACACGGGATAGAAGCCCATGGCGGAGAAGACGTACCAGCCGCACATGGCGCCGCCGTCCTCGTCGCCGCACAGGCCCATCGGGCTGTCGTTGAACCAGATTTTCATGATCTCCCGCAGCTTGCGCTGGGTTTTCCATGGCTGGCCTGTGTAGTTATACAGATACGGAATGTGGAAGCTGGGCTCGTTGCCCATGCAGAACTGGCCCATCAGGCCGGTCGAATCCGGGAACTGGCCCAGGAAGGCATATTTGCTGGTGCCGTACTGCTCCACGAACATCCTGTCGAGGTATTTCCCCAGCCCCTGCCGACCGCCCATCAGCGCCGCAAGTCCTTCAATGTCGTGCTGGACGTGCAGCGTATAGGTCCAGCTGTTGCATTCGGCAAAATAGGCGCGCCCGCCCTGCCCGCCGGACAGCCTGGGATCGAAACCGGGCACCCATTCCCCGCTGGCCAGCCGCGGCGACATGAAGCCAGTCTCCGGATTGAATACTTTCCGGTAGTTGCCTGCGCGGCGCGCGTAGACATCTGCCTCCGGCTTGCCCAGCGCGGCGCCGAACTGCGCCAGGCACCACTCGTCATAGCAGGTTTCAAGCGTCACCGCCACGCACTGCCGCCTCTCGAAGGGATGTGCCTGAGAGAGCCATTCGGCTTTCCCCTCCGGCAGGGCCGGGAAAAAACCGTTCCTGAAATAACACTCGTCGAATTCATTGACAGGTCCGGACGACCAGGGCAGTTTGGTTTCCTTCTCCTCGTTCGTGACCATGGCCTTCCAGGCCAGCTCAGTGTCAAAACCGCGGCAGCCCTTCATGTAGGCATCCACAATCATGGCGGTGGAATGCTTGCCGATCATCACCGCCCGGCTGCCCATCAGGTGTGGGAAGGTCGGCATCCGGCCGGACTGGCTGTACATGCGCAGATAGGAATCAATAATGTCCATCTGCCGCTCCGGCTCCAGCAGCAGCTGCAGCGGATGCGCGGTGCGGTAGGTGTCCCAGATGCCGTCGTTGACGTAGAAATCGCGCGCGTCTTCGTGCACCCGGTGGTCATAAGCGCTGTAATAGCGGCCGTATTCGCCGATGTTGATCATGCGCTGAAACACGCGGTAGAGCGAGGTGTAGAAGATGCGCTTCTGCTGTTCCGTGCCGCCGGTCACTTCAATGCGGCTGAGTGCGGCGTCCCAGATATCCCGGGCGCGCAGGGCCGCCTGCTCAAAGCTGAGCGCCGCGGCCTCCCGGCGCAGGTTGTCCTCCGCCTGCGCGGCGTCAATGTAGGAAAAGCCGACCTTCACGATCAGCTCGCAGCCTTCCGGAAAGCTCATCACCAGCGCGCCGCCATTGGCGTCACATGTTTTCGGCGGCTCAGACAAGGTCGCCGCGAAACAGCAGGGCACGCCCATCCAGACCTCTTCGCCCCGGACGACGCCGTTTTCAAAGTTCAGCTTTCCTTCGCCGTCCAGCTTCATGCGAAGCCAGGCCTTCCCTCTTCCGGGAAAGCGGAAGCGATAGAGCGCACAGCGCTCGGTGACGGTGTATCCGGCCCGGATTCCGCTGTCTTCCAGCAGCACCTCGCCCCTGTAGCAGCGCACTTCTTCAAAATCGTGATCGTAATGGGACTCGAAATGGGGATCGTCGCCCGCGTCGGGCATGACGGCGCCTTTGTTCATGGGAAAGCCATGGATGACGGGCGCAAGGTAATGATCCCGGATGGCCTCATCCGTCTGGGGGCGGATCTGCGCCATGCTGTGAGGCAGGTGAACCAGCGGCTGTGTCGTCGCCAGAAGATAGGAAATCGTGCCGATGTAGGGATCAACCCAATCAGAACAGTGGATCATGCTCTTCTCCTTTTCCGGGCCGCGCGCGGGCAGCCGGCCTTTATTCATCAAAGGGAATGTAGGCGCCCGTCTCATACATCCGTTTGAGCGTATTGTAATGCGAATGCACGCGCCAGCCATTGCCGGTGGAGCTGTGGCCGCCCGTCACGATCTGCGTGTCCGGCAGAGCCTGGCGCAGCCGTTCCAGCTGCTCCTCATCCAGGTGGCACTTGCCGACCCAAAGCCGCTTCAGCCACGTCATGGATTCCAGAACCTCAGAGGTTCCCTCCAGCGGGTTGTAGAACAAATTCAGGTCGACCAGGTTTTTCTTGTCTGCCAGCGGCGTCAGGTCGGTGATGCGGTTCAGGAACAGTTCAACGTATTCCAGGTCCATCATGTCCGCCAGCGGGGAAATGTCCGTAATGTTGTTGTCAGCCAGAATCAGCACGCGCAGCTTTGTCAGGCCGCGGAAGGCTTCGAGGCTCGTGATCCGGTTGTGTCCCAGGTCGAGCATCATCAGGTCGGCGCAGTAGCGCAGCGGCGCGAAGGTTTCGGATGTATAGTTGAAATCATTGCCGTCCCACAGGTCCGTGGTGAACGCCGTGGCATCCGTGCGCAGCGTATAGCGGCCGAAAGACACCCACCACACGAACCTGACGTCCGGGTAAGTGTCGAACAGCCGGCCCATCTCCTCATCGCTGAGGCCGCAGCCGCACATCGAGATTCGCTTCAGGTTCGGCAGGCTGGCCAGGCAGCGTTCCACCTCCTCTACCCCGGAAATGACCGTGCCGTCCAGGTCCAGTTCGGTGTCGGCGCTGGAGATCCGCCGGCCGAACGCCTCGATGCCGTAGACGAACTCCGCCGCGTATCCGCCCGCCTGGACGGCCTCGATCTCCGCCTCGCTCAGCTCGGCCGCGCTCGCGTCGATCCGCGTCAGGTTGGGCATGTACGGCACATAGGCCAGGCAGGCGAGCAGGTCTTCATAGCTGCCGGCCACCGTCATCTCGCTGTCCTCGGTGGTCATGGCGCCGGAAGGGATCTCGCAGCTGAATATGAAATGGATGTCCGGCCGGGCGTCCCACAGCGAGGCAATGGTTTCGACGGAAGCCGGCAGGCCGCGCAGGTCAGCTTCCCGCACCTTTGGCAGCAGCGGCAGCGCCTGGCGCACCGCGTCGGCGTCAGCCGGGGCGCCCCGCAGGTTCAGCGTCTCGCTCTCCGAATCGAACAGCCTGCCCAGCAGGGGCACCGCGTAGGAGAAATGCCTGTCGGGATAGCGGTCGAGCAGCGACTTCAGTTCATCGACACTGAGGGAAAACGCCCGTAAGTCCACGTCGCGCTGTTCGCTGTCGAAGAATCCGTCGCCCGCCGGAACGCTCCAGCGCACGCTGCAGCCGGGCAGCGCCTCGCAGAGCGCGTCGTGCTCCGCCTGCGTAAAGGCGTAGTTTTCGCGCACGTCCAAATCTGTCAGCGCCGTCTTGTTGTAGAGGGGCGAAAAATCCGTCACCGTCGAGCCGCGCATGTCCACCGTCTGAAGGCCTGTCATGCCGTCGAAATGCTCCGGGTAGGCATACGTCACCTTCAGGGATGTCGTGAGCGCATAACGCGGCACAAGACGGCCGCCCACCCACGTATAGCCGTTGCCAATGAGGTGCACTGCGATCAGTATGACGCAGACCACATCCACCACGAACAGGAGGCCCGCAAGCCACGACACAAAGCGGCGCATGCAAAGCATCAGCGCCGTCAGCAGCGCCACCGCCGCCGCCGCGCCCATTATGATGGCCGCCGGGCCTGATCCCAGCCCGAAAGCCAGCGCGCCCAGCGCCAGCGCCAGTATGGCCAGCGCCAGCGCACTGCCCAGTTGTTCAGGCACGCGCCGCTCCTGTTCATCCGTACCGCGGTCTCTGTTCATTCCGCCATCCGTTCTCCGCTTCATTTGCCTTCCCTTCAAACGATGCAACAGGTTCAATCAGACATTGCGTGCCGGATCCAAGCGCCCGGCCGCACAGTCAGTATAACACATATCCAATAACGCAGCCATAACGGCACAGGCCTTCCATGCGGCCTGCGCAGATTTTCCTCCCCCGGTCAGTCAAACCGCCCGTAGCGGTACGCCTCGTCAAGCAGCGCGGCCAGGCTCGCCAGGGGTGTATCGGGCGTCGCGCCGTTGCCCAGCGTCAGCATGAAACGGCCGTCGTCGCGCCGGTAGGCGTCGATCAGGGCACGCACCTCACGGCGCACATCCTCCGGGCTGCCGTAGGGAATGATGCGCTGCACGTCGAAGCCGGACCAGATGGTGATCCTGTCGCCGTAGGCTTTGGCGATGCGGCGCTCATCCATGGTGTACTTCTGGATGGGATGGAGCACGTCGACGCCCAGGTCGATAAACCGCGGCAGGAATGCCTCGATGTTGCCGCAGGTGTGCAGCCAGAAGTGCATGCCGAGCTCGTGGGTCCTGTCGATGACTTTTTTATAATACGGCGCGAAGAACTCGTCGAACACCTGCGGCGAAAAGAAGGTGCTGGTCTGGGTGCCCAGGTCGTCGCTGGTAAAGATGCCGTCCAGTTTCAGCTCGCTGCGGCCCCGCTCGATCATGCGCAGGTAGAAATCCGTCAGCCTGCCGAACAGGGCGTGCACCTCGTCAGGGCAGAGATAGAAATCTGTCAGCGCGTTTTCCATCCCGCGGATGCTCCAGAAGCGTTCAAAGAAGAAATACCACCAGCAGCCCAGGCGATAGCGCCCGTCTCCGGGCGGGTTATCCGCCGTCAGGCCCGGATAGTCGGCGCTGGGAAAGTCGGTGAGCAGGGGGGCCAGGTCGTCTTCCCAGCTGTCGAGGAAGCCCGCGTTATCCAGCGCGCGCCCCCGGCTGGCCGCATCGCACCAGTTCCAGCGGTACGAGGGATCATCGGCGGGCGCCTCGTCCACGGCGGGAATTTTGAACCAGATTGCCTGCATGTCCATGGGGTACCCTGCGAGCAGCCGGGACACGTCTCCGCTCCGCTCTCCAAACGCGCCGGGCGACACCCAGAAATGCACCATGAGCGGCACGCGATCCGCGTGTCCGCGCCCTTCAATAACCCTGCGAAGCGCCTCCCTCGAAAGAGGCGGCCTGCTTTCCACCGTTGAATTCACTTCCATCGGTTTTGCGCTCCTCAGCTGTTTTCGATCTCTGCTTGCGCAATCTCGACCCATTCCGTCAGGCAGTCAACCCGCCCTTTGACCGTGGTAATGTCCTTCAGCACAAAGGCTACCGGCGTACCGCTGTGCCGGCAGGCGCGCAGCGTCTGGCGAATCTCGCGGGCGACGGCCTCTCTGTCCGGATAGCCGGAAGCCACAAAGGCCGGGTTCGGCTTGCGGAGCATGACGTAGTCCTTCCCCATGGCCTCCGCCTGGCGCTCCACGTTCGTCCACGGGCTGGCGGAAATCGCGCGCACCGTCTTCAGCTTGCGGATGATATCGATCTTCCGGTCGAGCGGTTCGCAGCAGCCGTAGTTCACCCAGCCGAACCGATCGTACAGCGGCTTCATGAACTCGATCTCATATTCGTCGTGCATGGCCGGTGAGACTTCCGAAAAAATCTGCGCCGCGCCGGATACCCAGCAGTCGGACGCGCGGATGTGCGCCTGGTCTATGGCGCGCCACCGATCCTCGTCGACATATGTTTCGATGCAGTGGCACTTCGTGCCCGGGCCGGCGGCCAGCAGGTTCTGCGCCTCCAGCTGGTCGATCACGCTCATCTCGATCTCCACCATGCGCGCCATCAGGCGGCGCACAAACGCCGGTTCGTCGATCAGCGCGTACAGCACGGATTCCGCGCCTTTCCAGAAGGTGATCCTGTCCCACAGCGCCGCCCAGATCATCCGGCCCGTGGGCCTGACCTCCAGGATATCGCCCAGAACCTCCTCCAGCGCCAGCCTGTTCCTTGCCGTCTGCTCAGGCAGCGCGGTGATGACGGGCGTCCTGAGCCTGCCGATGGAAGCTTCATCCGGCAGCTGGTCCTCGTAGAGGTGCGTCTGCGCGTCCTCGTGCCCGGTTTCATCCTGCGTCACGGTGGATATGCCGCAGCCGGTATCGCTGCAGACCTTCTCGCACGGATAATACGGCGCCGGCACGAGATCCGCGCCGAAATGGCGCACGCGGAACAGCTCGGCCCGGAAATAGGACTCGATGCCGCGGTAAAACGGGCTCTCGCACCGGCACCGCAGCTCCTCTTCCCCTTCAAATTCATGCCAGGGCAGCTGGTCGAGTATGATCGGCGGGCGGGCGCCGCTGTCCAGCGCATTGAGCCGCCCCCAGTTGGCGGCGTTCCGCTTCGCCTCATCGGAAAACGCGGCCTCCGCATAGCGCCGGGCCAGATCGCGTACCACGTTCCGTTCGTCCATGAGGATTCCCCCGCTTTCAGCGTGTCTTGCGCCGCTCCTGTCCGCCAGATACAGGTCCTCTCATCTTCCCGTCCTCATAATTATACACAAACATTCCCGCCATGGCAAGCGGGAGGCGGCCTGCTGGCAGCGGTTTTCGCAAAAAAAGAATGCGCTTTACGCCAGCCGAAGCGCTGTGGTATACTGGTTTGCGGGAGCTTTGGCGGGCAGCGCGTCCCGCCCTGGAAAAAAACGGCGCGGGAGCGCGCGAACGGAGCATGCCTATGATTTGGAACGCAAAAAACGGCCGCGTGTCCATGGACGGAACGGAGATGTGCTATGCCTCCTTCGGCCGCGGAAGCGAGGCGCTGGTTCTCATTCCCGGCCTGTCTGACGGACTGGCTACCGTGGCGGGAAAAGCCCTGCTGCTGGCGCCGCCCTACCGGATGTTTTTCGGCCGGTACACGGTTTACATGTTCAGCAGGAAAAACGGGCTGACGGAGGGCGACTCGATCCGCGGCATGGCGGCGGACCTGGCGGCGGCCATGCGGTCGCTCGGCATCGGCCGGGCGAAAGTGATGGGCGTTTCGCAGGGCGGAATGATCGCGCAATATCTGGCGATCGACCACCCGGAGATGGTTGAAAGGCTGGTGCTGGCGGTCACGGCGCCGCGGGCCAACGCCGAGATCCGGGATTGCGTCGGCCGATGGATCACCTTCGCCGAACAGGGCGATCACAGGCGTCTGATGATCGACACGGCAGAGACGAGCTATTCGGAGCGTTTCCTCAGGCGGTACAGGCGCATTTATCCGTTCATCGGCCTCATCGGCAAGCCGAGGGACTACCGCCGCTTCATCGTCAACGCCCGGGCCATCCTCGGGTTCGACGCGTTCGGCGAGCTGCCGAAGATCGCCTGCCCCACGCTGATCGTCGGCGGAGCGGAGGACCGGGTCGTGGGCGCGCAGGCCGCGCACGCGCTGCATGAGCGGATCCCCGGCAGCAGCCTGTTCGTCTATCCGGGGCTGGGACATGCCGCCTACGAAGAGGCCGGCGATTTCAACGAAAGGATATTCAGATTCCTGGAATCGGCGCAGCAGTGAAAAAGCGCCGCGTTTCCGGAAGGGAGGAACGCATGGATTACAGCCGGAAAATCGCCGAACGGATGTGGAACCTGCCGGACAAGGGCGAGCTTGAAAGCCGCCGCGAAGCGACCTATATTGACGACATCATCCAGAAGGATCACCTGCAGCGGAAGCTGCTGGAAAACCTGGATGGAATCCGCACCGTGTTCGACGGCGGCGCGGGCTGCGGACGCTTTTCGATCCTGCTGGCCCGGCATGGCTGCCGCGTGACGCATTTCGACATTTCCCAGCCGATGATCGACAAGGCAAGGGAGCTGGCCGCCCAGGCGGGCGTGTCGGAGCGGATCACCTTCGTCAAAGGCGCGCTGGAAGACCTGAGCGCCTTTGACGACCGTGCGTTCGACCTGGTTATCTCCTTTGACGCCCCTGTCTCCTACACTTATCCGAACCAGGAGCGCGTGATCGGCGATCTGGTCCGCATCGCCCGGAAGAAAGTCATGCTCAGCGTATCCAGCCGGCTGGGCTCTCTGCCCTACCTCGCCAACCCCATCCAGAAAAACCAGTTCATACTCGACGAAAAAGCGGACGATTCATTCGTCCGCTGGTGCGTGGAAAACCGCGAAAACATGGTGAACGGATTTGCCTTCAGCCGGGAACGGGCCGACGCGCTGATGGCGGACGGGCTGCTGGGCGGCAGGGAGGAAATCGAGGAATATGAGCGCGGCGGAACGCCTTGGTGCATCACCTACACGTTCATGCCGGATGAACTGGCGCGCATCCTGCGTGAAAACGGCGTGAAAGACATTCGGCTGTCCGGCCCGGGCGCGTACGGGCGAACCATTCCCCGGGAGGTGCTGGTAAAAATCATGAACGACCCCCGGCAGCGGGCCGACTTCCTGGACTTCTGCTACCGGTTCGACGCCAATCCCTATGTCTGCGGCATGGGAAAGGACAACCTGCTGGCTGTGGGCAGCCTGTGAGGCCCATGCAAAGGCCGGCGCCGCGGAATGCTCTGCGCTCCCGCGGCGCCGGCTTTCTGTTCTCCGGATGTCAGCCTCTCACTGCTGGCGTTCCAGCAGCGTGAGCAGATAGACGAATTCCTCCTTGAAGGCGTCGCCCGTGACGCCGGGGCAGCTGCGCACCAGAGCCAGAGCGCTCTCCCAGCTCGAAGAGCCAAGATACTCGCTGCCGCGAAGCAGCATGCCGGTCTCCGCCACGCCGGCGGCAAAGCGCATGGCCTCCGGAAGCTCCTCAAGGGGCTCGCCCTCAAGCGGATAGGTCATCAGGTCGCTCTCGTCATGCCCGGGCTTCTTGGCCCGGATGCTGAGGGTCAGCCATTCGCCGGCGGCCTGCTGGACGGACTCCTGCTGGTAACGGCTCTGAGGCGCATTCATTTCAAACTTGCTGCCCACGGGCACGATCTCATACAGGGCGGTGACACGGTGTCCGCTGCCGATTTCGCCGCCGTCCTTGCTGTCGTTCGCAAAATCCTCCGCGGCCATCACGCGGTCCTCGTAGCCGATCAGCCGGTATCCCTTGATGCGGGCGGGGTTGAAGTCCAGCTGCAGCTTCACATCCCGGGCGACTTCCACGAACGTGCCGCCGCCCTCCGTGACAAGCGCCTTGCGGGCCTCGAAGATGGTGTCCAGGTAGTAGTAGTTGCCGTCCCCGTAGTCCGCGAGGGCCTCCAGCTTGTTGTCCTTGTAGTTGCCGTAGCCGACGCCCAGCATGGTCAGGCGCACGCCGCCTTCCTTCTTCTCCATGATCAGGCGGGCCAGGTCGCCCTCGCTGCTGACGCCCACGTTGAAATCGCCGTCGGTGGCCATGATCACGCGGTTCACGCCGCCTTCAACCGCGAAGCGTTCCGCGATCTGATAGGCTGTCTGAATGCCCGCGGCGCTGTTGGTGGATCCGCCGGCCTCCAGTTTCTCAATGGCCTCCATGATGCGCACCTTGTCCGCCGCAGGCACGCCCTCCAGCACCACCTCGTCGCGGGAGGCGTAGGTGACGATAGAGACCGTATCGGCGGG
Organism: Clostridiales bacterium Firm_10; assembly: GCA_001603025.1. GTDB lineage: Bacteria > Bacillota > Clostridia > Christensenellales > Aristaeellaceae > Firm-10. The sequence continues at coordinate 6,500 of LVAP01000005.1, read as the reverse complement.
ATCCAGTTCATCCAGCAGCAGCATGAACGCGCGCTTCACCAGGTCCAGCCGGTCGGCGCCGAACATGGAGCCGGACACGTCGATCAGGAAAACCAGGTTGTGCCTGGGCCGGTCCTCAGGCTTGATCACCCGCGCCTGAAGGCCGATCTGCAGCAGCAGGGTATCCTCGTTCCAGGGGCAGGGCGCCAGCATCATGGTGACGCCGAAGGGGCTGTCGTCCTCTGGCTGTGCATAGTCGTAATTGAAATAGTTCAGCATTTCCTCAATGCGTACAGCGTCCGCGGGCACGCGCTGTCCGGCAAGGATCATGGAGCGCAGCTGCGCGTAGGAGGCTGTGTCCACGTCCGCTGCGAAGGTGGACAGCGGAGCCGTCGACACGCTCTGGAACCCATTTTCGGAAATATAGGTGTACTCGTTGGCGTTCCATTCCGGCCAGGCCGCCCCGCTTTCCTTGGCCGCGGGCGCAGGCGCGGGCATGCCGGTGGCGGAAACCTGGGCGTAATAGACCGCGGTTCCCGCAGCGCCGTCCTCCAATTCCCAGACATACCGGTTGGCGCCTTCGTCGGCCGTCACAGCGTTCGGGGAAAACAGGATTTCGCGGGTCTTCCCGTCCACCATGCCGGTTTCCAGCAGGTCGTTGAACATCTGGAAGATCGTGACCGCAGAAGCGGTGGCCTCGTCATACACCCCGGTCGGTTCTTCGTCAAGATAACCCAGTTCCTTCAGTCTGGCCTGGATCAGCGCGACATCGTCACCGGTGTCGCCCTGCCGCAGGATGGCTTCGGCCGAAGCGGAGAGCAGCGGGCACACCAGGAGCAGCGCGGCCAGGCAGAGCGCGAGCAGTTTCTTCATGCGGATCACCCCTTCTTTTCGTTGATTCTCGTATCGCTCGTTTCAGTCACTGCTGAAATCACCATTATTGACGAACGCGGAGCCAAAATGTTCCAGTACAACGCATAAAGCCTGCCGCCGAAGCGGGGAAACCGCTTTTTTATCCGCTCTGGCCTTGCGCAGCCGCAGGGAATTGCTTATAATTGAAATGGATCAAAAACAGATTTGAAAAGGAGATGTGCCCGCCATGACGGAAGAAATGAAAAAGGCGCGCGCGTTCATCGACGCGCTCACCGTCGACGCCCCGGAAGCCGACCCCAAGGCCATTGTGGAGGACGAGGACCGGTTTTTTGCCTGGGACAACGAGCACCGCAGCCGCAAAAACGGCAAGGCGTTCCTCTATGACTGGAGCTATTACATCGGTGTGGTGATGGAAGGGCTCTATTACATGTTCGAGGCCGGCGAAGGAGAGCGCTACCGGGACTATGTGAAGCGCTACCTGCACGCCGTGGAGACGGACGGCGCGCTGAACGAGCACGCCGGATACGTGATAGACCACGGCCTGGACTGTTACAAGACCGCCAGCCTACTGCCGTTTTTCTATGGCGAGGACGATGAACTCCGGCGCCTGGCCGACGCCCTCTGGCACGACCTCTTCGAGGTGAACAGCATATACGCGCCCGCGGAACTGGGCGGCAACTACTGGCATTGCTGGGATAACGGAAAGCCGCCCCGCTACAAGGTGTGGCTGGACGGCCTCTATATGGGCCAGGTGTTCATGGCGCGCTACGCCGCGCTCACGCACAGCGAAACCGCGCTCGCGCAGATCGCCGGCCGCTTCCGCTGGGTGAACAGCGAACTGCTGAATCCCGACACGGGCCTGCTGTATCACGCCGGCAACGGGAAGGACGACGTGTGCCCCTTCCACTGGCTGCGGGCCTGCGGCTGGTATGCCATGGCACAGGCGGACGTGCTGGAGTGCCTCGGGGGAGACGACCGCCGCGAGCTGGCCGCCGCCTTCCAGCGCTTCTGCGAGGCGATGCTGCGCTACCGCGATCCGCAGACCGGGCTTTGGCTGAACCTCATCAATGAGCCCGCGGGCAACGGCAACCTGCCTGAATCCAGCGGCACCGCCATGATGAGCTACGCGATGCTCAAGGGCGCGCGGCTGGGCCTCATCGACGCGAAGTACGCCGACGTGGGCGCGGATGTGTTCGCCGTCCTCACCCGCGCCAAGCTGAACGGACACGCGCTGACCGACGTTTATCTGATGGCCGCCGCCAGCGGGCTGGACAACTACCGCAAGCTGGATTACTACATGCCCCAGGAGGGCAAGGGCGTCGGGCCGTACATCATGGCCTATGCTGAAATGCTGAAAAGGGCCTGACTGTCAATCGCTCTCCCAGTGCCTGCAGGCGTGGTTCATGAGCCTGTCGGCGTCCGGCAGGCTCATCTCCGGAAAGATGAAATAGAACCGGCGCTTGCCATATCTTTCCATCAGCGTTTCGGCGCCGCGGATCCAGTCGTCCACGCCGCCGTCATAGAGCTGGATCCACAGGCTCTTGCCCGCTGCAGCCACCTGGTCGTATATGCCGTACCAGCGCGGGCAGGCTCCGTCGGGCTGGCCTGCGCCGCAGGTCCACTGCAGCGCGTCCAGTCGTTCCAGCTCCATGATGGCGGGCACGTGGCGTATGGCGTCCGGGCCGTCCAGGTGGTACAGGGTGTGATCCAGCCGCTCGGTCTGCGCGCGCAGCGAAGGCAGCACAAATTCGCGGAAATGAGCGGGCGACAGCATGGCGGAAAAGTCGCACTGGATCTTCGCCACGCGACCCCGCCCCAGGATGGCGAAAGCGGTATAGCTGGTCACGCCCTCGCCGTCGCGGGCCGCTTCAGCGAAGGCATCGTAATAGGTGAAATAGGTTCCGTCGATCTGCCGGACGAATTCATGCACGCAGTCCGGGCAGTCCATGATGTCGAACAGTGCCTCCTGGGGGCCGCGCATGGCCGCGTATATGTCAAGGTTTTCGATCAGGTCGGGTATGTCGATGCGGAATTCCGTACCAGCTGCCTCCCGCAGCCGCCTGACAAGACCAATGTGCAGCCGCCACCAGCGGTTGTCCGGGTCGAAATGCAGCGGCGGCCAGGTTTCCGGATCGTCGATGCAGGGCTCGTACCACACGGTTTCCGGAGTGAAGCGTGGCTCCGCGCCCAGGTAAAGCGCCAGGGAGCCCGGGCCCAGGTTGGCGCCCAGCGAGGAAAACGAATCGCCCAGGAATTCATGCGTCTCATTATAGGTGCGCTGGCGGGCCAGCAGGGTGTCGAAATCGGTGTACTTCGCCGCCGCATCCGCAGACGGGGAAACCGGGCGTGCCGGCACATCCCGGCGCGCCACAACACGCATCAGCGGCAGGCCGCGGTTGTCCCGCCGCCACCAGTCCTCGAAGCGCTCCACAATCCGTTCATTTGCATATCTGAACATGTCTTTTCCACCCTCCGGAGGTCAGCCGCGGATGCGCCTGATCATGGCGCGGATATAATCCGGGCTGCTGCCACAGCAGCCGCCGATGTATTTCACGTTGTAGTCCAGCGCGCGCATGCTTTCCGAAACGAATGTATCGATGTCGTATTCCACACGGCTCTTCCCGTTTTCCTCAACCGGCTTGCCCGCGTTTGGCTTGAATATGAGGGGCAGGTCGGTGAACTGCTCGAACGAGGCGATGATCGGCACCGCCTTTTCCGGGCCGAGCGAACAGTTGATGCCGACGGCCGATACAGGCAGGCCTTCCATGCTCTCCACGAACCGTTCCACCGAGTGACCCATGATGGTCTTGCCCGCCTCCGTGAAAGTCATGGTGGCCAGAACGGGCAGATTGAAGCGGCTGGCGGTCTCCACCGCGACGCGGAGCATGTCAGCGTCCATGAACGTCTCGAAAGCGATCAGATCCGCCCCTTCCGCCACGCCCGGCGCGATCTGTTCGGCGAACATCTCCGCGGCTTCTTCCTCGGTCAGGTCGCCGTAGGGCTCCATCAGGATGGGCAGCGGCCCTACGGACAGGGAAACCTTCGCGCGCCCTGCGGCCGCTTCTTTCGCCAGGCGCACGCCCGCCGACACGATTTCGCCTACGCCGCGGCCGCTTTTCTGCACCGCGCACCGATTCGCGCCGAACGTGTTCGCCTGCACGATTTCCGAACCGGCCTCCACGTATTCCCGCGTCACATCGGACACGATGGCCGGGTTTTCCACATTGTAGCGCCAGACCGGCACCCTGTTCTCCGCCTTTTCCCACAATTTGGTGCCCATCGCACCATCCAGAATCACAATATCATTCCGCTTCAAAGCGCATCCCTCCGTTTTCACAGGCGTGATCCGTTTCGTCAGGCATGGCCATTCCGGCGCGGCAGCAGACCGTCAGGGTTCGCCCGCGCCGATTTCTATGTCGCCGCCGCGGCAGCCGTCACGGCCGAGATCCGCGATGGCGTAGCCGCTCATCCCATCCTTCTCCGCCAGCACCGCATACAGGCCGACGGGCAGCTCGGCCGTGTATTCGCCCTGCATATCCGTCAGGACAGGCGCGCCGGTCTCTGCCTTCACGAAGGTGTGGTCAATCCAGCGGTAGAAGGTCAGCTCCGCCCCGGCAATCGTGCGGGTGCTGCCCTGCACGGAAACGCGGCCCCGCAGGGCGGCGCTGCCCAGTGCGGAGAAACCGGCAATATTCTCGCTGCGCAGCACGCACCGCAGCGGCGAGTAATCGTCTTCGTCGTCCGGATAATTGAAGCGGTTGTCTCCATCCATGGCGTAGGCGTACTGCGCCATCACAGTCAGCTTCACGGCGTCCTGGGCCGACATGTCCAGCAGCCGCAGCAGCGTCGCGGAAGTGTCCTCGTGCTCGGGAAGCGACAGCGCCTTCGCAAGGCTCCTGGCCAGCGCGTCGCGCGCTTCCGGATCGCGGGTCGCCGTGCCGGTACGCTCGCGGCAATAATGGCTCAGCGCCCCGTTTTCAAGCAGCGGAGCCCAGTATTTCATGCTGGCTTCCGCGGCTTCGCAGACGAAGTCGTCCTGCGCCGCGTCAAAGCCCAGGCGGAAGCGCGGATCGTCGAAGCGGGTCATCATGGGGCCGTACTCCCCATCCTCACCGGGCAGGCACATCTCTTCCAGGATGGCCGACAGCATCATCATGCCGTAGTAGGTGGCATGGCCGCGCTCCGTTCCGTAGATGGCGGCCACGCCGTGGTTGAGCAGCATCCTGTTGAAACGCTCATCGCTGACTCCGCCGCAGGCGATCTGGTATACGATGGTATTGTCGAACACCCTGTCGCGCAGCACGCTTTCAAAGTAGCGTTCCGTCAGCTTTACGGACCATACATCTGAACCGGCGGGGACGGACAGGTACGCCTGGACGCTTTCCGGGCTTCCGTACCACCCGCCGTACTGCGCGTAATGGGCGCTGTAGAGGGCCTTCATGGCCGAAATGCCGCCGCTGCCTGCCTCGCAGGCCAGACTGCCTCCGATGTTCTCGCTGTGGAAGCTGAGGATCACCAGGCCGAAATCCGTGATATCGCCCCGCGCCAGCCGCTCCAGCGCGGCTTCTCCGCCGGCGAAGGTGATGTTTTCACCCTCCGGCCTGACGGCGCGCCCGAATACAGGCAGCAGGTTCGCGCAGAATTCAGCGCTCTTCCGCTTTGTCTCATCCTCCGCGTCGGGCACGAGGAAGAGGATTCCCGTGTTCGTCAGGGCATGATCGCTGCGCAGGCACACATCCGGCTGCGCCGCACCGCTGGCGCGCCAGGCCTCGAAGGCGGCGCCGGCATCGGCGAAGGGCGAAAGTCCCGCCGACTGCCCGTGAAGCAGAACTGTATAGCCGATATCCGGCGGGAACGCGTCGGTCACGCTGGCATAGCGCTGATACAGCGAGGCCATCCGCCTGTAAGTGAGCGCGGACATATTGCTGGCCGCATCTGCCCGCTCGATAATCTCCTCGAGGGGCATCTCGCGAATGGGCCGCACGACCGTGCCGCGCAAAGCGGCGTCCTCGTCCTCATGACGCCCGCCGCCTCCGCAGAAGGCAGTCAACCCGTCGCGCGTCGCGAAGAACAGGCCGCCGTCGACCCGCTCCACCACGCTCACGCGGTCGGACGCTTTGAGATAAGCCGCCGCGGCATCGAGGGCTTCGTCGCTGCCGGGATCGTCCTGCTCGCCGATGTAGCGGCTCACATCCTCCGCCACGTCGAACAGCTCGTCCACCATCACCTGGTTGACTTCCCGCCGCACATAGAACGAGACGCCGTCGCTGGTGTTCTCCCCGATCCGTGCGTACAGGTTGCCGGCCCTCGGCTCGTCTTCGTAAATGCCGATATGGCCCTCCGCACGGCCAGAACCGTCGTTTTCCAGCACGGCCAGCACGCTGCCCCGCTCGTCCATCACCCTGACGGGATCGGTGAGCGACTCGCCCCAGAGCACCGTAAACGCCAGACTGCCTGGCTTCCCGGTGAGCAGGTCACTGTCGTCCAGATAGATGAACACGTCGTCCTCCCCCACAAAGGCCGGGCGCTTTGGCGCCGGCTCATCCGTGGGCACAGGCGTCGGCACGGGCGTCGGCACGGGCGTCGGTACGGGCGTCGGCTCGGGTGTCGGCACAGGCGTCGGCTCGGGCGTCGGCTCGGGCGTCGGC
>LVAP01000041.1 GCA_001603025.1 Clostridiales bacterium Firm_10 | reverse complement strand
TCATGATTTACGATGCGGTTATCATCGGCACCGGGCCTGCGGGCGTTTCGGCGGCGCTGAATCTGAAAATCCTGAACCGGAATTTTCTGTGGATCGGCAGCAAAAACCTGAGCGGCAAGGCGGCGAAGGCCGAGCTGGTGCGCAATTACCCGGGCCTGCCGGACATCACGGGCGAGGCGTTCAACGCGGCGCTCAAGGCGCAGGCGGAGGCCATGGGCATTGAAATCCACGAGGGCATGGTCAGCATGATTGCGCCCATGAGGGGCCGCTACGGGCTCACCGCGGGCGCGGATTTCTTCGAAACGAAAGCCATCGTGCTCGCCACCGGCGTGACGGCGGTGGGTACGCTCCCGGGCGAGGAGGCGCTGGTGGGGCGCGGCGTGAGCTACTGCGCCACCTGCGACGGCGGATTGTACCGGGGCAGGACCATCGCGGCCATCGTGAGCAGCCCCCGCTTTGAGCACGAGGTGAAGTATCTCGCGGGCCTGGCGGCGAAGGTGTACTTCCTGCCCGCCTACAGGGACGCCGGCGCCATTGCGGAGAATGTGGAAACGCTTTCCGTCCGCGCCGTGGCGGTGGAGGGTGAAGAACGGGTGAGCGGCCTCAGGCTGGCGAACGGCGAATCGCTTCCAGTGGAGGGCGTGTTCTGCCTGAGGGACGCCATCTCGCTGGGCACGCTGCTGCCCGGACTCGCTGCAGAGGAGGGCCGCATCGCCGTCGACCGGCATATGGCCACCAACCTGCCCGGCGTATTCGCCGCGGGCGACTGTACCGGCCGGCCCTATCAGTACGCCAAGGCGGTGGGCGAGGGAAACGTGGCCGCGCACAGCGTGGCCGATTACCTGGCGGCGCTGGAAAAGGAAGCGAAATGACTGCGCCGCGCCGCGCTTGACAAGCCATGGGGCGCGTGCTATCATAACGGAAAGATAACAAAAGGACGGAGGCGGGGCGCTGTGTTCAGGCCGGTGAAGCTGCGGGTCAATTACCAGAACATGGAGGGGACGGACGATCGCGCGCATGTGGCGGAGGGCCCGGAGATCGGGCTCAGCTGGGCGGCGGCCAGCGACGCGCCGGGGGCATGCCAGAGCGGTTATCGGCTGAGGCTCGCCTGCGGAGAACGGCAGCTGCTGGACACGGGCTGGATTGAGAGCCGGGCGCAGCGGCACACGGTGCGCGCGCCGCTGCCGGGGGGACCGCGGATCGACTGGACGCTGCGCCTGCGCGACAGCCTGGGCCGGGAGAGCGAAGAGGCGGCGCAGTGGTTCTTCGTGGGCGACGTCGACTGGACGGCTCCCTGGATCGCTCCGGCATGGGACGACCCGCACCGCCCGGCCTGTTTCCGCAGGAGGTTTTCACTGCGCGGTCCGGTGAAGGACGCGCGGCTGTATGTGTGCGGGCTGGGCCTGCACAGCGTCCGCCTGAATGGGGAACCGCTCGGGCCGTGCCGTCTGGATCCGGCTCACACCGATTACACGAAAACCTGCCTGTATGTGCTCCATCCGAACATCGGCGGCTGGCTGGCGCCGGGTGAGAACACGCTCTGCGTCACGGTGGCGGCCGGCTGGCGGAACAACGGAGGCCCGTATCTCCGCCATGCCGAAGAGCCTGCCTTCTTCGGCCCCATACAGCTCTCGGCCATGCTGGAGGTCGATTACTGCGGCGGTGGGAGCGAGCGCATCCTGACCGGCGCGGATTGGGAATGCAGGCAGGGCCCGGTCGTCTATTCCCACCTGTTCGACGGCGAGACCTTCGACGCCCGCTGCCGCCACGCCGCCTATGGACACGTCCGTCCGGCCGATCCGCCGGGCGGCGTCATGCGGCCCATGACCATTCCGCCCATCGGGCGGGGCGAGCCGATCGCCCCGGTGCACCTCTCCCGCTTGCGGGAGGGCTGGCTGGTCGACTTCGGGAAGAACATCGCCGGCGTGGTGTCGCTGACGCTGCCGGCCGGCCTTGAGGCGGGCCGGGAGATCACGGTGCGCCATGCCGAGCGCCTGCGGGAGGACGGCACGCCGTATTTCGACAACCTACGCGGCGCGAAGGCGACGGATGTCTTCATCGCCGCCGGCGGCGAAGGAGAAACGCGGTGGGAGCCGGAGTTCGTGTATCACGGCTTCCGCTATGCGCTGGTGACCGGCGTCGACCTCACGAAGGGCATGATCGCCGCCCATCCCCTCTGCACGCAGCTGGCCGCCGCGGGCATGTTCCGGTGCGGCAGCGCGGTCATCAATGCCATTCAGGAGATGGTGGTCCGCACGGAGCGGGACAATATGCATTCCATCCTTACCGACTGTCCCCAGCGCGACGAGCGCTTGGGCTGGATGAATGACGCCACCGTGCGCTTTGAGGAAACGCCTTATAACTTCGACGCCGCCGCCATGTTCCGGAAAATCTGCCGCGACATCGCGGACGGCCAGCGGCCGGACGGAGCCATCGCCTGCACCGCGCCCAAGGTGTACGGCGCCTGGCCGGCTGACCCGGTGTGCTCCAGTTTCCTGGTGGCGGGCCGCATGGCCTGGCTGCACGGGGGCGATTTGGGCGTCATCCGGGAGCAATTCGACAACTACGCCCGCTGGGAGCAATGCCTGCTCGACCACAGCGACGGCTGCATCGTCAACTACAGCTATTATGGCGACTGGGCCGGCCCGGCTTATGCCTGCGAGAGCCCGGAAGGCGCGAAATCGGGCGTGACACCGGGAGTGTTCATGTCGACCGGCTATTCATATTACAACTGCCGGCTGCTGGCTGAATTCGCGCGCCTGCTGGGCCGCGGGGCGGATGAGAAACAATACGCCGCCCTGGCGGAGAAAATACGCGCGGCGATGCTGGAAAAGTGGTATGACGGATCGCGCAGAACCTTTGCCACCGGCTCCATGGCCTGCCAGGCCTTCGCGCTGTGGCTGGATCTGGCGCCGGAGGCGGATCGGGCGGCCATCGCCCGGGCGCTGCGCGATGACCTCGCGGCGGCGGATTACCGTTTTACCACCGGCAACCTGTGTACCCGCTACCTGCTGGACGTGCTGGCGCGTTTCGGCTACGTCGACGAGGCCTACGCGCTGGCCACGCGGGAGGAATATCCGTCCTGGGGCTGGATGATCCAGAACGAGGCCACCACCGTGTGGGAGCGCTTCGAGCTGAAGGACAACGGCGGCATGAACAGCTACTGCCACCCCATGTACGGCGCGGTGGGCGAGTGGTTTTACAGCGCGCTGGCGGGCCTCGTTCCACTGGAGGAGGGCTGGCGGCGCTTTGCGGTGAGGCCGAAACTGCCCACCAGGCTCATGAGCTGCCAGGCCGCGCTCGACACCCCGCGCGGCGCGGTCGGCGTGCGCTGGGTGCGCCGCGGCGGCAAGGCTTACCTGCAGCTGGACGTGCCCTTCGGCGCGGAGGCGGAAGTGGAATTCGGCGGGGTGAGGGCGGTTTGCGCCGCCGGACACCACGCTTTTGAGACGGCGGATATCTGACAATCACAACAAAACTGAAATGAGAGGATGAAGACCATGAAGATGATCAAGGACAAGCAGTTGCTGGTAGGCGCGGATTTCGCGGGTTATCCGCTGAAGGAGGCGGTGACGGCCCACCTGCGCGCAAAGGGCTGGACGATTACCGACGTGGGTGTGACCGCGCCGGACCAGGAGCAGGAGAATACCGACCTGATGTTCCACCGCATCGGCCTGCGCGTGGGCGCGATGATCGCCGAGGGCGAGTTCGAGCGCGCGCTGATCTTCTGCGGCACGGGCATGGGCATTCACATCGCGGCCAGCAAGTGCCCGCACGTGCACGCCGGCGTGGTGGAGTCCGTTCCCGCGGCGCTGCGGGCCATCACGGGCAACGGCGTCAACGTGCTGGCGATGGGCGCGTTCTACGTCGCGCCGCAGATGGGCTGCGACATCGCGGACGCCTACCTGGGCGCCGAACTGGGCAGCGGCTACGAGTGGTGGCACAATTTCTATGAGTTCCACAAGCTGGCCATCGACGAGCTGGAAGCCTTTGATTACGAGGAATACAAGAAGAACGGCTTCAAGCTGAAGCACCTGGGCGACTATCCCCTCAAGCTGGAGACCAAGCCGGAATGAGGCGGCGCGCCAGGCCGCCGGCGGCGGAGGGCCCCTGCAACCGGCGCGGGGCGGAATGCGTCTGTATTGTTGGCAGATTTTCAACCACAGGGAGGGCCATATGGAACGAACCGTACTGTATATTATCATTCCGTGCTATAACGAGGAGGAGGTATTGCCCCTCACCAGCCCGATTTTTCTCGGCAAGCTCAGGCAGCTGATCGACGAAGGCAAGATCAGCGGCGACAGCCGCGTGATGTTTGTCGACGACGGCAGCCGGGACGGCACCTGGCAAATCATCCGCTCGCTGGCCGCGCAGGACGAGCACTTCATCGGCATCCAGCAGAGCCGCAACCGCGGACACCAGAATGCCGTGCTGGCGGGGCTCATGGAGGCCGTGGACCGCTGCGACGTCACCATCAGCATCGACTGCGACGGCCAGGATGACGTGAACGCCATGGACGCCATGATCGACGCGTATCACGACGGCTGCGAGATCGTATACGGGGTGCGCGCCAGCCGCGAAACGGACACCTTCTTCAAGCGCTTCACCGCCGAGAGCTATTATCGGCTGCTGCGCTTCATGGGCGCGGATGTGGTGTTCAACCACGCCGACTACCGCCTGATGAGCAGCCGCGCCCTGCGTGAATTCGCAAAATTCAAGGAAGTGAACCTGTTCCTGCGGGGCATGGTGCCGCTGGTGGGCTTCAAGAGCACCTGCGTGAGCTACGACCGCCGCGAGCGCCAGGCCGGGCAGAGCCATTATCCCCTCAAGAAAATGCTGAAGCTGGCCTTCGACGGCATCACCAGCCTGTCCGTGAAACCCATCCGCATGATCACGGTCACCGGCCTTATCATCTTTTTTCTGAGCCTGATCGGCATCGTGTGGTCGGTCATTACGGCGCTGTGCGGCCGCGCCGTGCCCGGCTGGGCGAGCACGGCCTGCATCGTGTTCCTGATGGGCGGGCTGCAGGCGCTGTTCATGGGCGTGATCGGCGAGTACATCGGCAAGATCTACCTCGAGGCGAAGGGCCGCCCGCGCTATATCATCAGCGACCGGACGGAGGACAGGCCCCCGGAGGAATGACGGCGCATATCATTTCGTGCGCAGGCTGAACATATTTTGCGCACGGGTCCCCGGCACCTTGCATTTTCGTTTGTTTGTTGTTATAATGATTTTTGGATATGCGTCGGCGTTTCCGGCGCCGAATGGAACGGAAACCAAACGGGAATATGCATCAAGGAGGAAAAACCATGAACAACATTCCGGTCGTCAAGGCGGCAATCGTCGCGGTGAGCCGCGACTGTTTCCCCATCACCCTGTCCGAACGGCGCAGGAAGGCCGTCGTGGCGGCGGCGCAGGCCAAGGGCCTCGAGCTGATCGAGATTCCGACCATCATCGAAAACGAGCACGACAGCATGAAGGCGCTGGACGAGGTGAAGACCTCCGGCGCGAACGCGCTGATCGTTTACTTGGGCAACTTCGGCCCAGAAGGCCCTGAAACGCTGCTGGCCGAAAAGTTTGACGGGCCCTGCATGTTTGCGGCGGCAGCCGAAGAAGATATCCCCGTCCTCACCAGCGACCGCGGCGACGCCTTCTGCGGCATGCTGAACGCCAGCTACAACCTCAAGCTGCGCGGCATCAACGCCTATATCCCCGAGTATCCCGTGGGCACGGCCGGCGAAGTGGCCGACATGATCGCCGAGTTCATCCCGGTGGCCCGGGCGCTCATCGGCGTGAAGAACCTCAAGATCATCACCTTTGGCCCCCGTCCGTACGACTTCCTGGCCTGCAACGCGCCCATCGCGCCGCTGTTCAAGCTGGGCGTCAATGTTCAGGAGAACTCCGAGCTGGACCTGTTCGCCGCCTTCAACGCCCACAAGGACGACAAGCGCATCCAGACCGTGATGGCCGACATGGCCGCGGAGCTGGGCGACGGCAACAAGATGCCCGGCATCCTGCCCAAGCTGGCGCAGCTGGAGATCACGCTGCTCGACTGGATCGAGGAGAACAAGGGCGCGGCGCAGTATGTCGCCATGGCGAACAAGTGCTGGCCGGCGTTCCAGACGCAGTTCGGATGCGTGCCCTGCTATGTCAACTCCCGCCTGACCGGCCGCGGCATTCCGGTGGCCTGCGAGGTGGATATCTACGGCGCGCTGAGCGAATACATCGGCACCTGCGTGACGGGTGAGAGCGTCACCCTGCTGGACATCAACAACACCGTGCCGGCCGACCTGTACGCGCGCGACATCGCCGGCAAGGAACCCTATGGGGCCAACGAGGTGTTCATGGGCTTCCACTGCGGCAATACGCCCATCTGCCGCCTGAGGAAGGGCACGATGAAGTATCAGCTGATCATGCACCGCGGCCTCGAGCCGGACAAGGAGCCCGACATCACCCGCGGCACCCTCGAGGGCGACATCGTGGAAGGCCCGATCACCTTCTATCGCCTGCAGGGCAATAAGGATAGCCGTCTGGTGGGCTACATCGCCCAGGGCCAGGTGCTGCCGGCGGCCACCTGCTCGTTCGGCGGCATCGGCGTGTTCGGCATTCCGGAGATGAACCGCTTCTACCGCCATGTGCTGATCGAGGGCGGCTTCCCGCATCACGGCGCGGTTGCCTTCGGCAAGGCGGGCAAAGCCCTGTTCACCGTCATGAACATGCTCGGCGCGGAGAAGGTGGGCTTCAACCAGCCCAAGGGCATGCTGTATCCCTCCGAGAATCCCTTCGCCTGATTCATACGGAACCGACGTTGTGTCAAAGTCCCCCGACCGACCGGCCGGGGGCTTTTGTGAGATATGGAAAGCGGCAGGACCAATCGCCTTGGGGGTGAACGGATCATGAAAAAGGTTGTTCTGGGCCAGACAGGCCTCGAGGTCACGAAGACCTCGTTCGGCGCGCTGCCCATCCAGCGGCTGAGCGTGGACGGCGCGGTTTCTCTGCTGCGCAAGGCATACGACAAGGGCATCAATTACTTTGACACAGCCAGGGCCTACACCGATTCCGAGGAAAAGCTGGGCATTGCCTTCGAGGGCATGCGCGACAGGGTGGTTATCTCCACCAAGAGCCAGGCGAAGACCGCGGACGCCTTCGAGCGCGACCTTGAAACCAGCCTCAAAACGCTGAAAACGGACTATGTCGACATCATCCAGTTCCACAACCCGCCCTTTGTGCCGCTCCCCGGCGGCAGGGACGGCCTGTACGACGCGGCGATGAAGGCGAAGGCAGACGGGCGCGTGCGGCATGTCGGCATCACGCAGCATGCCATCGAACGCGCGGAATTCATCGTGGAATCCGGGCTGTATGAGACGCTTCAGTATCCCTTCAACCACCTGGCCACCGACCGCGAGGTGACGGTGGTGCAGCGCTGCGCGGAGGAAAACGTGGGCTTTATCGGCATGAAGGCCATGTCCGGCGGCCTGTTCCCGAGCGCCCGCGTACCATTCGCGTATATCAACCAGTTCCCGAATGCGGTGCCCATCTGGGGCATGCAGCGCGAATGCGAGCTGGAGGAGATCGTCGCGCTGGATGAAAACCCGCCGGAGCTCGACGAGGCCATGGCCTCGCTGATCGAGAAGGACCGCCGCGAGCTGGCCATCTCGTTCTGCCGGGGCTGCGGCTACTGTATGCCTTGCCCGGTCGGCATTCCCATCAACGACGCCAACCGCATGACCCAGCTGCTCACCCGCTCGCCCTGGCGGAAGTTTGTCACCCCCGAATGGCAGGAGAACATGGCGCGCATCGAAAGCTGCGTCCAATGCGGGGCCTGCGCGCAGCGGTGCCCCTATGAGCTCAAGCCCTATGAAACCCTGCCGGGGCACCTGGCCTTCTACCGCGAGTTCCTGAAGACGCACAAGGCATGAATGACAAAAAACCGCGCCGAAAGGCGCGGTTTCCGTTTGTGCCGTTTCCTGTTCCGGACTTCCCGTTCCTCACAGGCTCAGCATGATGATGCTCGCCATGGCGACGGCGATGCCGACCAGCTGGATCCTGCTCAGCTTCTCATGGAACAGCACGCGCGAATACAGCACGGAAAGCACCAGCACGCCGCCGTTGTCGATGGTGTAGAGCACCGTTTCGTCGATCAGTGTGAGCACGTAAAGCATCATGTGCGCGGCGGCGGTGGCGACGCAGCAGCACAGGATGAGGAAAATAAGCGGCTTTGTGGACATGCGGAAGCCTGAAAACAGCGCCTTTGGATTGCGCGCCAGCTGGCTCACGGCATACAGGAGCGCCATGCCGAGGAAGGTGAGCACCACCATTTCGTTGCGTTCGGCGCCGCCCAGGCGCAGCTGCTGCAGGTTGAGCAGCACGCCGTAAAAACCGTTGGAGAGGAACAGCGCCAGGCACCACAGCAGGAATTTCTTCGAGCTTCCCTTCAGCGAGAGGCCCTGCAGGTTCATCAGCACGAAGGAGACGAGCATCAGCCCCACGGCCGCCAGCTGCACCGCGTTGAGCGATTCGCCCAGGAACAGCGCGCCGTAAACCATGGGCACCAGGATGCCGCCGAACAGCACAGAGATCATCTGGAAGGAATACGAACCGCAGCGGCTGGCCTGGATCATGGCGGTGGTATAGGTCAGCAGCATCAGGGCGTTGAGGGCGCCGAGCCCCAGCGTCACGCCGGAGGGGGCGAAGCGGAAGCCGGCGATCGCCAGCGTGGCCAGCCCCGCGAAGGCGCCGTAGCTGATGGAGAACACGGTGGAAGTGAGCGTGGAATCGGGATTGTCGTAGTTCTGCGAAAACAGTTTCAGGAACAGCGACTGCAGCGAGAACAGCAGCACCAGCAGGGCGACCAGCAGCGCGGTCATGGGCAAAGCCTCCGTTTCGGGGAAATCGTTTTTACTGTCCTATTATAGCAAACGCAGGCGCTTTGTCAATCGCCTTCCCGCGCGTTTTTTCCGCAAAAGCGCTTGACACGCCGCATGAATTCCGATATAATGCAGATGATATTTTACAGGCGATGAAGGAAAGAGTAGCGGAACGGGGACGCTTTCAGCGAGCCGGGATGGTGAGAGCCGGCGGCGGAAACCACCGTGAACATGGCTCCCGAGCTTTCGGCGTGAGCGTCATGCAAGCGCCGGACGGCAGGCACCGTTAACAGCACGGCCGATAGACTTGTCGGCTCACGAGTCCCCGCGCGGCGACGCCGGGGAGAAGCAGGGTGGTACCACGTCCTATCACGTCCCTCGCATGCGCGGGGGGCGTTGTTTTTTCGCCGGGGGATCCCGCAGACAATCGCCTGGGCAATCAGAAGAAGGGGGAATTACGCCAATGGAGAACAAGAAGACCTTTTACCTCACCACGCCGATCTACTACCCCAGCGGCAACATGACCATCGGCCACACCTACACCACCGTGGCGGCCGACAGCATGATCCGTTTCAAAAAGCTGACCGGTTACGACACCTATTTCCTCACCGGCACCGACGAGCATGGCCAGAAGATCGAGAAGAAGGCCGCCGAGGCGGGCGTCACCCCACAGCAGTTCGTGGATAAGATCGTGGCGGAGACCAAGGACCTGTGGAAGCTTATGAACATCGAATACGACGATTTCATCCGCACCACCGAGGAGCGCCACGTGACCATCGTGCAGAAGATTTTCCGCAAGTTCTACGAACAGGGCGACATCTACAAGAGCGAATACGAAGGCCTGTACTGCACGCCCTGCGAGTCCTTCTGGACGGAAACCCAGCTGAAGGACGGCTGCTGTCCGGACTGCGGCCGCCCGGTGCAGCCCATGAAGGAGAGCAGCTACTTCTTCCGCATGAGCAAGTATCAGGACTGGATGATCAAATACATCGAGGAGCATCCGGATTTCATCCAGCCCCCGTCCCGCGCCAACGAGATGCTGAACAACTTCCTGCGGCCCGGCCTGCAGGACCTGTGCGTCAGCCGCAGCTCCGTCAAATGGGGCGTGCCGGTTGACTTCGACCCCGGCCAGACGGTTTACGTGTGGATCGACGCGCTGTCCAACTACATCACCGCCCTGGGCTACGGCACTGATCACGACGAGCTGTTCAGGAAATACTGGCCCGCCGACATCCACCTGGTGGGCAAGGAAATCGTGCGCTTCCACACCATCTACTGGCCCATCATGCTGCACGCCCTGGGCCTGCCCCTGCCCGGGCAGGTGTTCGGCCACGGCTGGCTGCTGTTCGGCTCGGACAGGATGAGCAAATCCAAGGGCAACGTGGTGTATCCCCAGCCCATCGTGGAGCGCTACGGCGTGGACACCCTGCGCTATTACCTCATGCGCGAGATGCCCTTCGGCGCGGATGGCAACTACACCAACGAGGCGCTGCTTACCCGCACCAATGCCGATCTGGCCAACGACCTGGGCAACCTGGTCAGCCGCACGGTGGCAATGATCGAGAAGTACTTCGGCGGCGCCGTGCCCGCGCCGGACGTGATCGACGACGCGCTGGATACGCCGCTCATCGACCGCTTCCGCGCCATGCCCGCGCTGGTTGAAAAGAACATGGACGAGCTGCAGTTCTCCGTGGCGCTTTCGGAAATCTGGAAGCTCATCGGCGACTGCAACCGCTACATCGACCTCACCCAGCCCTGGGTGCTGGGCCGCAGCGAGGAAGGCAAGCCCCGCCTCAGCACCGTGATGTACAACCTGGCCGAGTGCGTGCGCGCCGTGGCCGTGGCCATCGGCCCGGTGATGCCGAACACCCCGAAGCGCATCTTTGAGCAGCTGGGCGTGACCGACCCGGCCCTCATGACCTGGGAATCCATCCAGTCCTTCGGCGGGCTGAAGGCTGGCACGCTGGTGAAAAAGGGCGAGGCGCTGTTCCCGCGGCTGGATATCGCCAAGGAACTCGAAGCGCTGAACGGCGGCGATGACAAGGCCGGGAAGAAGGAAGAAAAGAAAGAAGCCAAGCAGGAGAAGAAGGCGGAAAAGACCGCCGAAAAGGCCGAAAAGAAGGCGGAAACCCCCGCCGGAGACGGCATCGCCACCTTCGACGACTTCATGAAGATCAAACTGGTGGCCGCGAAGGTGATCGCCTGCGAGAAGGTTGAAAAGAGCGATAAGCTGCTCAAGGAGACGCTGGACATCGGAAACGGCCGGACCAAGACCGTGTGCAGCGGCATCGCCAGGTTCTACAGCCCCGAGGAAATGGTGGGCAAGACGGTGGTGCTGGTGAACAACTTCGCGCCGCGCAAGATGGCGGGCCAGGTGTCCGAGGGCATGCTGCTGTGCGCTGAAGACCCGGACGGCCGCGTGCGGCTGCTGACCGTGGACGGCGACGTCGCCCCGGGCAGCGAAATCGGCTGACAAAACGGATGAGGCGCGGGGCGGAGGGGCGGTTTGCCTCTCCGCCTCTGCGGCGATAAAGGAGCGGAGTTTTCATGCAGTTTCTTGACCTGGCTTACACCAAGCCGTACCTGATGACGCTTCATCCCGACCGCGAGATGGACGTGGCCATCCTTGGCCGGCCGGACATCGCCCGCGCGATTGTGGAATACGGCCCGACGCCCGCGCTGGGCGCTTTGCTGGAGGGCGGGCGGTTTGAGATCCGCGGCCTGCGCACGCCCGCCCGGGGCGACGGCTACGATCCCGTGCCGGAGAACAACCCGGAGCTGCCGGTCAGCCAGTTCGTATTTCACCTGGCCGGCCTCGGCCGCGGCCAGCGCGTTTACTACCGCGTGACGGTTTTTGACGCCCGGGGCGGCTGCGCGCAGGGCGATGTTTACGACTTCCGCACCGCGCCCGCGGCGGGGGAACCCTTCTCCTTCGGGCTGATGAGCGACCTGCAGCTGTTTAAGCCCTGCGACCACACCATCCACCAGCTGGGCCGGCATCCGCTGGACTTCATCCTCTACGCCGGCGATATGATCAACGTGGCCTGGCACGCGGGCGACTGGTTCACCGTGCCCGGCGCGTGGCAGCCGGAGAAGATGGTGGGCATGTCGTTCTTCGACATCATGCAGCGCGACGACGGCGGCATCCGGCTGATGCAGTACATGCCGGTGTTTCCCTGCCCGGGCAACCACGAGACCGACGACAACCGTGTGGAAGGCAACCGGCAGTGGACGCTGGAGTTCGATCGCTATTCCTGGCGCATCTATATGCAGATCTGGCGCGCCTATTACCCCGACGGGCAGTATGGCTGGAGCGGAAAGCACTGGTATTCTCTGGATTACGCCGACATGCACATCTGCTCCCTCATGGTGGTGCGCTGCAATCCCTGGAGTCCCTTCGAGGCGCCCGGCACCATCCTGCGCGGCGGCGCGCCCGGCCCGGACAGCGCGCAGGGCCAATGGCTGGCGGAGGACCTGCGGGCTTCGAAGAGCCGGTTCAAATGGATCGTGATGCACTGGCACATGATGAACCGCGGCGACGACACCCAGCCGCTGCTCTGCCAGCCGGTGCCCGATCCCGCCGATCCCTCCCGCGTGACCTATCCTGTGGACAACGCCGGCGGCTTCCTGCACCCGCTGTTTGTCCAGACCGGCGTAAACGCGGTGAACTACGGCCACAGCCACGTGTACGAGCGCTACCTGATCGACGGCGTGCATTACATCGAGGCGGCCTACATGGGCGTGAAGTACGGCAAGCCCGACGGCAAGGTGAATCCCTCCGGCATCTATCCTGTGAACCAGCAGCACGATTTCCGATCCTACCTGGTCATTTCCTGCGGCGGCGGCCGCCTGCGGGCCCGGGCTTACCAGGCCAGCATGGAGCCGGGCGGCTATGGGTTCGAGGGGCGTGTGTTCGACGAATTCGATATCGTATGACGGCTGTCCCGACCTTCCTTCGCACGGAATGTCGGGATTTTTTCTGCCTTCTCTGATATGATATATCCGGACAGGAGGGAAAGACATGGACTGGACGACGGGCATTCAGCGGGCCATAGACTACATCGAAATCCATATCGACGAGCCGCTGAACTATGACGACATCGCCCGGGAGGCGTTCTCGTCGGGCTATCACTTCCAGCGGGTGTTCAGCATCCTGTGCGGCTGGACGCTGGGCGAGTATATCCGCAATCGTCGGCTTTCGCTGGCTGGTCAGGAGCTGCAGAGCGGCGGCGCGCGGGTCATTGACGTGGCGATGAAATACGGCTACGACAGCCCCGACAGTTTCGCTCGCGCCTTCCAGAAATTCCACGGCGTTACGCCCTCTCAGGCCCGCGGCGGCGCGACGCTGAAGTCCTTTTCCCGCCTGTCCGTCAAAGTATCGCTTGAAGGGGGAAGCAGCATGAATTACAGAATTGAGAACAAACCGGAGATGATCCTCACCGGCTATGGCAGGCGCTTTGAGGGCGCGCCTGGCGGCCGCCTGAAGCAGGAGGCGGATTTCACCATGCGCACCCGGCCGCAGCAGTATCTGCTCCAGGGCGTGGACACATTTGAAAACGCTTCCAGCTCGGCCAGTGTGGTGATGAACGTGAACGACGACGGCTTTGATTTCTTTCTCGGCCGGTTCCTGTCCGATAAGGCCCGCGCGGACATGGCCTCTGAATTTTCGCTGGGTCCGGAATACGCCGCGCTCTTTCAGGACATTGCGATTCCCGCGCACACCTGCGCCGTCTTCGAGACGGAACGGTGCGGCTATCCGACGGAAACCTTTCTCGACCTGAGGGCGCGGATCGTTTCCGAATGGCTGCCTTCCAGCGGCTATCAGCTTTCCGACGCGCCGGAGATCACCGTGTATCACTGGTACGGCGGGGAGAGGCGGCGGGAGCGCTACATCGAGCTGTGGATGCCCATCGAGGAAAGGGCGGAATAAAAATACCCCCGCGCCTGCCGGGAAGCGGGCGCGGGGCGTTCAGG
>LVAP01000040.1:2502-2681 GCA_001603025.1 Clostridiales bacterium Firm_10 | reverse complement strand
GTGGAACTCAAGAACAACATCAAGAATTACTGGTGGCAGGCCATGGTGCGCCTGAACGAAAATATAGTCGGCATCGATGCGGCCATCTTCATGCACCCCAGCACCTGGATCGCATCCGGACACGTCGCAGCATTCAACGACCCCCTCATCGACAACCGTGATTCCAAGAAGCGCTACCG
>LVAP01000040.1:0-2451 GCA_001603025.1 Clostridiales bacterium Firm_10 | reverse complement strand
AGTCCTTCGACGAGGCCAAATTCCGCGAGACCAACCCCAACGTCCTCCGCGAAAAAGCCCACTACGAAGAGGTTCATAACCGCTACGTCAAGGCCGAGAACGCCAACGACCTCGAAGAATATAAGCAGATCATCCTCGACTGCAACATCGTCTGCCCCATCTCCGGCACCAAGAACTGGACCGATGTACGCCAGTTCAACCTGATGTTCAGCACCCAGTTCGGTTCCACCGGCGAAGGCGCCAACACCGTATATCTCCGCCCCGAGACCGCCCAGGGCATCTTCGTGGACTACATCAACGTCCAGAAGACCGGCCGCATGAAGATTCCCTTCGGAATCGCCCAGATCGGCAAGGCCTTCCGCAACGAGGTAGTCGCCCGCCAGTTCATCTTCCGCATGCGTGAGTTCGAGCAGATGGAAATGGAATTCTTCTGCAAGCCCGGCACCGAGATGGAATGGTTCAAGAAGTGGAAAGAAACCCGTATGAAGTGGCACAAGTCCCTCGGTATGGGTGACGACAACTACCGCTTCCACGACCACGAGAAACTGGCCCACTACGCCAATGCGGCCACCGATATCGAGTTCAACTTCCCCTTCGGATTCAAGGAGCTCGAAGGCATCCACTCCCGTACCGACTTCGACCTCGGCAACCATCAGCAGCTTAGCGGAAAGAAGCTCACCTACTTCGATCCCGAGACCGGCGAAAGCTACGTTCCCTACTGCGTGGAGACCTCCATCGGCGTCGACCGTATGTTCCTCACAGTGCTCAGCCACTCCTACAAGCAGGAGCAGCTCGAAAACGGCGAGAGCCGCGTGGTTCTCAGCATCCCGGCACCCCTCGCACCTGTCAAGGCTGCAATACTCCCTCTCGTAAAGAAGGACGGCCTGCCGGAGATCGCACAGAAGATCATGGACGATCTCAAATACGACTTCAACTGCCAGTATGAAGAGAAAGACAGCATCGGCAAGCGCTATCGCCGCCAGGATGCCATCGGAACTCCCTTCTGCATCACCGTCGACCATCAGACCCTCGAAGACGGCTGCGTGACCGTGCGCGACCGCGACACGATGAGCCAGGAGCGCGTGAAGATCGAAGACCTCCATGCCATGATCGACAAGAAGGTGTCGCTCAGCAACCTGCTGCGGAAGCTGTAGATTCAGAGTCAGAATGACAAGTTTTGCAGATATAGGAAAGAAGGAGGCCCTCAGACGACTGTATGAGGGCTCTCCCTTTAAGCAGACGGAGCCCATGGCCCACAGGGTACTCCTCGAAGGCGTGGACTTCAATCTCGTTTACTTCCCCCTGAAACACCTCGGCTACAAAGCCGTCACGGCGGTCACGGGAGAGCTTTACTCCCAACTCCGCCACCCCGAAACGCTGTCCGTAGTGCTCGGCGTCAGCGCCAAGCTCGACTATCCCCAGATCGAAGAGGTCTGGAGCGGAATCACCGCCGCTGCCAAGGAGCACGGATACAAGAACGTATCCCTCGACCTCAAACCCTCCAGGAACGGACTCTGCATCAGCGCCACCGCCGAAGGCTCCCGCCTCAAGCTCACCGAAGTCCGCCGCCCCAAGGCAAAGACCAAGGACCTGCTCGTGGTAACCGGCCGCCTCGGCGCCGCTTATCTCGGAATGCAGGTGATGGAGCGCGAGCTCGCCCGTTTCGACAAGGGAGAGTCCGACCGCAAGGAACTCGAGCAGTACAAGATGCAGGTCGCAGCCTACCTCAAACCCGAGCTCGACCCCGGCATAGTAGCCCGGCTCGAAGAAACCGAAATCATCCCTTCCGAGGGCTGCCTCATCTCCGACGGCCTGGCCGATGCGGTGAAGAAAGTCGCCGCCAAAACCGGCCTCGGAGCCAAGGTTTACGCCGACAGGATCCCCTTTGAGGGAAACTCCTTCGAACTGGGGAGAAAACTGGACCTGGACCCTGTTTCTGCTGCAATGAATGGTGGGGAGGACTTTCAGATTCTGTACGTTGTTCCGCTCCTTTTCATGGAGAAGTTCCGCCGCGAATTCCAGTCCTTCGACATCATCGGACACCTTGCTCTTCCCGAGGTAGGGACGGTGCTCGTAACTCCGGAAGGAGTCGAGCTTCCGCTCCGCGCCCAGGGTTGGAACGAGGAAGAAAACGAAACACTTAACGACTAACCCGATACACAATGAAAAAGATCTTAACCACCATCATGGCCCTGATGCTCGTCGCATCTGCAGCCAACGCCCAGAGCGGAATCCTCGGATCGCTCGGTAAGATTTTCGGCGGCAACTCCGAAAACAAGGAGAACTCCGCTGCCGGCAACATCCTTGAGTCCGTACTCGGAACCGTCATCTCCCAGGCCGTGACCGTAAGCCTGCCCGGCACCTGGACATACAGCGGCATCGCCTCTGCAATCGAAACCGACAATACCCTCACCACCCTTGCCGCCTCGGCTTACAAAGAGAACCTCGAAA
>LVAP01000004.1 GCA_001603025.1 Clostridiales bacterium Firm_10 | reverse complement strand
TTTTACCTCTTCACATATGAAAAAAACCGGATATACTGGAAGAACGTGGAATATATACAGGAGAGGAGCGTTTTCAAAAACAATCCCGTATAAAAATGATTCCATAGTAAGGAGAACAGAATGAAAAAGCGATTTCTTGTGCCTTTGTTGATGCTTTTCGTAGCGTCCCTTGTCTTCGCCGGGGGAGCCAAAGAAAGTAGTGATGCATCGGGCGATTCTGGCTACAGAGACCACTTTGTCGCCGCTATCAACACCATGCCTGTTACGCTTCACCCCGGAGACAACGATGCTCCAATTGTGAACGACTTGGTCTATGACGAGTTGATTCGCTACAACAAGGTAACCAAGGAATTTGAACCAAGCTTGGCTGTCAAGTGGGAGTGGATTGATGATACCGCAACCGCTTTCCGCATGGAGTTGCGCCAAGGAGTCAAATTCCACAACGGAAACCCGTTCACCGCTGAGGACGTAGAGTACACCTTGAGCAACAAGGGAGCAAACTCCAACGTGAAGAGTGCCTTCGATCACGCTGTCATCATCGATGACTATACAATCGAGGTATACCTCAAGAACGGTGATGCTGACTATTTCAGCAAACTTTCCAACACGCTGTATGCCGGAGTCCTGAACAAGGCGAGTGTCCTGGCTGATCCCGACAACGGAACCGCCATCGGAACTGGCCCATGGAAGTACGATATGAAGGGCACCTTGATGGGCGATACCTACAAGTTTGTTCGCAACGAAGAGTACTGGGGAAAGAAGCCGATCACCAAACAGCTGACCCTGCGCTATATCTCCAGCGCCTCCTCCCGTCTGATCGCTCTGCAGAACGATGAGGTGCAGGCAATCATGGAGCCGAACGCAGCAGACGTCGATAAGATCAAGAACGACCCCCGCCTCGAGTACCACTCCGGCACCGGCGTCGGTCCGGCCAAGCTGTACTACGTTGGGTTCAACATGATCAACGGAAAAGGTGCAAAGAACATCTATCTTCGGCAGGCGATTGCCCGTGCATTGAACCTTGCTGACATCATCGCCACGTCCGGTGACCTCAACGCGGTTGAGGCTGATGGTAGTTTCTGGGGTGCAAACACGGCCTTCAGGGCTCCCACTTCAGCATTTAAGGTTGACCTCAGTTATAACCTTGAGGAAGCCAGAGCTCTGGTCAAAAAGGCCGAGGCGCTCAACGGTGGACCCATTGGCAAGTTGACCATTACGGGCAACACCACAAAGGCGATCAACATGTCGATGTGTCTGGTCGTCCAGCAGGCATGTAAGGCCATCGGTCTTGATGTTGATATCGAGGAAACCGACTCTGCAGGCATCAAAGCCAAGACAGACTGGAACAACCCCAACTTCGACATCATCCAGTACAACGTTCCGCTTGAGGACTGGGCGTCGG
Organism: Clostridiales bacterium Firm_10; assembly: GCA_001603025.1. Lineage (GTDB taxonomy): Bacteria > Bacillota > Clostridia > Christensenellales > Aristaeellaceae > Firm-10. Next base: position 16,887 of record LVAP01000004.1, on the reverse strand, counting down.
CAGTGAACCGCATGTTCCTTCCGTTCTCCGGTAACAACCGAGCGCTCCTCAACGATGACTATGTCACCAACTTGATCACCAAAGCAGCGGCGATCACCAACGACGCTGAGCGTGCCCGCATGTACCAGGATCTGCAGGTCTACATCCATGACAATGCAATCTACGTCCCGGCGTACTACGGATCACGTGATGGGGCGCAGCGGAAGGGTGTTGAGGGTGTTGTCTGGTCAAACGACGGATATCCTGAGTTTGCCTATGCAACGGTGAGGAAATAGCACTGTTCGCGGTCGCTTACTGATGGGATGCCCCTTGGCTTTGGTGGCTTTCTGCCAAACGCCGGGGGCACCCCATGCAATTCGCTTCGTCAATTATTCGGAATGACAATATGCATAAATACATTTTACGACGTGTTTTATTGCTGATACCGATCATCCTAGGGGTCTCATTGTTGGTCTTCGTCATGACCGATAGTGCCGAAGGGAATGTGTTACAGCTCATCGGTGATGACTATACCCCGCAGCAGATGGCTGAGCTGATGCATGAATATGGCTATGATCGGTCAGTGCTCTATCGGTATGGGAACTATATGAAAGGCTTGGTGCGAGGCAATCTCGGCAAGTCCTTTATATACAAGCGGCCGGTCCTCGAGCTCTATTTGCAACGGCTTCCTGCAACATTGAAATTGGCTGGAGCCTCCATTCTTGTGGCGATTGTTCTCTCGATACCATTGGGAATAAAGGCTGCCCGTTCTCACGGGACTCTGATAGACAATGGATCGATGGTTTTGGCGTTGCTGGGATTATCGATGCCCAACTATTGGCTGGGCCTGATGCTGGCCGTCCTGTTTTCTCAAAAACTGCATTGGTTTCCCTCAGGAGGCAATCTGGCGGGATGGAAGAGCTTGGTCTTGCCTGCCATCACCTTGGGTACAGGCCTGATGGCCACCATGACCCGGACCACGCGATCCAGCATGCTTGATGTCATCCGTCAGGACTACCTGAGGACAGCCAGAGCAAAAGGAGTGCCAGAAAAGGTGGTGATCCGTAAACATGGCCTGCGAAATGCCCTGATCCCCATCATCACCATCATCGGGACCGAGCTCGGCAAGGCCCTCGGAGGGGCCGTGGTGACGGAGAACGTCTTCTCCTATCCTGGGGTGGGCCGCCTCATCATCGAGGCAGTGAACCAGCGTGATACCATCACGGTGACCGGCTGTCTCATCATGACAGCAGTGTTGGTAGCTGTCATCCAGCTCTTCGTTGACATTCTCTATGCGGTTGTCGACCCACGTCTTCGCGCACAATATACAACCGGAAGAAGAAAACGGGGGAAGAAACAACAAATCACCACCCAAGGAGCAGTAGTATGACAAAGACCGTGGGTGCAAGTATCGATACTGGTACGTTTACCAAGAAAAAGAGCCAGTGGGTTGAAGTGTGGGGCCGGTTCAAGAAGAACAAGGGTGCGATGATCGGCCTGTTCGTCCTCATCATTCTTATCGGCATCGCATTGACCGAAGGGTTGTGGATTCCTGAGGAGAAGGTATCGACGATTGTTGTTGCTGATCGTTTGCAACACCCCAGTCGAGCACACTGGTTCGGGACGGACGAAATGGGGCGTGACATCTTTTGGCGGACCCTCTATGCAACCCGTTTCTCCTTGACCATTGGATTCGTCGCGGTCGTTGTCTCTGCGGTGATTGGAATTCCTATCGGAGCAGTGGCGGGCTATGTTGGAGGGAAAGTCGAAAGCATCGTGATGCGTCTGACCGATATTTTCTCAGCGATTCCAACAATTCTCATGGCGATCGCCATCGTATCCCTATTGGGGCGGACAACTTTCAATCTCATGTTGGCGGTCGGGATATCATCCGTGCCGCTGTTTATCAGAGTTACCCGTGCCTCTGTACTTACCGTAAAGAACGAGGAGTACATAGAGGCGGTAAAAGCGTTGGGAAAGAGCGATCTCTACATTGTCTTTCGACACGTCCTCCCCAACTGCCTTTCACCGATCATCGTGCAAGTTACCTTGCGGATAGCCAGTGCGATTATTTCATCCTCGTCACTGAGTTTCCTTGGGCTTGGCATCAAGCCCCCAACCCCGGAATGGGGAGCATTGTTGACTGCTGGGAAGGAATATATCATGGGGTATAGCTATATGTGCCTCTACCCGGGCCTGGCGATCATGATCACTGTGTTGGCATTCAACCTTGTCGGTGACGGCCTCCGTGACTCACTGGATCCCAAACTAAAACACTAGGAGCAAGGAGGCGCTCTCGTGAATGGAACGAAGCAGCAAAACGATATAGTTTTGAGTATCAAAGACCTCACTGTCCATTATGAGGTTGATGGAGAGGTCGTTGAGGCGGTCAACAACCTTTCACTTGACCTGAGAGAGGGAAAAGTCCTCGGCTTGGTTGGAGAGACCGGAGCTGGAAAGACAACGACCGCACTCTCAATACTGAACCTTATTCCCTTCCCTCCAGGCAAAATCAAGAGCGGAGAAATCTTGCTGAATGGAAAGAATATATTGGCGATGAATATTGCTGAGCTTGAACGGGTCAGGGGCAAGGATGTCGCGATGATTTTCCAAGATCCGATGACGTCGCTCAATCCTGTGCTTACCGTTGTCGACCAGGTCATGGAGAGTATCCTCATCCATGAGACAAGTTCGAAAGTGGAGGCACGGGAGCGGGCCATCCAGATGCTGGAGACCGTTGGAATAGCGGCTGAGCGGGCCGACGAATATCCCCACCAGTTCTCAGGCGGCATGAAACAGCGCGTGGTCATTGCCATTGCCCTTGCCTGTAATTCGAGGCTTTTGTTGGCCGACGAACCGACCACCGCCTTGGATGTCACCATTCAAGCTCAGGTACTTGATCTGATGCTCAAGCTCAAGGAGCAGTTCAATACCTCGATGATCTTCATCACCCACGATTTGGGTGTGGTCGCCCAAGTGTGTGATGAGGTGGCGGTCATGTATGCCGGGCGTATTGTTGAGCGAGGGACCTTGGAGGATGTCTTCAACCACACCAAACACCCGTATACCGAAGGGCTCTTCAATTCCCTTCCCAGCATTGAGGATCGTACTGCGCGCCTCCGTCCGATTCCCGGTTTGATGCCCGATCCCACTCAATTGCCCCTGGGCTGTACATTTGCCCCACGATGCTCATATGCAACAGAGGCATGCATCAACACCAGGCAGACCGAGATAGGGTTCAGTGAGAGTCACTTTGCCCTGTGTTCACGATATGCCGAGAAAAATTTCGTCATAGACAGAAAGGAGATCGACTGATATGGAGCAACCAATCCTTGATGTACGAAACCTCAGGAAATATTTTAAGACTCCCCGAGGGTTGTTGCATGCGGTAGATGATATCTCCTTCACCATCGATCATGGCAAGACACTGGGAATCGTCGGTGAGTCCGGCTGTGGTAAGTCGACGACCGGTCGGTGCATCCTTCGCCTCATTGAACCGACCACCGGAGAAATATGGTTCGATGGAGAGAATGTCGCCCAGATGAAGACACGACAGCTCCGGGCGAAACGTTTGGACATGCAGATCATCTTCCAAGATCCCTTCTCTTCTTTGAACCCGAGAAACACGGTCATGCAGACAATCGCCGAAGGGGTGCGGGTACAAAAAATACATAGCACCGAGACCGAAATCCAAAAACGTGTATTGGAGTTGATGGATATCGTCGGGTTGGCCGAGCGATTGTATAACAGCTACCCTCATGAACTTGATGGCGGAAGAAGACAGCGTATAGGAATTGCCCGAGCGCTGGCGGTAAACCCCAAACTCATCGTCTGCGATGAGCCTGTCTCTGCCCTTGACGTCTCGATCCAAGCACAGATCCTCAATTTGCTGAAGGATTTGCAGGAGGAGATGGGATTGACCTATGTGTTCATCACCCACAACCTCGGGGTTGTAAACCACATTTCAGATGAGGTTCTGGTGATGTATCTCGGGCAGAACGTTGAACAAGCCCACACCGAGGAGATCTTCAGAAATCCGAAGCATCCGTACACCCAATCACTCTTCAGTGCCATCCCAGTGGCCAAGGTAGGTGCAAATAAGGAACGCATCATTATCAAGGGGGAGGTGTCATCACCCATCAACCCGCCGGCAGGGTGCCGGTTTGCACCACGATGCCAGCATCGGATGCCGATCTGTACCCAGCAGGATCCGGTATCGACGGAGGTAACGAGTGGGCATTTCGTAGCATGCCACCTCTATTCGTAAAGGAGGGATGGAGTGAGCCTTGATGTATTGAACACCTTGATGGAGCAAAAGATCATTGCCATTGTACGCGGGGTGGAGAGCACGAAGATCGTTGATTTGGCGAATGCGATGGTGAAGGGGGGAATGATCTGCATTGAAGTCACCTTCGACCAATCTTCAGTGGAGGGGACGGAGGAGACCCTTGCATCGATACGGCAGCTTCGCCAAGAGTGCCCCCACGTGTGTGTCGGTGCCGGCACGGTAATGAATGTTGAACAGGTGCGCCGTGCCATCGAGGCCGGCGCCGAGTATATCATCTCTCCCAATGTTGATGAGAACGTGGTACGGGAAACCAAGAGGTTGGGGAAAATCTCAATTCCCGGAGCTCTGACCGCTACCGAGGTGGCGTATGCCCATGCCTGTGGCGCCGACATCGTGAAGATGTTTCCCGCTGGAATCCTAGGGCCGGGATATCTCAAGGCCATCAAAGCTCCTCTGCAGCATATCCCCCTCACGGCAGTAGGGGGGATCACTGTTGAGAATTGCGCTGCTTTCATCAAAGCGGGAGCAGTCGGTGTCGGGGTAGGGGGAAACCTGGTAAGTCTGCATCTGATCAATGAAGGACGGTTTGACGAGATTACTGCCATTGCCAAAGCGTATGTGGAAGCATTGAGGGGCGATGATGAAGATAACTGATATTTCTGTGTATACAGTCAAGCCACGCTGGATATTCGTTAAAATCGACACGGACGAGGGAATATCCGGGTGGGGAGAGATGATATCCGGCACAAAGACTGAGACGGTGGCAGCCGGTGCCGTGGAGATGGGTAACCGGATTATCGGGCGAAACCCCTTTGAGATTGAACGCCTCTGGCATGAACTGTACCGCACCTTCTTTCGAGGCGGACCGATCAATGGCACCATCGTCTCAGGCATTGAGACGGCGTTGTGGGACATCAAAGGAAAAGCACTCGGAGTACCGATCTATGAGTTGCTCGGTGGAGTGGTCAGGGATCGTCTCAGGGTCTATTCGTGGATTGGCGGCGATCGCCCCGCGGATGTTGCACAGAATGCTCAAGAACGAGTGAAGATGGGCTTTTCTGCTGTGAAGATGAATGCAACCGAAGAGATGCATTACATAGACTCATATGCGAAGGTGAAGGCGGTCACCGACCGGATAGAAGCCATCAAGGAGGTGACCCCAGACGGGTTCGGCATCGCGGTAGATTTCCACGGCAGAGTACATATGCCGATGGCAAAGGTGCTCGCTGATGCGCTCTCTCCGTATAATCTGATGTTCCTTGAGGAGGTTGTGCTTCCTGAGAACGAAGAAGCGTTCAAAAAGGTGGCCCAATATACGAGTACCCCGCTTGCTGCAGGCGAACGCCTGATCACCCGCTGGGGCTTCAAAAGAACCCTCACCGAGGGCTTGGTGGATATCATCCAACCCGATGTCGCCCTAACCGGTGGAATCTTGGAGTTGCGCAAGATTCTGGCGATGGCCGAAGCATTTGATATTGCAGGAGCGCCGCACGCTCCGTATGGACCGATCTCTCTGGCCGCCACCATCCAAGTCGATGCTTGTTCGCCAAACGTCTTCATCCAAGAACAGAGCCTGGGAATCCACTATAACCGAGGATTTGATATCTTGGACTTCGTGAAGAACAGGGAAATCTTCGCCTTCTCCGACGGATTCTTGGAGATTCCCAAAGGACCTGGACTGGGCCTCGACATTGACGAGGAGATGGTGAAGACCGTAGCAAAAGAGGGCTTGGTCTGGAGTAATCCCTCTTGGAGAAATGAGGACGGTACGTTCGCTGAGTGGTAGAATGGAGCAGTGTAGACAATGAAGCTATTGATTGGAGCGGTCTCCGTAAGTAACCCTGAATATTCGATGATTCACGACGAAGCGAGAAAGACCTTTTCAACGGTTGTGCTCAATCCGTACGGACGTCCCCTTCTGCAAGAGGAAGTCGAAGAGCTGTGGGTTGATTGTGATGCAGTCATTTGCGGGGTGGAGAAGATCACCGCTGAGATGTTGAGCCGTGCTCCCACGTCTCTGAAGGTGTTGTCAAAGCATGGGGTAGGGGTGGACAGTATCGATTTGGAGGCTGCCAAAGCTGCCCGAATTGCTGTCTGCAACACTCCCGGGGCGAATGCCCAAGCGGTGGCGGAGGCAACTATTGGGTTGATGTTTGCTGCCATGCGAAACATCCCGAACGCCCATCACAGCGTTGTCTCGGGGCGATGGAAACGTCCCGAAGGATCCTTGATACGAGGGAAAACCCTCGGCGTGATCGGAATGGGGAGCATCGGCAAGCAGGTCATCGCCTACTCGCAAGGATTTGGCTTGAACTACTTGGCGTATGATCCGTTCTTTGATGCTGCCTTTGCCGCTGAGCATCGTGTGCAAAATAGGAGCATTGAGGAAATTCTCGAACAGGCCGATATCATCACCTTGCATCTCCCGTGCAATGAGGCAACGTACCATCTGATCAATCATAAGACCTTGGCCGCTATGAAGCGCAGTGCAATCCTCATCAATACCGCCCGAGGCGATCTTATCGATGAGGGAGATTTGTACGATGCGTTGCAACAGAAGATAATCGCTTTTGCGGCAATTGATGTACTGGCCAAAGAACCTACCTATGAAAGTCCGCTTTTTGGCTTGGAGAACATCATTATCACCCCTCATCTTTCGGGCAATACAAAAGAAACTACCATTGTGATGGGGATGCGTGCGCTCCACAACGCGGTTGCAATCATCAATGGAACGGACGCAAACAGAGTTGTATGAAAAATGGCTACCGCCTGAAGAGAGGACGACCAGCCGCCGTATTGCCCAAGGATGCTCTGCCGGGGTGATGAGAGGCTAGCGCCCACCCTCCTGCTCTGCTACCCTATATCCAGGTGGCTTTGCATGAGAAGCGTCGGTATTCACTACAAGCGGTGGGGATACCTGCCCTACGATGCGGCCGACTTCATCGCCCGGGCCCGAGAGCTCGGGTATGATCAAATCGAGCTTGATGCGTGGGCGTTGTCAGAGAGCACCGTCCTGTCCCGTACCCGCATCGGCTTTGAGGCACGTACTCACCGCATGGACCTCAGCTATACCTGGTCCCCGGACAAGGAGGGCGACCTCGCCTCACTGGATGAGGAGCGCCGCAGGAGTGCGGTCCAACGGGCAACGCAGGTGATCAAGATCATCGGAGCGATGGGGGGCGGTTCACTCAACGGGGCCTTCTACGCCAGCTTCCCCCCGGCGTGGGAGCGTGCCGGACAACGCCCGCTCCTCCTCTCTCAGGCGGTCAAGTCGGTGCGGAGCCTCGCGTGGGCGGCAGAGGACGAGGACGTGCTGTTGAACATCAAGCCCATCAACAGAGGCGAACACTTCCTCCTGCCCACCACAGAGAGTGCGCTGGACTTCGTGCAGGCGGTGAACCACAGCAGTGTCGGCATCGATCTGGATACGTACCACATGATGCGCGAGAAAGAGAACCTCGAAGAGGCAATCATACGGGCAGGCGTCTACCTGAAGACGATCCACGTACGCGAGGAGCACCAAGGGCGGGTGGGAGAGGGGAGCATCGACTGGAAGGCGGTACGCGCCGGCCTCGATGCCATCCACTACGACGGACCGCTGATCCACAATCCCACGATCATGGCGCCGGTCGTCGACCGCCCCCTTGAGAGCAAGATCATCAGGACGCTGTTGATCGATGAGACAGCTCAGGGTTCAGAGGAGGGCGCACCCGCTGTGAAGTATTGAATTTTGTTGACAGCAGACTCAGGGGATGGGATAATTGGTAATACCAAATAGTTGTTTGGTTATACCACAGTAGGAGTGTAGAAAATGAAGAATCGCATTACCGTTCTATTCGTTCTTGTCCTAGTACTGCTTCTTCTCTCTCCGGTCTTCGCAGCCGGGACCAAGGAGGCAGCGGGACCGGTGAACTTGACCTTCGTCGAGACGATAACCAGTCCGTCTCGTACTGCGCAGATCATGGAGCTGATCGCCAAGTATGAGGCGCGCAATCCCAATGTGAAGATCAATCTTGTCAGCCCACCGTATGAGCAGTCCGACAACAAGCTCACCCTGATGCTCAACAGCAATCAGGAGCTGGACATCATCGAGGTGCGTGACCATACGGTCAAGCAGTTCGTCAACAACAAGAAGCTGGTCGATCTGACCCCGTATCTGGCCGCTTGGGATGAGGGGGACGATTTGCTTCCGCTGACCATCGCGGCGGCAAACACCGTTGACGACACCCCGTACCTGCTCCCGCAGTTCTTCTACGTGAAGGGCCTGTTCGTCCGCACCGATGTGCTCGCCAAGTATGGGTTCACCACCATGCCGAAGACCACCGACGAACTGTATGCAATGTCAAAGGCGATTACGGGCAAGGATCGCAACCAGTACGGCTTCGGCTTCAGGGGCAAGGGCAGCTCGTTCAAAATCTCCGACATCCTGATCCTCAGCGACGTGCCGAACATCTCAGCAGACAATATTTACCAGACTGAGGATGGACGGTTTGCCTTCTCCACCCCGGAAGCCCGGAAGGCTGTCGCCGCCTATGTGGACCTGTACAAGCATGCCGTTCCCTCCGACGGAGTGAACTGGGGCTTCAGCGAACAGGTCAACGCCTTCATCAGCGGAAGCACCCCGTTCCTCGTCCAGGACCCCGATACCGTCGGTATGGTTGCCGATGCGCTCGATCCGGAGCTCTATACGGTCATCCCGATGCCGATCGGCGCCAGCGGCAAGACATACCTCGATTACGGCTTCGCCGGCCTGGGGATTCCGACGACGAGCAAACACCCCGATCTTGCGTGGGATTTCATCTCATTCATGATCAACGCAGAGAACAACGCCGACTTCTGCAAGGTCTACGGACCGCTTCCGGTACACACCTCGACGTACGCCAACGACCCGTTCTTCTCCAGTGGCGTGTATAAGTCCTGGGAGACGGAGATGTCGGATCCCGACAATTACGTCTTCGTGAAGTATCCGCTGGACAGCCCGAAATACCCTGGCTGGGCACAGGTACAGGAGCAGACGATGCAGTCGCTGCTGTTGGGGAACACCACCGTTGACCAGGCGATCAAGAGCTGGGAAGATTATTGGAAGTAGACATACTCGCACCATCTTTTTCCGGGGTGCCTCGCGCCCCGGAAGTTTATACCTGCAGGGGGTGATGATGGAGAAGAACCACTATCGTTGGATGTTGGTTCCCGCACTGCTGTTCTTGTTGTTGTTCATCTACATACCGGTGGCCAGGGGAGCCGTGATGGCCTTCCAGCACTACAATCTCTTCGATCTCTCCACCTTGCGCTTCAATGGGTTGGACAACTTCAAAGCGGTCATCACCGACAAGAACATCAGCTTCGCCCAGATCTTGCTCAACACCGTTGTCTGGCTCTTTGGTTCGCTCATCTTCCAGTTCGTCCTGGGCTTTGGCTTGGCGTTGTTGCTGCGCAAGCCGTTCGCCGGCCGTGGGCTGTACACCGCCTTCGTCTTCTACGGTTGGGCCCTCAGCGGGTTTGCCATCGGGTTGACCTGGGCGTGGCTCTTCAACGGACAAGCCGGGCTTGTCAACGACCTCCTGATCCGTATCGGCATATTGAAGCAACCGATCGGGTTCCTCTCCAACCCGCGCCTGGCGATGATGAGCGTCATCATCCCGAATATCTGGTATGGCGTGCCGTTCTTCGGCATCATGCTGCTCGCCGCCCTGCAATCGGTGCCCAACGAGCTCTACGAGGCGGCGGTTCTCGATGGGGCGGGCTCGGTGCGCAAGTTCGTCTCGGTGACCGTGCCGTACATCAAGCCGACCATCGTCTCAACGATCCTGCTGCGCACGATGTGGATCGTCAATTTCCCCGACTTGATCTATGCGATGACCAATGGGGGGCCGGTCAACCGTACCAACATCCTCGCCACGCAGATGATCAACAAGGTCTTCAAGGAGTACGACTACGGCCAAGGTTCGGCCATCGGCGTCATCATCATGGTCCTGCTCTTCGTGTACGCGATCCTCTATCTCAAGATTGTGGAAGATTCGAAGGAGGAGCTCTTATGAAGCGACGATCACCGTACCCGATCGTGAGGTTCATTCTCTTGGCCCTCTACCTGCTCGGTGCGATCTTTCCCCTCTACTGGATCTTCATCACCAGCCTCAAGGGGCCGAAGGAGATCTATACGATGCCGCTGCAATACCTGCCGAGCAAAGCCTCGCTGGCAAGCTACCGCAAGCTCTTCTCCTTCTCGAACTTCTCGACCTATTTCCGCAATTCATTGGTCATCACGCTCATCTCATCACTGCTGGCGATGGCGGTATCGATCTTCAGTGGATTCTCGCTCTCCCGCTACCCGGTCAAGCGGACAAAGGGGATCTTGCAACTCGTGCTCTACTTCACCCAGACCATCCCGACCTTCATCATCATGGTCCCCATCTTCACGATGTTCACCAAGTTGGGGTGGGTCGACCGTACGGGTGCCCTGATGCTCGTCTATGTGGCGACCGTCGTTGCATTCTCGACCATCATGAGCAAGGGATTCTTCGATCGAATCCCCACCAGTTTGGAGGAGGCGGCCCGGATTGATGGCTGTTCGATGTTCCAGTCGCTGTGGCGGGTGATCCTGCCCATCACACGACCGGGAATGGCGGCGATCTTCTGCTTTGCCTTTATCAATATATGGAATGAACTCTTCTTGGCCGTCATGTTGTTGATGAGCAATGACAAGATGACGGTCCCTGTCGCCCTGAACTCGTTCATCTCGAAGGCCGGCATCAGCTGGGACGTGATGAGCGCAGGTATCGTCATCGCCCTGCTTCCGACGATGATTGTTTTCGGATTTGGCCAACGCTACATCGTAGCCGGCCTTACCGAAGGAAGCGTAAAAGGATAGGACATCATATGACCAGTCACCCCACGTTGCCCCTGACAGAAATTTTGTTGCACCAAGGCGAACGGGATCTCCCGTTCAATGCAGTAAGCCCACCGATCTTCCAGACCTCGATCTTCTGTTTCCCCTCGTACGATGCGTTTCGTGACGCCTTGAGTGATGAAGAGAGCCACTACCTGTATACCCGGGGCAACAACCCGACGGTCAACCTCTGTGAGGAGAAGCTGGCAGCCTTGGAGGGTGCCGGTGCAGCCAAGCTCGTCTCGAGTGGCGTGGCGGCATCGTCACTTGCGATCCTCGGCTCCCTGAAGAGCGGGGATCATGCGGTGGTGGTGGAGGATTGCTACTCGTGGGTACGGTATTTCTTTGACACCTACCTGCGCAAGTACAACATCGAGCACACCTATGTCGAGGGGACCGACCCGGCGGAATTCGAGGCGGCGGTGAGACCCAATACAAAACTGTTCTATCTCGAGAGTCCGACGACCTTCACCTTCAAGCTGCAGGACCTCGCCGCGGTTGCCTCCATTGCAAAGAAGTGGGGGATTCGCACCGTGATCGACAACACCTGGGCCACGCCGTACTTCCAGAATCCCCTCGCTCTGGGCATCGATGTCGTGGTTCACTCGGCCTCGAAGTACATTGGAGGCAACAGCGACGTCATCGGCGGTGTCGTCGCCGCGTCGAAGCCGGTGATGAAAGAGCTCTTTGAACACCAATTCTTGCCGCTCGGGCCGGTGCCCGACCCCTTTGCCGCATGGCTCATCATGCGCAATTTGCGCACGCTGCACCTGCGGATGCCCCGCCATTTTGAAAACGCATTGGCCCTCGCGACCATGCTGGAATCGCATGCAGCGGTGGAAGAGGTGCTCTACCCCTTCTTGCCCTCCTTCCCCCAGTATGAGTTGGCGAAGCGGCAGATGCGCGGCGGCAGCGGGCTGTTCAGCTTTAGGCTGAAGACGAAGCGCGTGGAGGAGGTCAAGACGTTCGTCGATTCGTTGACGCTGTTCAAGAGAGCGGTGAGTTGGGGAGGGTACGAGAGCCTGATCTTCCCCGCCGCGGTGAAGTTCGCCGATGATGCGGTGCCCGCCGATCGCCTCTCCCTCATCCGCCTGCATGCGGGGATTGAGGATGTGGAACTCCTGAAGAAGGACTTGGAGCATGCGTTTGCAGCGCTGGAGGGGAGGGGATGATCCGGGCGAAGGTCGAGAAGCGAATCGATCAGTACCTCGACTTGTTGGCTCGCCATCGCTACCAGGTCATCGAGCAGATGGACCTCGAATATGCCCAGAGCGAGATGACGATGGGCGAGCACGTCCCCGATGGGCCCTGGCAGGCGATCACGCTCCCGTTCGATTACCGAGAGATGTGGGTCGACCACTGGTTTCGGGGTGTCGTCACCCTGCCCGATGATGGAGGGGTGCTCTCCCTGCAGCTCGAGACGGAGACGGACACCCTCGTCTTCATCGACGGGGTTCCCTACGGTGCGACCAATCCATTCCATCCCCGCCTCGATGTGACCGCGTTTGCCGGACAGCGGATCACCGTCGTGATGCAGGCGTGGGGGGGGCACCGCTACCCCGGCTACCACCCGAGCGACGGGGGGAGGGTGCAGGCCTGTGTGGCGATCCACAAGAGAGACTATCCGCTGACCTGCAAGGCCCCCGTGTTGCTCAAGCGCAATGACGATGTCTATGAGCTCTATTACGATGTGAAGGCCCTGCGCCAAGTCTCGAAGACCCTCGACCCGCTCTCCTACCACTACCAATATCTCCTCACGTCGCTGCTCAATGCCCTCGATTCCCTCTCATTGGTTGAAAGCCCCGTCTCAGGGGCAGGAGCGGTGAGGGCCGCCATCGCCCCACTGCTGGCAGCGAAGAACGGGACACTCTCTCCACAGGTCCTCTCGGTCGGCTATGCCCACCTCGACCATGCGTGGCTCTGGCCGATTTCAGAGACGGTGCGCAAGGCGGCCCGAACCGCCTTGAACATGTGCCGCTTTATCGAAGAGGACCAGGACTTTGTCTATGTGTGTACCCAGCCGGCACAGATGGAGGCGCTCAAGGAGCACTATCCGACGGTCTTCTCCCGGGTGCGTGAGGCGTGGCGAAGCGGGCGATGGGAGCCCAACGGGGTCTGCTATGTGGAGCCGGACTGCATGTTGCCCAGCGGAGAATCGCTCATCCGGCAGAATCTCATCGGCCGGCGGGTGACCGCCGAGCTCTTCGACGGCTACCGCGGCGATGTCTTCTGGTTGCCCGATTCCTTCGGCTATACCGCCTCTCTGCCGCAGATTTTGGTGGGGTGCGGCGTCAAGTATTTTGTGACCAGCAAGTTGAGTTGGAACGATACGACCCGGTTCCCCTACGATTCGTTCTTGTGGGAGTCGTTGGATGGGACGAGGATTCCCGCGTTCATGATCCAAGGATCCTATACCGGGTCGATGGACCCGGTTGACATCACACACGCCTATGCATCAGTCCTGCACAAGGAAACGCAAGAGACGCTCTTGCGTCCCATCGGGGAGGGGGATGGAGGGGGCGGCACGATGCACAGCGACCTCGCCCTGATGCGTCGACAGAGGGATCTCCAAGGCGCGCCCAAGAACCGGTGGAGCACCGTCAGCGGTGCCCTCGAGAGGATCTTCTGCGATGTTTCTGCTCTGCCGGTCTATACGGGCGAGCTCTATCTCGAGTTGCATCGCGGCACCTATACCAGCCAAGCACGACTGAAACGATACAACCGCCACCTCGAGAACCTGCTCGCCTCATACGAGTACCTGAGCGCGCTCCGTTTTGTCCAGGGAGATGACGTGTCATCGCTCCTGTCGGCGTTGGATGCGGCATGGAGGATCGTCCTGGTCAACCAATTCCACGACATCCTGCCGGGGTCGAGCATCACGATCGTGAATCGGGAAGCCGAAGCCTCCTATGAGCGGGCGCTGAAACTGCTGACCACCGCCTTTGTCCCACTTGCGGGGCCGTATCTGCTCAACACCACCGGCTGGGCCCATCATCTGCCAGACGGGGGGAAGCTGGGAAGCTTCGAGACCATGGAAGCGCCCCTCCAAGCGGCGGGTATCGAGCGGGGGGCAGGGAGCGAGCTGGCCGCCGATTGGGGGACCGTCACCCTCGACCGGGAGGGCGGAATCACCTCAATCAGACTTGCGGGAGGCAGGGAGCTGGTGGAGCGTGGCAGGGTGATGAACGAACTCACCATCGGTGAAGACTATCCCGTCTATTGGGATGCGTGGGACATCGATGAGGATGTCTATGCCAAGCAACGACGCCTCGATGCGCCCCACACCGTGCGTTGCCGCGAGACGGAGCATTGCTGGATGATCGAGTCGGTCTATCACTTCTCCCACTCGACGCTGGAGCAGACGATGACCTGTTTCAAGCGTCTGGCGAAGATTGAGTTTGCCACCACCGTCGACTGGCAGGAGCGCCATCGCCTGCTGCGGGTGAACTTCCCGACCACCATATCGACGGACCGGGCCCTTTTCGACGTCCCGTTCGGGATCATCAGCCGTTCGACCACCTCCAACCTGCCATTCGACCGGGCGCGGTTCGAGGTGCCGGCCCACAAGTGGGCCGCGCTGCAGGACAGTGCGGTCACCGTCGCCGTGGCCAGCGACTCGAAGTACGGCTACCGCGCCAAGGGAACGGAGCTGTCGCTTTCGCTGCTCCGCAGTCCTGAGGCCCCAGACCCTGAAGCTGATCTCGGTTCCCATCGCTTTACGTACGCGCTCCTGTGCAGCACCGAGGGGTTGTTGCCCATCCAGGAGGAGAGTGCCGCGCTCAACCGGAATCTGCTGGAGGTCGACTCCCGATACAAGCCGTTGGTCACGGTGCACGGGGGAAGCGTCATGGCTGAGACGGTCAAGGTAAGCGAGGACCGGATGCGGGTGGTGGTGCGCCTTCGTGAATGGTCGGGCGCTCCCTGTACGGTTCACTACCAGTGGGCTGCATCATTGGACCCTGATACCGTGATCGCCGCGAACATGATCGAAGAGGCGGATGCTCACATCGACTGTTTTGCCTTCAGACCGTTCGAGGTGAAGACACTCCTCGTCGAACGTCGTATAGTAGACGAATCGTAGCGCTTGGAGGAGAGGGATGCAGCTGAAGTCAGAACTCATCTACCGCGAGGTGTTGGCACGGATCAAAGAGGGGTTCTGGAAATCCGGTGAGCAAATTTTCAGCGAACGCCAGCTGGCGAACCTCTTTGGTGTAAGCCGGGTGACGGTGCGCAATGCCATCAGCCAGCTGGTGGGCGAGGGGATTCTTGAATACCACAAGGGGAGATCCGGCACCTTCGTCGTTGGCACCGCACCGTTCAGCCCGACCTCCGATGCGCCGGTGGTGGGCATCGCGCTGGATAACTACACCCCGGCGTTCGCCTCATACCTGTTGGAAGGGTTGCACGATGCATTGTGGAAGCACAACATCCACACGCTGTACTGCAACACCCACAACAACAGCGAGGAAGTCCCCAAGAAGATTGCCTCCTTCATTGAGGAGGGGGTCGTCGGCCTGGTCTATTCACCACTGCTCTGTACGGAAAGCCTCACGTATGATGAGGAGGTCTTTGCACTGGCCAAAGGCGCCGGGCTTCCATTGGTGCAACTCGACCGCTGTGTCTCCGGCGCCCCGTTCTCCTGTGTGCAATGTGACAACAGCCGTGCGATGTACGAGATGATGGGACGCCTTGGCAATGCGGGGGTGACCCATCCATTGGTGCTCACCGGCATCGACACCAGCTCGACGAAGGAGCGCGTAGCAGGCATCGACCGGTGGGCTGGTGAACAAAACCACAGGTATGATGTCCTCCGCCTCGATGAACCTGCCTACTATGGCGATGGGACGGTCCGCCTTCTCGGCGAGGAACCGCAGTGGGGGCAGTATGATGCCATCGTCGGGGTGAACCAGGTCCTCTCCAAGGCCGCGGTTCATTTGAAGAACCTTCACACCCTCTCGGTGCTGACGGCGGGTATCAACGCATCGCCGTTGGAGGTTAACAACGACTATTCGGTTATCCAACCGCTCTACCATATCGGCTATTCGACCGCGCTTCTGTTGATCCAGCATATGCATGTCCCGACCACCCCACGAACCTCGATTTGGGTCCAGGCGAGCCAATGGCCGAATGGCATGACGCTTCGCTGAGCATCCTCCCAAACTTTTTGCCCACGTTCGCCCGATGATGGTGTACTATGTCTTCTCAAGAAGGAGGGCATATGCTGCCACAAGAGATCATCGACGCCTGGGCTGAGCGAGAGGGGGCCACGGTATTGACCACCGTATCATCAGAGGGGAGACCCAACTCGATCTGGGTCATGAGCACCGGGCTCTACAAAAACGAGCACATCATCATCGCCGACAACTACTTTGATAAGACGAAGGCCAACATCCTCTCAACCGGGATCGCCTCCGTCCTCTTCATCACCAAGGAGGGGCGAAGCTACCAACTCAAGGGGACGATGAGCTACCACACCGACGGACCCTTCTACGACTTCATGATGGAGATGACCCCTCCCACGTTCCCGCGCCGGGCAGCGGTGGTGCTCCATGCAACGGAGATCTACTCCGGCTCTGAGCGCCTACGATAGGGCAGTTTGAGAAATCGGTGATTTTTGTGCCTCAAATGTAGGGAATTCGGTGATTATTTGAGCCTAATTCGTCAGAATATTGGTTGGTGGCGAGTCTTGATGAGGAAGCACAGCAGGATCTCCGCAACAACCGCAACTTCAATA
>LVAP01000039.1 GCA_001603025.1 Clostridiales bacterium Firm_10 | reverse complement strand
CAGAAAAGCCGCGTCTCGGTGTCGGCGCGGCGCGAAAGGGGAGGGGATATGCGTGGGAAGGCCGTCTTTTCTGGCCCTGCCGCGGCCGATTGCGGCTTGCATCCTGAAGGAGCGCACGGCGGAGGGCGCCATCGCGACGATCCGGAACGGGGAATTCAAGGGCGCGCACGCCTTTGCCGTTCATCTGGAAGGAATGGACAACGGCGATCTGACAAAGGAAAACCTGAGGCGCATCGCACACTGCACGAAGAAACCGGTGATGTTTTTGCGCTACCGCCACGACGGATCACTGTCCGACGAAGAACGGGTGCGGGTGCTCCTGGACGCCGTGGAGTGCGGCGCGGCGGCCGTTGATTTCACGGCGGATACCTTTGATCCTTCGCCGCGGGAATTCACGGAGCGGCCTGAAATCGTGGCCAGGCAGATGAAGCTGATCGACAGCGTGCACGCCATGGGCGGCGAGGTCATCATGTCGTCCCACGTGCTGGGCGAATCGCTCAGGTGTGATCAGGTGCTCGCGCAGATGAAAGCTGTTGAAGCGCGCGGCGCCGATTTTGCGAAACTCGTCACCGCCGCCGACACAGAGGAGGAATTCCTCGAAGCCATCCGCACAACGATGGTCCTGCGGCGCGAGATGAAGGTGCCCTTCATCTTCCTGTGCGGCGGCAGGTTCGCGCTGCCGCAGCGCTACCTGGGGCAGATGCTGGGCAACGCGCTGACATTCTGCGTGGAACGCTACACGGATACCTTCACGACCGGTCAGCCGCCCGTCGAGAATATGCTGAATATCATGCGGAGCTATGGGTGGCACATCGACGACACGGACGAATGAGGAGGCGGGAGCATGGGAACGTTTGACGGCAAAGTGGCATTGGTGACGGGCGCGGGCTCAGGCATGGGACGGCTGACATCCGTCTGCCTGGCCGAACAAGGCGCGCGGGTGGTGGCGCTGGATATCGACTTGGACAGCGCGGCCGAAACCGTGCGTCAGGCAGCGGCGCGGGGCGGTACGGCGACGGCCATGCGCTGCGACGTGCGCCGCTACGACGATATCTGCGCGGCCCGCGACGCGGCTCTTAAAATGTACGGGCAGATAGACATATGCGTCAGCTTCGCGGGCGGCTGCCCGGCCCGCGTGCTTGGCGACAACGCCCCCGGCACGAGCTTCAAGGATTGGAAGATCGAAACGCTGGATTGGGGCGTGGAGGTCAATTTCCGGGCACCGCTGTACATGGCGCACGCGGTTATCGGACACATGATGCAGCGCAGGACGGGCGTGCTGATCCAGATCGGTTCGATCGACGGGCAGACCGGTTCCGGCGCGGTCGATTACAGCGCGGAAAAGAGTGGGCTGATGTTCGGCCTCACGAAGTCGCTGGCGCTGTACGGCGCTCCGTATGGAGTGCGGGCCAACTGCGTGTCGCCCGGCCCGGTGCTGACGCGCCCCGCCATGGCGAATATGCACACGCTGCTGGGCCGTGCGGCCGAGCCGCAGGAGGTCGTCGACCTGGTGCTCTACCTCTGTTCGGACAAGGCTGCCTTCATCACCGGGGCAAACTACATGATCGACGGCGGACGGTCCTGCGGCGCGGTGGAGAAGTGACCGCGTCACTTACGCCAGATCAGCCCGCATGCGACGCCTGAAGGCCAGCACGGCCAGCGCCAGGATCAGCGCCATCCATCCGATCACCATCAGCAGGGGCCGCCCATAGTCCTCAAAGGACAAGGCCAGCGCCACGGCCGAACGGGCGGACTTGGTGCAATGGAAAAATGGGAGCGCTTTGCTGACGGTGAGCAGCACGCCGCCCGTGGATTCCGCGTCAAACCAGATGGCCCCCAGGAAGGAACCCAGCGAGATCAGGATGGAGCACATGCCGGGTGCGGCTTTTTCGCTGAACAGCGTGCCAAACAGCACTCCGATGCCGATGAACAGCATGGCTGAGGGGATCAGCGTTGCCCAGGCGAGAAGCAGGCCGCCGATCGGAAGCGAAACGCCGGTCGCGGCGCCAATGGCCAGCGAGGCGGCCCAGATCGGCGCGGCCTGCGCCATTGCCATCAGCCACAGCGGCAGGATGTAGCCGCAGATGAATTCCGAAGGCTTCATCGGCGTGGTGTACATCCGCACCAGGAAAGCGCCGGCGCGGTCGTTGGCGACGCTCAGCGCCGCGAAGAGCATGATGAAGCTGTGGCCGAAGACCGCGACGCCTGCGGACAGGCGGTCGATGCGGAAGATCGTCAGGCCCGCATTTGCCGGAATGCTCTGATTCACCACAGTCATGATCCCCAGCATCACCAGCGGAAAGCCCAGGCAGAAGATGTAGCTCAGCGGGTCCCGGAGTGTTTCCTTCCAGTTCCGCAGCGCGAACGCCCTGATCCTATTCATCCTTCGCACCTCCTTCTGCGATGGCGACAAACACGTTTTCGAGGCCGGACTGCCCGGTCGCCTGTTCCAGTTCGGCCAGCGTGCCGAGCGCGCTGAGCCGTCCATCCACCATCACGGCGATCCGATCCGCCAAATGCTCCGCCTCTTCCATGTAATGGGTGGTGAGCAGGATGGTGATTTTTCCTTTCAGCGCCTCGATGGCCCGCCAAAGCTCGCGCCGCGCCAGCACATCCAGCCCCAGCGTCGGCTCGTCCAGGAAGAGCACCCTGGGGCGGCTGATCAGAGCCATGGCGATGGACAGTTTACGCTGCCATCCCCCGGAAAGGGTCTTCGCCCGGGCGTTCGCGGTTTTCTCCATGCGGAACAGGTCAAGCATTTCTTCCACACGGGCATCGGCGTCCCTTCCGCGCAGGCCATGCACCTGGGCCATGAAGGTGAGGTTTTCCCGCACGGTCAGGTTTCCGGCCACGGCGGTTTCCTGGGGAGAGAGGCCGATGATTTCCTTCACGGCCGCGCTTTCCCGCTGGCAGGAACGGCCGCAGATCAGCGCCTCGCCGCCGTCCGGCTTTGACAGGCAGGACAGCATGCGGATGGTCGTCGTTTTTCCGGCGCCGTTTACGCCCAGCAGCGCGAACAGCTCGCCCTCCGCCACGCGCAGGTTCAGGCCGTCAACCGCGGTTTTTTCTCCATATCGCTTTGTCAGGTTTTTTGCTTCCACAGCGTACGTGTTCATTCGCTCCGCTCCTCGCCCGTCTCGAAATCTTTCAGGTTCACCAGGGCAATCCCTGCCTTCGCCTCGTCGCCCAGCACCAGAATGGCGTCGCCGCTTTCCAGGCGGAACAGCTTTCTGCAGGCGGCCGGCAGCGTAATCTGCCCCTTGTCGTTCATGCGGACCACCCCGAAGATGTGCCGCCCTTCTTCAAGGCTCTTTTCCTGGCCCATTTCACGGATCAGCGCGTCGACCGTCGTTCCATAAAGGTTCGCCAGCGCCACGCAGCTTTCGATGTCCGGCTGGGCTTCTCCGCGCTCCCATTTGGCCACGGACTGGCGGGTTACGCCCAGCTTTTCAGCCACTTCCTCCTGGGTATATCCTTCCTGCGTCCGGAACAGCTTGAGCCTTGAAAACTTGATTGCCATGCCATCACCCCGAAAATGTTTGTAGGTCTATTATATCGCACGAAATTGGAAATTCAACCAACCCGGATTGACATTTGTGTTCGTGTTGGTATACATTTTCATAAAATGTATTTGAGGGTTGACAAATGGGAACGTGCTCAGTGGTGCGCGGCGGGTTCGATCAAAAACGCGTTTCATTTCGCGTTTCCCTTGATTATCCGCCTGTTTTATGCTACCATGATGGCGGTACGCGGCGGAGGGCCTGACCGCCGCGACGGAGGAGGTTCCCGCCATGAGGGAAATGGACTATCGCGCCTTGCTGGCCGCCCCGCCCCTGTCAGCGCGGGGTTTTACACGCTGGTGGTGGTATGGCTGCTGCGTCGAAAAGGAAGAGATTGACCGCGAGCTGGATTTCATGCGGGAAGCGGGAATCGGCGGCGTCGAACTGCAGATTCTCTATCCCCTTCAGCCGGACGATCCGGAACGGGGTTTTCACAACATCCCATTCGGTTCCCCCGGGTTCTACGATATCCTGGCTTACACGAAGCGGGCCTGCGACGCGCGCGGCATGAAGCTGGATATTACGCCCGGCTCCAGCTGGCCTTACGGCGGCCCGTTTGTCAGTGAAGAAGATGCCCAGCAGGAGGCGCTGCCGTATCAGTACGATATTACCGGGCCGTGCGATTTCTCCTGCGATTTTACCACCCGCTTTGCGGGCACGGTGTGCGCTGCCGTGCTGGGCCGCATGGAGCATTCGACCATGCTGCCGGACACGGTGATCGACATCACGGACCGCTTCCGCGAGAAGCCGCTGTTCGGCTGGCCGTGGGGCACGGAGCTCACGAGCATCCACATTCCGGAAGGGGACTGGAAGATCGTCTTTTTTGTGATTTCCATGCACCATAACCGCGTGGGCAAGCCGGGGCGCAACGCCAATGGCATGGTGATCGACCACTGCAGCCGCCACGCCATGGATGTTTTCCTCAACAACATGGTTGAGCCCATCGCTGAGAAGGTGCCCGGCGTGAACGCCTGGTTCTGCGATTCCATCGAGGTGGAAGGACACAACTGGAGCGGTGTGCTGCTGGAGGAATTCAAAAAGCGCCGCGGCTACGACCTCTCGCCCTATATTTACGCCCTGTGGGGCAGCCTGGGCGACCTCTCGCCCCGCGTGCGCTACGACTATTTCAGGACCATGAGCGAGCTGACCATCGAGAATTTCTTCGATCCGCTCACCGAATTTGCGCACAGGCACGGCGGCCTCAGCCGCATTCAGGCGCACGGCACCTGGGGGGACATCCTGCGCGTGTACGCCGCGGCGGATATTCCCGAGGGCGAAACCTTCGGCGATCATCGCATTCTCGAGGTAAACACCATCCACCGCCGGCTGGCCGCCTCGGCCGCCCATGTCTACGGGCGCCCGCTGGTTTCCAATGAGACCTTCACCTGGCTCAAGCGCCCGCGCTTCACAGAAACGCTGGAGGAAATGAAGGCCGCCGTGGACGCGGTGTTCTGCGACGGCATGAACATGATCGTCAACCATGGCTACGCCTATTCGCCGGAGAAGGCCGGCAGGCGCGGGTGGCCGTTCTATGCCTCTACGCACATCAATCACACTGCGCCCTGGTGGCCCTTCTACCACCACCTGGCGGATTACATCACCCGGGTGAGCGCCATGCTGCGCCGGGGCAGACCGTGCGCTGAAGTGGCGGTGTACCTGCCCACGGCGGATGTATACTCGGACAATATGATGAGCGAACTGCATCTGGCCATGCGCATGGAGGAGCATCTGGGCCGCGCCCGCATGGACGCCATCCAGAAGGCGGGCTACTGGTTCGACTACATCAACGACGAGGCGCTCACCCGTCTCGGAGCGATCCGGGACGGCGGCCTTTGGATCGGCGAAAACAAATACAGCGCCATCCTGCTGGTGGGCTGCAGGCGCTTGCCGGCGGAAACGGCGCAGGCCCTTCGCCGCTTTGCCGAATGCGGCGGACTGCTCATTGCCGCGGAGAAAGCCCCGGATGACGCCTGCGGCCTGATTGATTACGATGAAAACCGCCGCCTGGTGCGCGAGGCTATGGCTGCTGCCTTTGCCTGCCCTTCGGCGTGCGTTGCGGCGGACGCGGACGCCTCGCTCATTGCCGCGCTGCGCGGCAGGCTGGCGCCGGAAGTGATCCTTTCCGCACCGGACGCCGTGGGCTTTGTCCACCGCGTGGACGACGGGGATCACATCTATTTCCTGGCCAATATTTCGGACGAGGCGCGTACGCTTCACGCCGTGTTCCGCCACCGCAGGGAACCCTGTCGCGTGCTGCGCATCGTGCCGGACGCAGCGGGCAACCTGGGTGAGATGCCCTGCGCCTGTGGGCTGGAAAATGGCTGCGCCGCGCTGGACATCTCCCTTGCGGCCCACGAGAGCTGTTTCGCAGTGTTCTCGCCGGACTTTGAGCCGAACGGGGAGAACGCATGCGGTGAGCCCCAGCCCTGCGGCACCGTTCCGCTGCGCGGCTGGACGCTGACCGTTCCCGAGCGCAGGCTGTCCTTCGGCATGGACGAGCCCATCTCCTGGGAAACGCTGCCTGGCCTCGCCGATTTCAGCGGCGAGGGCGTGTATCGCTGCGCGTTTACACAGGAAAGCCTGCCGCGGCGCGCCGTTCTGCGGCTGGACAGCCTTTCCTGCGCCTGCGCCGTGTATGTGAACGGCGAACACGCCGGCGACATCTGGACGCATCCGCTGGAGGTGGACGTCACAAGATTCCTGCGCGAAGGCGAAAACGCGCTGGAACTGCGCGCGGCCTCCACGCTGGTGAATGAAATGCGCGCGGGCGATCCGGAAGCGCCGCGCTGTGATACCACGCTGGAACACTGGCCGTACTACGGCGAGGTCATCAACATCCAGCGGCGCGCGCGCCTGAATACCCGCCGCGAGCATGACGAGCAGCTGGAGCCGCTGAAGAGCGGCGTGTGGGGCGGCGTTGAACTGCGCTGCTTCCGCTGATTGGCGCGTATTCCTTATAACGCTTGCGCAGAAGAGAAGCCGCGCACACCAGGAGAGAAAGCGGGTGATTCCGTCATGACCACAGGTGAACGATACGTTTCCGCACTGACATTTGGCAATCCGGATAAAATACCCCTGATACCCGGGTGGCCCCGGGAATCGACGCGCGCCCGGTGGGCCAGGGAAGGCCTGCCTGCCGGGGCCGCGCAGCGCAGTGATTTGGCGGTGGATTATGTGATCCGCGAGGTGCTGGGCATCGACAGACAGGAGCCCGTCAACGATACCGGGCTCAGGGTGGATTTCCGCATGATGCCGCTTTTCGAGGAAGAAGTGCTTGAGCACAAGAACGGGCACTATATCGTTCGGGATTGGATGGGTGCGATCACGGAGATATCGGACCGGTATGACTACACGTATATCCGCGAAGCGAAGGACTTCGTGACGCGCCGCTGGCTGTCGTTTCCGGTCAAAACGTACGACGACTGGCTGAAAATGAAAGAGCGCTATGATGCCGCGGCGGCAGGACGCGTTCCGGCGGATATGGCAGCGGTGGGTGAGCGGATGCGCGCCTTTTCCGGCGTCACGCAGATCAACGTGAACGGCCCCTTCTGGCAGATGCGCGAATGGATGGGCATGGAGCCGCTGTGCATGGCGTTCCTGGATGAGCCCGATATGGTGCGCGAAATGATAGATTTCTGGTGCGGCTTCGTGCTGGATGTGTTCGAGCGCGTGCTGCCCTTCGCCACGCCGACGGTCGTCCGCATCAGCGAGGATATGGCCTATAAAGCGCATCCCATGATCGGACCGGAGATGACCAGGGAATTCATCCTGCCAGCCTACCGGAAATGGCTTGCCATGTTCAAAAAGCACGGCGTAGCCGTCGTGGATATGGACTCGGACGGCTATATTGAGGACCTGATCCCGATCTGGATCGAATCGGGCATGAACGTCTGCGAACCGATCGAAGTGGCTGCCGGCAACGATATCGTGCGATTCCGCGAGAAGTTTGGCCGCAGTATGGGTTATCACGGCGGAATCGACAAGCGCGCCATCGCGCAGGGCGGCGACATCATGCGCGCCGAAGTGATGCGCGTGGTGCCGCCGCTGCTGCGCGATGGCGGCTTCATACCGAGCTGCGACCACGGCGTGCCCGCAGATATTTCGTATTGGAACTACGTCGAATACACACGGCTGCTCGCCCAGCTCACCGGCTGGCTGTAATGCGCAGACCGCTGAGGTGAAACGCAATGGAGGAAAAGAACTGCCTTTACGACCTGGCGACGCAGGTTCGGGAAATCGCCCGGAGCGACGCCATGGAGGGGAAGCGAAGGCTCTGGCGCAGGCAGAACAGCTTTCAGGGCGAGCGGCCGCTCATTTATGTGCGTGCCTTCGCCTTTGACGAGTGGTTCGACGAATCGGTGTTGAAGTGCGTCGACCCCATGCTGCGCGCCTATGAGCGCCAGCTGCACATGACGCTCTGGCGCAGCCGCCTGGGCGACGACTACATCGTCGAGCCATGGCTCGAGATGGGCGCTTCGTATGTGATGCCGAACGGGGAACGCTGGGGCGTGCCTGTCAGCCTGGGCGAAAAGCCTGTTCGTGGCGGGGCGGCGGCGTTCAGGCCTCTCCTGACGGAGGAGGATTTTTCCTGCCTGCGCGCCGCGCCTTATGTCGTGGACGAAGAGGCCACCGCGCTGCGGCGGGAAAAGCTCGAGGCGGCGCTGGGCGGCGCTCTGCCGGTGTTCGTGTCCCGGCAGGGCCCCTACACCATGTGGAGCGGCGACATTTCCACCGACCTGGCGAAACTGCGCGGCCTGGAACAGATCATGTGGGATGTTTACGACAATCCGGAATGGCTGCACAGCCTGCTGGCTTTCATGAGGGACAGCATCCTCGAAAACCATGCGCAGGCGGAGGCCGCGGGCGGCTACTCGCTGGCAGATCACCAGAACCAGTGTATGCCCTACGCCATGGAGATGGAGGATCCCGATCCGGCTGTGACCGGTGTGCCGCGCAGGCGGCTGTGGCGCTTCCTGGCGGCGCAGGAATTTACCGGCTTCAGCCCGGAGATGTTCTGGGAGTTCATCCTTCAGTATCAGCAGCCGATCCTGGAGGCATTCGGACTGACGGCCTACGGCTGCTGCGAAGACCTCACCGGCGTCATACCTTACCTGCGGCGCATCAGGAACCTGCGGCGCATCGCCGTTTCGCCCTTCGCAAATGCACGCCGATGCGCCGAACTCATCGGCCGGGATTACATCCTTTCATGGCGGCCGAATCCGTCGCTGATGCTGGCAACCGGGCTGGATGAGGACCTGGTGCGGCGGCACATGCGGGAACACTTCGCCGTTTTCCGGGAGAACCGGAACGCCTTCGACATTACGCTGAAGGACGTGGAAACCGTCAGCCACCGCCCGGAGAACGTGCGTCGGTGGACGGAGATCGTGCGCGAAGAAATCGACCGCTGCTTCTGACCAGGATGTCTGTATACATACGGAGGTGACAGGAATGAACCACAGGGAGCAATGGATCTGGCTTCCGCAAAGCCGGTATCCGGACCACCAGCATACGGTTTACAGCGCGAACATCGACACCTCGCAGGGCCACTACACGGTTGCCGAATTCCGCAGGGACTATGCGTTTGATCAGAAGGTACGTTCGGCGAAGCTGCGCTTCAGCGGCGACACGGTGTTTCAGCTGTACTGCAACGACGCGTTCCTCGCGACAGGCCCGGCCTGCGTCGGCGGCGATTTCATCGGCAACGAGACGCCGCGCAGCAATTTTTACTCCGCTGAGCTGGAAATCCATCCGGACGCGGCGCGGCTGTCGTTTTTCGCGCGGGTGCGGATGATGCCTGTCCAGATCTGTGACTATTCCGAAGGGCACGGCGGCTTCATGCTGAGCGCCATCCTCACCTTTGATGACGGAACGGAGCAGGTCGTCTGCACGGATGAAAGCTGGCTTGTCCGCCGGAACGGAGCCTTTTGCGCGCCGGGGGAGTACGACGGCCGGATCGCGCCGGACGAATTCGTCAGCGCGGAGATCACCCCCGATATCTGGCACGCCGAAGTGGCGCCGATTCCCATCCGGAGCGAGCGGGAGCTCGCGCCAGAGGGCTGCGACATACGGCTTGAACCGGGCGAGAAGAAGTCCCTCGTGCTGGAGCTGGATCTGATCTATGCCGGCTTTGTGTGCGTGCGGGCGGAAACGGCCGGGGAACTGTCCGTTTGCGTCACCTGCCGCGAACTGGTGGAAAAGGGCCGGCAGGAGCGCGCCGTGTTTACGGCGGACGGAACCTATCGAGGCTTTACCCTGCAGAGCGTGGGCAACATGCTCGTGGAGTGCGAGAACCGCTCCGCGCGGCCTTCCCGCCTTCGCGTGACGCTGATCGACACGCATTATCCCGTCGATGAGGAGGCTGAGAACATCGTCAGCGACGAAGCGCTCACCCAGGTGCTGAAGACCTGCCGCCAAACGCTGAAAATCTGCCGGCAGACACATCACCTCGACGGGCCGGGGCACTGCGAGCCGCTGGCCTGCACGGGCGACTATTACATCCAGAGCCTGATGACGCTGTTTTCCTTCGGCGATATGCGCCTCACGGCCTTCGACGTCGTGCGCACGGCCGTGCTGCTGGAGCGGGAGAACGGCAGGATGTTCCACACCACCTACAGCTGCATATGGGTCAGAATGCTCTATGACACTTACATGGCCACGGGCGATGCCGGCCTGCTCGCCCGCTGCCTGCGCGCGCTGAACCTGCTGCTGAAGCGATTTGAGACCTACATCGGCACGAATGGACTCGTCGAAACGCCGCCTGACTACATGTTTGTGGACTGGATCTACATCGACGGCATTTCCATGCACCATCCGCCGAAGGCGCTGGGGCAGACCTGCCTGAATATGTTCTATTTCCTCGCGCTGGATGCCGCGGAGAAGGTCTACGCCGCGCTTTCGCTTGAACGGGAGGCGCAATCGTGCGCCGGGAAGCGGGAAGCGCTGCGCCGGGCGATCAACAGCCTGCTGTATGACGCTGAAAAGGGGATCTACTTTGAAGGCTTGAACACGCCCACCGACGAGGCGCTGATCGGGCGCTGGATGCCGCAAAACGTGTCGAAACGCTATTACCTCAAACAGTCCAACATCCTTGCGGCGTACACGGGTGTCTGCGACGACGAAACGGGACGCAGGCTGGTGGACATGGTCATGCGCAACGAAATCGGGGGAGACTGTCAGCCGTACTTCCTACACTACCTGCTTGAAGCCGTTTTCCGCCTCGGCCTGCGCGAGCGCTGGACGCTCGCCATCCTCGAGCAGTGGAAAGAACCCGTGCTGGCGTGCCCGAAGGGATTGGCGGAGGGCTTCGTCAAGCCGGAGCCGACCTACACCTTCGACCACAGCCACGCCTGGAGCGGCACGCCCCTCTACTCGCTGCCGAAGGCGCTGCTAGGGATGGAGATCCTGGAGACCGGCATGCGCACGCTCAGGCTTTCACCATCGCTGCTGGGCCTGAAATCCGCCTCCTTGGAGCTGCTGACGCCCTGCGGAAAGGTTGTTTGCGAACTGCGGGAAGGCGAACCGCCGCGCGTTTCACATCCGGAAGGCATCACAGTGCTGATGGATGGGAAAAAAGCCTGACGCGCCCCGTGTTTTGAAACCATATGAAACGGTCCGAAGGCATCGCGGAGAAAAACTCCGCCTGTCTCCGGGCCGTTGGCTGTGTATTGGGGGCTTTTACGCGCGTTCAAGAAAAGCCATGCCGGCGAAGGAGCGTCCGCCCGCCATGCTCCCGCCCAGGAAGCACTCAAACCGGCCCTTTCCCGTATCGACGCAGAACACATCCGCCAGGGGGAATTCAGCGCGGAAGCGGCCGCCGCCAAAGGCCGTCAGCGAGCCGGGCAGGACGCGGGCATACTGCGTGCGCAGGTTCAGACCGCCGATGCCGAAGAGCAGTGAGGTTTCCCGGGGCGTTTCGGCGCAGTCGAAATCGACCACGCAGCGCTGGCCATCCTGCGAGACGGCCGCAGACACCCTGACGCGGCAGAAATGGCGCTCAGCGAACTGGCGAATGGCTGCCAGACCGTCCTCAGCCTGCCGGATGTCGAACTGACGCGCTGGTTCCGTCCGCTCCCGGTTGGCGCGGGTCCGTTCCGCGTACCAGGCCTTCCGCAAAGCCCGCAGGTCATCTTCGCAGTTGGCGTGGAAGAATTCCGCCATGTTGCCGAAATCCCGGAACGCCTGCCAGCCGCTGTCCTGCCAGCTCATGTCGGAATTCGCTGAGAGATGGGATTCCAGTGTCGCCGCCGGGTCCGCCATGCGGTCGATAGCATCCACTGTGCCGCAAAGGGGATGGAGTGGGAGGGAAAGCTGCTGGCACGGGCGGCCGAAAGATGTCCAGGCGGTGGTCTCCTCCGGCGCGCCGGCAAATTCCACCACAGTGCTCTCGATGGTGGAATCGCGGCAGACACGCACGATGGGGGTGTTGTGGGGGGAAGCGCCGGGGCCGAAGCGGAGGTCGTCCGACGTGCCTTCGTAGTGGCAGGAGAGCGCGTCCATGACGTCCCCGGCCGTGTAGAGCCGCTGGGTGGGAACGGCAAAGGGCAGGCGAGCCCGATCGAAAGCTTTTCCCGTGAGAAGCCGCAGGGCATAGTCCTGCCGCAGGGTGTTGATGGGATCGTTGAAGCATTCCCGGCTCTGATACGCCTCATAGAAATCGAAGGCTTCTTCGGAAGCGGCCCAGCCCCGTCCGACGGCGTAGGAGACCAGGTCGGGAGAATACAGCACCTCGTCCGCATCCTGCCGGGAACGGATGACGTAGTGATTGGGAATGGCAGCTACGGCGTCGTCCGGCAGGCGGGCTGAGAGCCAGCGGTGGCCCCGCATGAGCTGGACCACGAACGCTTCCTTTTCGTCCGCAACGGTGTAGATGCGGCTGCTCAGCGCATAGCCCCATTCGCTGGCCAGATCGCGGATGATGGCGGCGCCTTCGCGCGCGCTTCCTGCCCGTTCGGCCACGATGCGCCGCACATTGAAGGCGATGCCGCCCTCCCGCAGGAGCGCCTCGTCGGGGCCGTCCTCACGGGAGCCGCAGCCGTTGTTGCTGACGACGCAAACCCCATTGTCGTTGATCATCAGATCAGACGCGGAAAGGCCTTTTTCCGCGCTGCACACCTCTGACCAGTAGAAGCCGAAGGTCCGCGCGGCCTGTGGGATCCGGGCGCGTCCAGCCTCGCCGGGGATAAGCTCGGAGGTATCGTGTTCGCGCGGCGGGACATACCCGTGACGCACGATGAGGCGGCCGGGGTCGTCCTCATTGTGGCCGAGCAGCACGCGTCCCGTCGCGGAGGCCTTCCGCCCGACGATCACCGTCATGCAGTTTGCGCTTTCGGCTT
>LVAP01000038.1 GCA_001603025.1 Clostridiales bacterium Firm_10 | reverse complement strand
GCCGGGGCGGCGGCCCGCGCGCTGCCGGCCCACGCGGCGGAGATTCGCGAGGAGGCGGCCGCCAACGCGGTCCGCAGGATGGCTCTCAGGCAGGCGCTGGAGGCGCTGGGCATCCGCGTTTACGATTCGGACGCCCCGTTTCTGCTGGTGCGCCTGCCGGTGGGCGCGGCGTCCGTGGCGGCGGCGCTGAAGCGGGAAAAGATACTCGCGCGCGAGTGTATGGATTTTGAAGGCGTGGACGACGGCCGCCATCTCCGGCTGGCCGTAAAGGACGAGGCCGCCAACGCGCGGCTGGCTGAAGCGCTGCGGGAGGTTTTATCATGCGTGGGAAATCACTGATGTTCCAGGGAACGGCTTCCTCTGTGGGCAAGTCCATGCTGTGCGCGGCGGTGCTGCGCATCCTGAAGCAGGACGGCCTGCGGGCCGCGCCCTTCAAGGCGCAGAACATGGCGCTGAATTCCTTCGCCACGAAGGAAGGGCTGGAAATGGGCAGGGCGCAGGTGACGCAGGCGGAGGCCGCGGGCCTTGAGCCCACGGTGCGCATGAATCCGGTGCTGCTCAAGCCCACCTCCGACCGGCGCAGCCAGGTCATCGTGAACGGCAAGGTCATCGGCAGCATGTCCGCCATGGAATACGACAAATTCAAGCCGCAGCTGCGCCAGATGATCCGGGAGATCTACGACGACTTGGAGAAGGACGTGGACGTGGTGGTGATCGAGGGCGCGGGCAGCCCTGCCGAGATCAACCTGAAAAAGGGCGACATCGTGAACATGTCCATGGCCAGAGCCGCCGACGCGCCGGTGATCCTCATCGGCGACATCAACCCGGGCGGCGTGTTCGCCTCGCTGTACGGCACCGTCAAGCTGCTGGACGAAGAGGAGCAGGCGAGGATCAAGGGCATCGTGATCAACAAGTTCCGCGGCGACGTGAAGATTCTCGAGCCGGGACTGGATATGATCGAGAAGCTGCTGGGCATCCCCGTGCTGGGCGTCATTCCCTGGATGGAGATCGACATGGAGGACGAGGACAGCGTTACCGAACGCTTCGAGCGCCGCGCCGGCCGGGCCCAGGTAAACGCGGCCATCGTGCGCCTGCCCCACATCTCCAATTTTACCGATTTCAACCTGCTCGCCAACGAGCCGGACACCGCGGCGTTCTATGCCTCCCGCGTGTCGGAGCTCCGCGGGGCGGACATCATCATTTTGCCCGGCACGAAGAACACCATCGAGGACCTGAACTGGCTCAGGCAGCGCGGCCTCGCGGACGAAATTGTGCGCCACGCGCGCCGCGGCGGGCTGGTGATCGGCGTGTGCGGCGGCTACCAGATGCTGGGTCAGACGCTGCGCGATCCGGAGCACGTGGAATCGCGCATTCCGGAGATGGCCGGTCTGGGGCTGCTGGACTTCTCTGTGACCTTCAAACCCGATAAGACCACCGTGCAGGCTCACGGCGCGATTCATGCCGGGAGCGGCTGGCTGGCCCGGCTGAACGGCCTGATGCTGGACGGCTACGAGATCCACAGCGGCGTGAATGAATTCGGGCCGGACTGCGTGCCGTTCCTCTGGCTGAACGGCCGCGCGGAGCCGGACGGCGTGACCAACGCACGCGGCAACGTGATCGGCAGCTACCTGCACGGCCTCTTTGATACCGGCGCCTTCTGGCGGGCGCTGGTCAACCGCGTGCGCGCGGAAAAGGGGCTGGCCGCCAACGACGGCGAGGTGCTCACCATGGCGGAATTCCGGAACCGGGAATTCGACCGGCTGGCCGCCATCGTGCGCCAGAACCTGGATATGGACGCGGTCTATAAAATCATCCGGGGCGAGGACGTGCCCTGCGGGCGGTGGGAGCATGCGTAAGGCGGCGGCGCGGCTGCTCGTCGCCGGAACGGGCAGCGGCTGCGGCAAGACCACGGTGGTCTGCGCCATCCTGCAGGCGCTGGTGAACCGCGGCGAGGACGTGATGTCCTTCAAGTGCGGTCCGGACTACATCGATCCCATGTTCCATTCGGAAATCATCGGCGCGGGGAGCGGCAACATCGACCTCTACTTTGCCGGCGAAGCGCTGGCGAGGAGCCTCTTCCTGAAGCACGCGCGCGATCTGAACGTCATCGAGGGCGTGATGGGCTGCTATGACGGCCTGTCCATGGAGTCCGCCCAGGCCTCCGCCTGGCACGTCGCGGGCGCGCTGGACGCGCCGGTGCTGCTGGTGGTGAACGCGCAGGGCATGGCGCTTTCCGCGGCGGCGGTGGTGAAGGGCTTCATGACGCTGCGCGAGCCCTGCCGCATTGAAGGCGTGCTGCTGAACCGCGTTTCGCCCATGACTTACCCGCGGCTCAGGGACGTGATCGAAGCCGAGTGCGGCGTGAAGGTGTACGGCTGCCTGCCTGCCATGCCGGAAATCGCGCTGGAAAGCAGGCATCTGGGGCTGGTTACGGCGCAGGAGGTGGCCGGGCTGCGCGAAAAGCTGGGCCGCCTGGCCGAGCAGGCGGAAAAGAGCGTCGATCTGGACGGCCTCGTCGCGCTGATGCGCGGCCGCGGCCCGCTCTCGGCGGACGAGGCGCGCGCGGAAAAAATCGGCGATGTGACCGTGGCCGTGGCGCGGGACAGGGCTTTCTGCTTCTACTACCGCGACAACCTGGAGCTGCTGGAGGAGCTGGGCGCGAAGCTTGCGTATTTCAGCCCGCTCGGCGACGCCGCCCTGCCGCCCTGCGACGGGCTGTATCTGGGCGGCGGCTATCCGGAGCTCTGGGCGGAGGCGCTCAGCCGGAACGAATCCATGCGGGCGTCCGTCCGCGCGGCGGTGGCGGACGGCCTGCCCACCGTGGCCGAGTGCGGGGGATTCATGTACCTCACGGAGGGCGTCGCGGGTTATCCCATGGCGGGTGTGCTGCCGGGCCGCTGCGAGAACAGGGGCAGGCTGGTGCGCTTCGGCTACGCGGCGCTGGAGGCGGAGGAGGACAGCCTGCTCTTCGCGGCGGGAGATTCGATTCGCGGCCATGAGTTCCACTATTGGGACGCGGACGCGCCGGGCGACGCGCTCAGGGCGGTGAAGCCCTCGGGCCGCGGCTGGCGCTGCGCCCACGTGTCGGATACGCTCTACGCGGGCTTCCCGCACCTGTATTTCCCCAGCGCGCCGGAGGCGGCGCGGCGATTTGTGCGAAAATGCCTTGAAAGGAAGAACAGCCGATGAAACCGATGGACATTGAGCGGCGGAGCTTCGAAATCATTGCCGAGGAGCTGGGAGACCGCAAAATCGACCCGGAATACGACATGCTGGTGCGCCGGGTCATCCACACCACCGCGGACTTCGATTACTACGACAACCTGGCCTTTTCCGAACACGCCATGACGCGGCTGATGGAGGCCATTTCCGGCGGCGCGGACATCGTGACGGACACCACCATGGCGCAGGCCGGCATCAACAAGCGGATGCTGGCCCGTTTCGGCGGCACGGCGCGTTGCTTCATTGCCGACGAGGACGTGGCGGCCGAGGCCAGGGCGCGCGGCGTAACCCGTTCGCTCGTCTCCATGGAGAAGGCGGCGCGGCTGGAGAAGCGCCTGGTGTTCGCCATCGGCAACGCGCCCACCGCGCTCATGTCCATCTGCGACCTGGTCCGCGCTGGGAAGCTGGACCCGGCCGTCGTCATCGGCGTGCCGGTGGGATTTGTGAACGTGATTGAGGCCAAGGAGGATGTGATGCGGCTGCCGGTGCCCTGGATTGTGGCGCGGGGCCGCAAGGGCGGCAGCAACGTGGCCGCGGCCATCGTCAACGCGGCGCTCTATCAGCTGGCCGAAAGGGAGGAATAGGGACATGGTGCATTTCGTAGGCGCGGGCAGCGGCGCGGCGGATCTCATCACCGTACGCGGGGCGCGGCTGCTCGCCGAGGCGGACGTGATCATCTATGCGGGTTCGCTGGTCAATCCTGAGCTGCTCGCCTGCGCCAGGGAAGGCGTGGAGCTGCACGACAGCGCCCGCCTGACGCTGGAAGAGGTCGTGGCCATCATCAGGGACGCCGAGGCGCGGGGCAAAACCACCGTGCGCCTGCACACCGGCGACAGCAGCGTCTACGGCGCGGTGCGCGAGCAGTTCGACGCGCTGGACGATTTGGGCATCGAATACGACGTATGCCCCGGCGTCAGCTCTTTCTGCGGGGCGGCGGCCGCCCTGAAGGCCGAGTATACCCTGCCGGGCGTGTCGCAGACGGTCATCATCTCCCGCATGGAAGGGCGCACGCCCGTGCCGGAGAAGGAGAAGATCCGCCTGCTGGC
This sequence comes from Clostridiales bacterium Firm_10, assembly GCA_001603025.1. GTDB lineage: Bacteria > Bacillota > Clostridia > Christensenellales > Aristaeellaceae > Firm-10. The sequence goes on along the minus strand of LVAP01000038.1, from coordinate 44,903 downwards.
GGCGCACCAGTCCACCATGGTGCTGTTCCTGAGCGCCGGCCTGCTGGACGGCCTGCAGCGGGAGCTCATGGCAGGCGGCTACGCCCCTGAGACCCCGGCCGCCATCGTCTGCAGGGCCACCTGGCCGGACGAGAAGGTGCTGAAGTGCCGCGTGTGCGACCTGGCCGAAACCGCCAGGGCGAACGGCGTGAGCAAGACAGCGCTCATCCTCGTCGGCCGCTTCCTCGGCGATGAATACGAGCGCTCGAAGCTGTATGATCCCGGCTTCAGCACCGGCTTCCGGGAGGGGAAAAAGCCATGATGCGGGCAGCCGTTCTCTCATTCAGTGAGCGGGGAAGTCAGACGGCAGCACGGGCGGCGGCGGCGCTTTCAGCCGATTATGAGGTGACGCGGCACGTTCCGAAGGGCAATCTCAAGGCGCTGGCGGCAGAGCTGTTCCCCGCGGTGGAGGCGCTGGTGTTCGTGGGAGCCTGCGGCATCGCCGTGCGGGCCGTGGCGCCGCATCTGGTGAGCAAAGCCACGGATCCCGCCGTCCTGGTGATCGACGAGAAGGGCGAGTTCGTCATTTCGCTGCTGTCGGGTCACATCGGCGGCGCGAACGAGCTGGCACGGCGGGTGGCCGCGGCCATCGGCGGCACCCCGGTCATCACCACCGCCACGGATGTGAACCGCCGCTTTTCCGCGGACGCCTGGGCCGCCCGGCATGGCCTGGCCATCGACAGCATGGAGGCGGCCAAGCGCTTCTCGGCGGAGATCCTCAGGCGCGACCTGCCGCTCTGCAGCGATTTCCCCATAGAAGGCCGCCTGCCGCCGGGCCTGACGGCGGGAGAGGCGGGCGATTGTGGGCTGGCCATATCCTGCCGCGACGCGCATCCGTTCGGCGTCACGCTGCTGCTGATTCCCCGGGCGCTCCATCTGGGCGTGGGCTGCCGGCGGGGCGTGAGCGCGGAGGCGATCGGCACGGCGGTTCGGACGGCGCTGGCGCGGGCAGGCCTGCGCATGGAAGCCGCGGCCTCCGTTTCGTCCATCGACGTGAAGCGCGGGGAAGCCGGCCTGCTGGCGTGGGCGGAGGAGACAGGGCTGCCGCTGAGCTTCTATTCGGCGGAGGCGCTGAACGCCGTGCCGGGAGAATTCACCGGATCGGAATTTGTGAAGAAGACCGTGGGCGTGGATAATGTCTGTGAGCGCGCGGCCGTGCGCGCCGCGGGGGAAGGCGCGCGCCTTCTCGTGAAAAAGACCAGCCTGGACGGCGTGACTGTGGCTGCCGCCCTGGAGAAATGGAGTGTTTGCTTTGAATAAGCTGTATGTGATCGGCATTGGCCCCGGCGATCCGGAGGCCATGACCCTGCGCGCGATGAAGGCGTTGGCCGCCTGCGATGTGATCGCGGGTTACGGCGTCTATGTGGACCTGGTGAAGCCGTTGTATCCGCAGAAGGAGTATCTCGTCACGCCCATGCGCCAGGAGACCGAGCGCTGCCGCCTGGCCATCGAAAGCGCCCTCGCGGGGAAGACCACCGCCATGATCTCCAGCGGGGACGCGGGCGTGTACGGCATGGCCGGCCTCATCCTGGAAATGGCGCAGGGACAGGACGTGGACGTGGAAGTGGTCCCCGGCGTCACCGCGGCCCTGAGCGGCGCGGCGGTTCTCGGCGCCCCGCTGGGTCACGATTTTGCCGTCGTCAGCCTGTCGGACCTGCTCACTCCCTGGGAAAAAATCGAAAAGCGCCTCGAACTGGCGGCGCAGGCCGACCTGTGCCTCGCCATCTATAACCCGGCCAGCCACCGCCGCGCGGATTACCTGAAGCGCGCCTGCGAAATCATCCTGCGCCACGCCTCGCCGGAGACCGTGTGCGGCGCGGCCCGCAACATCGGCCGCCCGGGCGAAGCGATGAGCGTCATGACGCTGAAGGAGTTGGCGGATTACCCTGCGGACATGTTCACAACCGTGTTCGTGGGCAACTCGCAGACCCGGGTAATCGATGGGAAAATGGTGACGCCGAGGGGATATAAAGATGTGTAATATCTGCGTTTTTGCCGGCACGAACGAGGGACGGAGCCTGATCGGACGTCTGAGCGGACGCGGCGCGCGGCTGACGGCCTGCGTGGCCACGGCCTACGGCGAGGAGCTGCTGGGGCAGCATGCGGATGTGCGCGTGCTGGCCGGGCGGCTGGACGAGGCGCAGATGGAGGCGCTGTTCCGCGGGGAGCGCTTCGACGTCGTGGTGGACGCCACGCATCCCTACGCCGACCGGGCCACGGAGAACATCGCCGCGGCCTGTGAGGCGGCGGGGGTGGAATACCTGCGCCTGGCGCGTTCCAGCAGCGCGGACGCGGCGGACGGCGTGTTCGTGAACGACGCGGCCGCGTGTGCGGACTACCTGAAAAACACGGAAGGCGCCGTCCTCCTCACTACGGGCAGCAAGGAGCTGCCGGTCTTCTGCGCGGACGAGGCGCTGAGGAGCCGCGTGTACGCGCGCGTGCTGCCGCTGCCCTCCTCGCTGCAGGCCTGCGCGGACAGCGGCATCGCCCCGGATCACATCATCGCCATGCAGGGACCATTCGACGAGGCCCTGAACCTGGCCATGCTGAATGCCGTGGGCGCGAAGTACCTGGTCACCAAGGACAGCGGCAGCGCCGGCGGCTACGAGGCGAAGATCCGCGCGGCCCTGAAGGCCGGCGCCCGGGCCGTGATCATCGGCCGGCCGCCCCAGCGGGAGGGCCGTCCTTTTGAAGAAATCGCCTCAGAACTGGAGGCGCGCTTCCGTCTGGCACCCGCTGCGAAGAAAGTTTCGCTGGTGGGCATCGGCATGGGCAGCGCCGGCACGCGCACGTTGGCCATGGAACGCGCGCTGCGGGAAGCCGACTGCCTGATCGGCGCGCGCCGCATGCTGGATTCGGTGGACTGCGCAGGCAAGCGCGCCTGCGAGGCCATCGCGGCGAAGGAAATCGCCCGGCTTATCCGCGAGGACGGGCAATGCCGGCGCTTCGCGGTGCTGCTTTCCGGCGACACCGGCTTTTTCAGCGGCGCGAAGGGCCTTTTGAAGGAACTGGACGGCGTGGAAACGGAGGTCCTGCCCGGCATCAGCTCGCTGCAGTATTTCTGCGCGAAGCTCGGACGTCCGTGGGAGGACGTGCGCGCTGTCAGCCTGCATGGGCGTGACTGCGACCTGGCGCGCGTCGTGCGGGAGAACCCTGCTGTATTCGTGCTGGTGGGCGGTGCGGACGGCGCGCGGAACGCGCTGGCGCGGCTGGCGCAGGCCGGCCTGGGCGGGCTGCAGGCCGCCGTGGGCGAGCGGCTGGGCTATCCGCAGGAGAGAATAACCCGGGGCGCGGCGTCGCTGCTGGCGGAGGGTAACTACGATCCGCTCAGCGTGGTGCTGGTGGACAATCCAAACTGCGCGGGGCGGATCGTCACGCACGGCCTGCCGGACGAGGCCTTCGACCGGGATGAGACGCCCATGACCAAATCCGAGGTGCGCAGCGTATCCCTCTCCAAGCTCGCCCTGACGCGGGACGCGGTGGTGTACGACGTGGGATCGGGGAGCGGCTCCGTCTCCGTGGAGGCCGCGCTGCTGGCCGACAGGGTTTACGCCATCGAGATGAAACCGCAGGCCGCGGCGCTCACCCGCCAGAACGTGGAGAAATTCCATCTGGCGAATGTGGAAGTGATCGAGGGCAAGGCCCCGGACGCGCTGGGCTGCCTGCCCGCGCCCACGCACGCCTTTATCGGCGGCAGCTCGGGCAGCATGAAGGCCATTGTGGACTGCATGCTGGAAAAGAACCCGCGCGTGCGCATCGTCGCCAACGCGGTGACGCTGGAGAGCGTGGCAGAGCTGTCTGAGCTCGCGAAGGCCTTCGATCACGCCGACATCGCGGAGGTTTCCGTGAGCAAGCCGCGCCAGCTGGGGCGCTACCGACTGATGACCGCGCAGAATCCGGTGTATGTTTTCGCACTTTGGAACGGGGAGGATGAATGATGAACAGGCTGCATGTATATACGGGTAACGGCAAGGGAAAGACCACCGCGGCCATGGGGCTGGCGCTGCGAAGCCTGGGGCACGGCAACGCCGTGTTGGTGGCGCAGTTCATGAAAACCGGCAATTCGGGAGAGCTGGCCGCCCTGCGGCGGTTCGAGAACGCTGAGGTCATGACGGCCGAGCCGGTGAAGGGCTTCACGTTCCGCATGGACGAGGCGCAGAAGGCGCTTACGCGCGGGCAGCAGACCGCCTTCGCCGCGGCCGTGACGGAGGCCGTGGCCCGGCTCCGGCCTGTGACGATCGTGCTGGATGAGATGGGCATCGCCCTCACGGCCGGCATGCTGGAGGAGGCGGCCGCCCGCGCCCTGCTGGAGGCGGCCCTGGCCAGCGGCGAAACGGTGGTGACAGGGCGCAGCGTGCCCCCGTGGCTGGAGGAAAGGGCGGATTATCTCAGCCGCATCACGGCGGAAAAGCATCCCTATATGAGTGAGCGCCTGCCAGCGCGCGAAGGCGTAGAGTGGTGACAGAAACGGCCCGGCGGCAAATCCGCCGGACTTTTTTGATGGACGGAGGGATAAACCTGTGCTATAATCTGAGGCGGACAGGCAGTGAAAGGGAGAGATGAACGATGAACGAGCCGTTTTACACTTCGGATTGGCATATCCATTCGGTTGCGAGTTACGACGCGCACCTGCATGTCGCGGATCTCGTATCTCAGGCGGAGAAGCAGGGCCTGACTGATTACGGCCTGACCGATCACGTCAACGTTCCCAGCTGGATCCATTTTCTCAGGGCCTCGCGGGAGCTGGTCAGGCAGTATGCCCGCCCGGGCTTTCACTTCGGCGTGGAGCTCACCACGATTTCCGGCTATCTCGAGCGGTACGACCGCGAGCACGGCACGAAGGAAGGCTATGAGAAGCCCGACCTGCCCGGCCCGGAGCCGGTGGCCTTCCCGCTGACTGCGGAGGAGCTGGACGAATGCGGCGTGGAATACGTCATCGGAGCGGCGCACTGGGTGCTGGACGCGCCGCGCACGCAGGATGTCGTCGTCGCCGACATGCACCGCCAGAACCTCTATTGCGCCTGCTCGCCGCTGGTTGACGTCGTCGGGCATCCCTACTGCTTCTTCGGCACCTACGAGGACAGGAACGGCCGGCAGACGCCCTTTGACGATTTTTCGATCATCCCCCAGTCGATGCACGAGGAGCTCTGGGCCGCGATCCGTGAAAACGGCAAGGCCATGGAGGCGAACATCGACTTCTTCTGCGGCAACCACCCGGAAGCGTTCCGCCGGGCCTATGCCGACTTCGTCCGCGGCGCCTTCGAGGCGGGCGTGCCGATCACCATCGGCACGGACTGCCACGGCCCCCAGTACAACGACAGGAACGACGTCTGCCGTGAGTACCTCGGCGCGGTCGGCTTCAGGGCCGGGGATTTCTCGATCCCGCGTTTCAGGAAACCCAGGACCGTTTGACGGCTGAAATGAGGCAGAGGAGGAATGGAATCCATGAGGAAGATCAATGTGGCGCTGGTCGGGCTGGGCTTTGGCGGCGCGTTTGCCGGCATCTATAAGGCGCATCCGAACGTGGGAGAGCTGACGCTGTGCGACACCAACCCGGACGTGCTGAAGAAGACGTGCGATTACATTGGCGGAGCGCGCGCGGTGGAGAGCTTCGAGGCCGTGCTGGCCGATCCGGCCATCGACGCGGTTCACCTGGTCACACCCATTCCGCTGCACGCGGACCAGACGGTGGCCGCGCTGGAGGCGGGCAAGCACTGCGCCTGCACCGTGCCCATGGCGACCTCGCTTGAGGACATCCGGCGCATCGTGAAGGCGAAGCGGCGCTCCGGCAAGAATTACATGATGATGGAGACCACGCTCTACACCTATCAGTTTTTCTACGCGAAGCGGATGAAGGAAACCGGGGAGCTGGGGAAGATCCAGTTCTTCCGCGGCTCGCACTATCAGGACATGGCGGGCTGGCCGGACTACTGGATGGGCCTGCCGCCGATGTGGTATGGCACCCACGCCATCGCGCCGATGGTAGCGCTCTCCGGCTCGCGCATCTGCCGGGTCAACGCGTTTGGCTCGGGCAGCATGGACGAGGCGCTGGTGCGGCGCTACGGCAATCCCTTCCCGGTCGAATCCGCGCTGTTTGAGTTTGAGAGCGGGGTCAAGGGCGAAGCGACCCGTTCCCTTTTTGAGACGGCCCGCATGTATCAGGAAGGCATGTTCGTTTACGGATCGAAAAAGAGCTTTGAATGGGGCTTCTGCGACGGCGACGCGCCTGTCATCACCACCCTGCACGAGCCGGAAGGCATGGGCAGGGGCCGGGCGACGGACTGCGAAACGACGCCCATGCCGAATTACTACGCCGATCTGCCCGAGGCGCTCTGGCGCTTCACGGTGGGCGGAAACTACGATCCGCTCAACCCGCAGGATTCACTGAAGAAAGGCGCGGGCGGCGGCCATCACGGTTCCCACGCGCACCTGGTGCACGAATTCGTCATGAGCTGCGTGGAGGAGAGGAAACCCTGGATCGACGAGCACCTCGGCGGCAACATCACGGCGGCGGGTATCTGCGCGCACGAGAGCGCGCTGCGAAACGGCGAGCCGGTGATCGTTCCGAAATTCTGAGCGCGCGGGGCGAGCGGGCAATGCCCCGCAAACCCGGGCAAGGAGGACGGCTGCATGGAAAACAGATATCCTGTCCTGCCGGATACGTGGAACGCCATTGACGACCTGGGCCGCGCGCTGCCCGTCGGCGGCGATGTGGGCGCACCCCGCGAGCGGTTCGTGGGACTGTTCTACTGGACCTGGCACAACACGCCGGGCGGCAGGGCCGTGAACGTGAGCAAGATCATCCGGGAGAACCCGGACGCCATCCATGATTACGGGCACCCCATCTGGAAGGACATTCATGCCGGGCACTGGGATGAGCCCATTTTCGGGTTCTACAAGAGCTACAACAAGTGGGTGCTGCGCAGGCACGCCGAGCTGCTGGCCGACGCGGGTGTGGACGTGGTGATTTTTGACAACACCAACGGCACCCACGTGTGGGAGGAAAGCTACATGGCGCTGGCGGAAGTGTTCTCGCAGGCCCGGAAGGACGGCGTGAACGCCCCGAAGATGACCTTCCTGCTGCCCCTGCACATGGGCAATGCGAAGGAGAACAACGAAAACTGCCGCGTGCAGCTGAGAAGCATCTATCAGCGGTTCTTCCGGCCCGGTCTGTATCGAGACATGTGGTTCTATTGGAAGGGCAAGCCGCTCATCCTGGCCTATCCGGACGGGCTGAATATGGACGATCCGCTGGAGCGGGAAATCGCCGGGTTCTTCACCTTCCGCCCGGTGCAGCCCTCCTATGTGCGCGGGCAGGAGCGGCCCGACCACTGGGGCTGGCTGTCCGTTTATCCGCAGAAGATATACCGCAATCCGGACGGCACGCCGGAGCAGGTGGCCGTGGGCGTGGCGCAGAACCACAATGAAAAGATCGGCCTCACCGCCATGAGCGCGCCCAACGCCTTCGGGCGCTCTTACACCTCGAAGGGCTTCGATACCAGCCCGGACGCGAAGAAGCGCGGGGCGAATTTCCAGGAGCAGTGGGACTGGGCGCTGAAGGTGGATCCCGAATTCGTGTTCGTGACCGGCTGGAATGAATGGACAGCCGGACGTTACGACGTGTGGCAGCAGATCCCCAACGCCTTCCCGGATGAGTTCAACGACCTGAACAGCCGCGACTGCGAGCCCAGCAAAGGCGAGCTGAAGGACAGCTACTACTACCAGCTGTGCGCCAACATCCGCCGCTTCAAGGGCGCGCGTCCCCAGATGGAGCCCGCCGCGCCGGCGCCGCTGGATCTGTCCAGCGGACGCGCGGCCTGGGACGAGGGCAGCATGGCCTTTGGCGCCTATTCTGGCGGCATGGAACCGCGTGACGAATACGGCTACGGCGATATCCACTACACCGGGGATACCGGCCGGAACGACATCGTCTGCGCCAGGGTCTCGCACGACGTGGATTATGTTTACATCATGGCGGCCTGCCGCGAACCCATCAGCGACCCGGCCGGCCCGATGTGGATGCGGCTGTTCATCCGCACATGTGAGCTGAAGCCCCACTGGGAGGGCTTCCACTATGTGGTGAACCGCATCAGCCCGGACAGGCAGGCATATCTCGAGGCATGCCTGGGCGGCTGGAAATGGCGGCTGCTCGAGGCTGTGGATTACACGCTGGACGGCGATCGGCTCATCCTGCGCATTCCGCGAAAAGCGCTGGGACTTGACACAAAGGCGTTCGGGCTGTGGTTCAAGTGGGCGGACAACAACATCGCCGACGGTGACATCATGGAGGTGTACACCGACGGCGACGCCGCGCCCGGCGGCCGGTTCATGTACTGCTATTTCGGAAAGGACTGAGCGGCGTGACCATCAAAGCCGATAAAAACCCGATCATCTCCCAAATGGGCGTGTGCGACCCCCATGTTCACATCTTCAGGGACCGGGCGTATCTCTACGCCTCGCACGACCAGCCCGCGGGCAGCCATGTTTACGACATGTGCGACTGGGAAATCTGGTCCAGCGCCGATCTGGTCACCTGGGAGCGGGAGAGCGTCGTGCGGCCGGAAGACACCTCAATGGGCGCGAGCTGGCAGTGCTGGGCGGTGGACGCGGCCGAGAAGAACGGAAAGTACTATCTCTATGTCTCCAACGGCACGAAGGAGACCTACGTCCTCGTTTCGGATGATCCCGGCAAGGGCTTCCGGGACGCGCTGGGCCGACCGCTGCTGACGGAACACATTTCTCCTACGAGATCCTATGATCCCGCCGTGTTCACCGATGACGACGGAAGCAGCTATATCATCTTCGGCACGCCGGTATGGGCCGGCGGCGACAGCTATTACATCGCCCGCCTGAACGGGGACATGATCTCCCTGGCAGAGACGCCGCGCAAGGTCGCGCTGGACGACAGCGCGGACGACAAGCCCTTCCTGCACAAGCGCAACGGGCTGTATTATCTCACATGGGCGTCCTATTACGCCACCTCGGACTGCGTGTACGGCCCGTATACCACGCGCGGGAACCTGGGCCTGAGCGCGGACCACGGCTCGTTCTTCGAGTGGCACGGCCAGTGGTTCAAGGCGTTTACCGTGGACGAGTCCATCGGCAAGATGCGCCGCGCCACGGGGCTGGCCTACATCCACTTCCGCGCGAACGGCGAGATGCGCGCCGACCAGCTGATCCGGGAGTTCGGCGTGGGGCAGTATGACGGGCGCTGGAACCAGATCGAGGCGGAGTGGTTCATGAAAGGGCACGCCGTGGAGAAGCTCGAGAATCCGTTCAACAGCTTCGACGTGGCGATGCGCGGCGGCAGCTGGGTGGAGTATCCCAACATCCGCCGCCTGCCGGAGAATCCCTGGCTGGTCATCAACGGCGTTTCGGAAACGGCCGTGGACGTGGAGGTTTATGCCGATGGGCTGCCGATGGGCGTGCTGCGCAAGGAGGCGTCCTACCTTCGGGGCGGCGAGTTCACCAAATACAGCCTCGGCAGCCTGCGCCTCACCCTGCCTGCGGGTGATCACACCCTGCGCCTCGCGGCGCGGGGCAATCTGCGGCTGAACCATTTCCGGTTTATGGACGGTCCTGCCTGAACAATGCGTCAGCAAAATGAAGAGGGGGCCTTTTTATGGCATTTCTGACCGAGGAAGACCGGAGGTACACCACACCGGAGGACATCTGCGCGCACGTCGGCGACGAATACGCGAAGTTCATGGGGGCCATCGTGCCGCCCATCTTCCAGAATTCCCTGTTCGTGCGGCCGAACGGCGGCAACGGGCTGCCGGCCGACCTGTCATACAGCTACACGCGTTCGGCCAACCCCACCATCGAGGTCGCCGAGCGCAAGATCGCCGCGCTGGAAGGCGCTGACGGCGCGCTGTGCTTTTCCTCCGGCATGGGCGCCATTTCCAGCGCCATCCTGCACTTTGTGCGGGCCAACTGCCACATTGTGCTGGTGGATACCGCCTACGCGTGCACGCTGGGCTTTGTGAAGGAATACCTGCACGGGCGCTTCAACATGGAGTATACCCTGGTGAACGGCGGCTCAGTGGAGGAGATCAGCGCCGCGATCCGCCCGGACACGCGGCTCATCTACCTGGAGAGCCCCTCCAGCCTGGTATTCCGCATGCAGGACCTGGAGGCCATCGCGGCCCTCGCCCGCGCGAAGGGCATCGGCACGGTGATCGATAACAGCTACGCCACGCCGCTGTACCAGCAGCCGCTCAGGCACGGCATCGACATCGTGTGCCACACCGCGTCGAAGTATCTGGGCGGGCACAGCGACATTGTGGCCGGGGTGCTGGCCGCGCGGCGGGAGATCATCGAAAGCATTCAGAACTACGAACGGGCATGGCTGGGCAGCAGCATGGATCCCCACCAGGCCTCGCTGCTCACCCGCGGCCTGCGCACGCTGACCGTGCGCGTGCCTCAGCACGCGGCGAACGCCGAAAAGGTGGCGGCCTGGCTGGAGGCCTGCCCCAAGATCCGGCAGGTGTTCTACCCCGGCTCGAAGACCTACGCGCAGAACGAGCTGTTCCACAAATACATGAAGCGCGCCACGGGCCTGCTGAGCTTCGTGCCTGCGGGCACCCGCGAGGACGCCATGCGCTTCGCGGCAAGGCTTCACTGCTTCCAGAACGGCTGCAGCTGGGGCGGCTTCGAGAGCCTGTGCCTGCCGCTGGGCGGCGACGAGGCGAGCCGGGCGGCCGGGCGGCCCGATAACCTGGTGCGCATGTATGTGGGCCTGGAAAACGTGGATACGCTGATCGCCGACATCGAACAGGCCGCGGGCATCCTGCCCGACGCATGAGGCTGAAGCCCTGATCATTGCCGCTTTTGCGGCGGACGGTTGTTGTCAAGTGTAACCGTCCATTTTTTGTTTTTGGCGAGAGAAATACCTGAAAAGCCCCGCGGGGGCCGCACGTTGCCGACAGGCTGGCCTGAGGGGAGCAGATACAAACTTACCGGATGGATTCAGCATTAATTTGCATATATCGGGCGGGCATTATCCGTTGACAGCATGAAAAGGATGCAGTAAAATATCCGAGTTAAGAATTTGATGGCGTTTTGAAAAAAATGACGTTAAATGCCGCGGCTACGATGCCGATGGCGATTAATGGATAAAGGAATGATAAAGAATCCGGACGAGGAGGCGGCAAACCATGCATAACTATCGCAACGCGAGCTACGGCGGAGAGTCCGTCACGCTGGACAACGGCCTGATCCGGCTGGATATGCACAAGCGCATCTGCGGCTGGGGCTGGGGCGAAATCTACACGCCCGAAGGCAAGCTCATGGCCGTGCTCGATCACCTGGGCGAGATGCTGCTGCGGGATCAGGAGATCCCCATGCGCATGGAGGCGGAGGGCTTCGCGCGCGACGACACGGCGGACGAGCTGGCGCTGGTGTTTGACGTGAAGGCCTGCGTGGTGCAGGACAAGCTCAGGAACACGTCCTTCGACTGCTGGATCCACTATGCCTTCGGCGAGAGCTGCATGCGCGGACGGGTCAGGATCGCCATGCCGAAGGACAGGCCGGCGCTGCGCCTGACCATGCGCTATCAGTCCAACATCAACGGATACGCCTCCTACATCCGCGGCCCGTGGCTGAAGGTGGGGCAGGATTCGTTCGGCATTGAAAAGGACGACGCCATGCTGCCCGGCGTGGAGTGGCTGGTGGGCGGCGAGTGGTCGTCCGGATCGGACTGGTTCAAGGATCCCTGGGCGCTGCGCGTGTGTCCCCATCCGCAGAAAGTGACTTCGCCCGTGATGATTCTCTCCCACGGCGGGAATACCATCCGCATGAGCTATAACCCCCGGCAGATGGCCACCGGCTGGTTCAACAACGCCCGCCACGTGCCGCAGCCGGTGTTCGCCGCGCCCAACTTCATCGACCGGCAGAACAACAGCATTTTCGGCCTGATGATTCCCGCCGCCATCGACGACAATCACGAGAACCTGGTGCGCTCGCCGCAGTTTCCGGTGGAGCTGCACCTGGACCAGATGGTCAGTTTCGACTGCGAAATCGTCATCGGCCGGGGCCGGAGCCTGGATGCGCTGGCGGAATACGTGCGGGAGACGGGGCTGCCCGAGCCATCCTGCAGCAGGGCGGAGCTGGAGCGGCAGCTTCACCGCTTCGCGCATCTCTACAACACGAAGTACTGGGTGCCGGGACAGGGCTTCGGCGTGCCCCAGTCCAGGCCCGGCGCGCCTTACGCCGGTCCCTATTACCCGGAGGCGCTCAGGCGATACGCCGCCATGTATCCGGACAGCCCGGACGCGGCGGGACTGCGCGAAAAGATGGACTGGTGCGACAGGCAGCTGGCGGAAAAGCCGCTGACCCCCGAGGGCATGGTTACGCACGCGGGGCGCATGCCCTCCACCCGCGAGGAAGCGGAGCGCCTGGGCGATGTGGTCCTCACCTGGCAGAAAGAGGACGGTTCCTTCGCCTTCGAGCCGGATGGACGGCACTATACCAAGGATGATTTCGTGGTGGCGCGTTCCTTCATCGAGCCCATGGGGCAGGCCGGCGAGACGGCGCTGGACATCTGCGTGCTGCCCGCGCTGAAGCTGATGCAGGCCGGAGAGGCCTTTGGCATTGAGCGCTTCCTGGCCGCGGCGCGGCGGGCTCTCGATTTCTGCCTGCCCATGACGCGGCCCGAGGGCGGCGATTACTGGGAATGCCCGCTGCGCAGCCCGAACCTGTTCGCCGGCGGGCATGCCGCCAACGCCTACTGCACGGCCTTCCGCCTCTTCGGAGAAGAAAAGTACCGGCAGGCGGCGGTCTACTGGATCCGCAGTTTCCTCGGCTTTACGCACCTGTGGGAGCCCAGGCCCGACACCATGCTCTACAATACCAAGCCCTGCCTTTGCTCGTCGGACTGGTACTTCGCCAACTGGGTGCGCGATCACGTGCAGTGGGAAGTGCTGGATTCCTTCGCGCAGGCGGGCAGCCTGGGCATCGACTGGAGCGAGGTCGATCCGGAAATCGACTGGGATCGCTTCCAGCAGGGCGTTACGGCCGCGGCTGTGCGCTGGACCATCAGGTCGGGCGATGGAAACTGGCTGCCGCACAACCTGCCATGGACCTACGATGAATACGTGAAGGGCTCCTTCGAGGGCTGCTATCCGGATACGCACAACGCCGTGACCGACCTGTACGGCGGCGCGTTCATCATGCCCGGCCATATCATCACGAACATCGTCGACCTTCTGGAAAGGGTGCGCTGACGTCTCTTCCAGCGCAAGGACTCCTGCGGCGTTGCCGCAGGAGCCCTTGCATTGCACGGTTTTCATTCGAGTCTATTTGAAGGCGGGCGCCGGGTAGCGCTCCGGATCCTCCAGCACAAGCTTCATGATCTCCTCGCTGGACATCCACTGCGCGCGTTCGCCCAGGTTCTTTTCGATGCGGCGCGCCACCTCGGCCAGCGCCTTCAGCCCTGTGCCCAGCCCATTGGAAAAGAGCGACTGCCAGTGGGCGATGAGGATCGGCCAGCCGCCCCCGGCGATGATGTCCGGAATCTCGCCGGCCGTCCCGTCCTCGGTGATCAGCTCGTCGGCGATGGAAGAGACGTATTCCGGCGAGGTGTCCGTGGTGTTCATGCTCTGCCAGAAGTGATCTGCCGCCGTTGCAGGAACGGACACCACGCGGCGGCCGTCCCGGTTCAGCGCCACCCAGGGCAAAGCGTTGGGAACGCCGCGCCGCGCGCGCAGGAAATACCAGCAGTCCTTCAGACCGTAAACCTGGTAAAACGCCGCGGATATGGCTTTCACGTATTCATCCTCCACTTCGATGCCGAAATCCCAGGGGGAGGTGACGCCGGTGGCCGGCAGGCCGGCCTGGCGGAGCAGCGAGAGCGCCCTGGCGATGTAGGGGGTGAGGGTGGCGGCGGTCTGCGTGCGGGCCCAGGCGTTCTCATTCATGGCCAGTAAGGCGCCGGAGGCCAGGTCCACGGCTCTGGCGTGGGTGAGCATTTCAGGGCAGAGGGAGAACCGGCAGGCGACCCGGGTGCGGACGATATCCAGCCACTCGCGGATTTCTTCCAGCGGGAAGCCGGGAATGCCGTTGACGATGTCGCCCCGGCCGCCGGGGACGGGAACCACGCTGAACTTGCCGCGCAGGCCGAAACGCTCGGCCACGTTGCAGAAGTCGAGCAGGAACTGGTTCGGCACCTCGTTCAGCAGGGGCCGGCCGTCTTCGGTCGTGCGCTTTTCGGCGTGCTCATAATACACGAACACCCGCGGCGCCGGGTCGTCGATGATCAGGCTGACAGGCAGTTTATCCATGTTCGTGACCTCCTGAGTTCAGCGTGTGCTCAAAAGAATTCCCTGCCGCGCACGAGGTTCAGCCGGCGCTCGAGCAATGCCCTGTCCGCTTCGGAATACGGCGCGTCCAGGCAGGCGTCGATGTGTTCCACGGCGAATGAAAAGCTGGGGAAATTGCCGGGCGGAATCAGCGTGTCCACGCCCAGCGACAGCGCGTAGCGCATGGCGGCCATGCCGAACGGCTCGTCGTCCGTGTCGATCGGCTTGCACCAGGATTTGGGGAATCGGGAGGCGCGGCGCTCCTCGTCGCTGTCCCATCGGCGTTCGATGAGGGATTTCATGCAGAGGACGCCCATATTCCGCGCCTTTGCGGCCCTGATCAGCCGTGCGCCCATGCCGTGCGCCATGTGCATGAACCAGTTGAAGGGGAACAACACGGTGTCAAAGTCATACAGCTCGAGCATCCGAAGCGCGGCGTCCTCGCTGTGGGCGGTAAAGCCGATGCGGGCGGCGATGCCTTTTTCCTTTGCGTCGCGCATCAGCTCCATGACGCCACCCGGCGCGAACGCGGCCTCCACCTGTTCGAGGGAGGAGATGGCGTGCAGCTGGTAGACGTCAAAATGGTCCGTATGCAGCAGGCGCAGCGATTCCGAGAGCTCCGCCTGTGCACCGGCCCGGTCGCGCCGCGCCGTTTTGCAGGCGAGGCTGATCCGGTTCCGATACGGCTTCAGCGAATTCCCCAGCTGTTCCTGCGCGTTGCCATAAGTGGGCGCCACGTCGAAGTAGTTGACGCCACGATCGACAGCCCAGGCCACGTAGCGGTCGGAAGAGGTTTGGCCCAGCTCCGGGTATCCGACGCCGTCATAGACGCCGGCAGAGACGATTCCCCCGTAGGATACGGCGGAAATGCTGATGCCTGTACAGCCCAGCAGACGGTATTGCATAGAATCCCTCCTTATCGCGATTTATCGCCTCCGCGCCTGCGGCGGCGGCCCATGATAATCCTTGCGATGGCCCTGCGGACCATCCGCCGCGGTTACAGCTGCTTTTGCAGGTAGTATCGCTTGTGTCCCTTCGGCACGTTTTCCAGTGTGCCGAACAGCTTATAGCCCTGTTTCTGGTAGAAGCCCAGCGCCTGGAAATCGAATGTGTCCAGGTGCACGAGATAAGCGCCCTTTTCCCGCGCCTCCTCTTCGACGGCGCGGAGCAGCCGCAGGCCGATTCCCTGCCGGCGGAACGGCTCNNGCACATGCCAGCCGTAAATCACCGCGCAGCAGCCGGCGATGATCCGGCCGCTGTCGTCGACGATCTTCCGGTTCATGTCGATGTAAGGCTCGCGCTGCGTGAAGGGAACTTGCCGGGCGTTGTAGGCGTTCAGCCCGTCGACGATGGTCTTGACGTCGCTTTCCCCGCAGGGCATGATCTGGTATTTCATGGAATCCCTCCGTTGTCGCGGCAGCCGGCAGGCCGGCCCCCTTGCGCTTTATCCGATATCGAAGATTTCATGTGCCTTCAGGCAGACAGGGCTGTCCGTCCCGTTTACGCGAAGCACGAAGGTGACGTCCCGGTCGGCCGTCAGGCGCGCGCGGGTCACCCGGCCGCCCTCCCACGCCGCGTCGACGGTGAGGCCGCCGCGGGCGCGCAGCCCCGTGAAGCTGCCGTCCGGGAACGCTTCCGGCAGGGCGGGCAGCAGCGCAATCACGCCGCCATGGCTCTGCAGCAGCATCTCAGCCAGGCCGGCCGTGGCGCCGAAGTTGCCGTCGATCTGGAACGGCGGGTGGGTGTCCAGCAGGTTGTCCAGCGTGGAGTTGGAGAGCAGCTTGCGCAGCATCCTGCCCACGCCCTCGCCGTCGCCCAGCCGGGCGTAAAGGCAGATGAGCCAGGCGCATGACCAGCCCGTATGCCCGCCGCCGTGCGACAAGCGCAGCTCGATGGCCTTGCGGGCCGCCTCAAACAGCTTGGGAGTGGCGGGGCTGATGGCGTCGCCGGGATAGAGCGCGAACATGTGGGAGATGTGACGGTGGCCGGGTTCCGGCTCGTCGTAATCCTCCATCCACTCCATGAGGTTGCCGCGCCGGCCGATCTTCAGCGGCGGCATCCGCCTCAGCGCCGCCTCGGCCCGCTCGCGCAGCGCCGGGTTGCGGCTGAGGAGCTTTTCACACTCGATGTAGATCCTCAGCAGCCCGCCGACGATTTCCACATCCATGGCGGGCGACATGCAGAGCGTCACCCGCTGGCCGTGGCTGTTGAAATAACAGTTTTCCGGCGAAGTGGACGGCCCGGTGAGCAGCAGGGAGCCGTCCCGGCTCTCGACCATGTAGTCCAGGAAGAAGAGCGCCGACTGCATGATGAACTCGTATGCCGTGTCCGCTAGGAAATCCCGGTCGCCGCCATAGAGGTAATGCTCCCACATATTGAAGCAGAGCCATGCGCCGCCCAGGGGCCAGAGGCCCCACAGCCCGTCCGCCGGGGCCGTGAAGCCGTAGATGTCCGACAGGTGGTGCACGACGGCGCCGCGGCAGCGGTAGGTGACCTGCGCGGTCTTTTTGGCGGAGGCCAGGAGGTTGCGGTTCATGTAGTCGAACAGCGGCGCGGCACATTCGGACAGGTTGGTGGATTCGACGGGCCAGTAGTTCATCTGCAGGTTGATGTTGGTGTGATAGTCGCTGTTCCAGGGGGCGGTGATGTAGCCGTTCCAGACGCCCTGCAGATTGGCCGGCAGCGTGCCGGGGCGGGAGGAGCCGACCATCAGGTAGCGCCCGAACTGGTAGTACAGCCCGAGCAGCCCGCCGTCCGTTCCGCCGGCCCGCACGCGCGCCAGCCGCTGGCGCACAGGGAGCGTGGCGAGGGCGGGATCGTCGTGCTGATCCAGCCGGATTTCCGAGCGCTCCATCAGCGCGCGGTGGTCGGCCTCAGCGCGGGCGCGCAGCACATCCCAGTCCGCGGCAGGCAGCTTCGGCGTTTTTTCCACCGCAGCCGTGATGAGCAGCGTCAGCTCGGAGGTTCCCTCCACCGTCATGACGCCGCCCTCCGCGCCGGTTTTTCCCGCCGTGATGGCCCTGATGAGCACCGTAAACGGATGGCGGTTGTCGGCGGTTGCCGAGCGGACGGTCATCAGGCCGTCCCGCACGGACACGGATTTTATGTTCTCACGCTCCCAGCGCAGGCGGATCGTTCTTTCCGGCAGCAGGCCGCTGAAGCGCACGGCGATCACGTCGTCCGGATATGAGGCGAAGAACTCCCGGCGGAAGGCGTGACCCCCGCGGGCATACGTCACCTCCCCGGTCCCGCCGATCAGGTCGAGGCGCCGGACGTAGCCGTCAGCCGGGCCGTCCGCGTCCGTATCCCCGGTCTCGACGACCAGGTCGCCGGCGGTCTCGTAAGATGAGACCCGGCTGAAGGCGTCCTTCATGTTGGCCAGCGCCCACTCGTCGGCCTCATAATCCATGCCGTCCAGCAGCAGGCGGCGCAGGTGGTCGATCCTGTCCCTGAGATCCGGACGCGCGTCCTCCCGCTCGCAGCCGGCCCAGATGCGCTCCTCGGAGAGCTGGATGCGTTCCGCGCCCGGAGCGCCGTAGATCATGGCGCCCATGCGGCCGCAGCCAATGGGCGTGGCGTTTTCCCACCCGTCGGCGGGGTTGTCGAGATAGAGCTGATATGCGTTCATTGCCGTATCCTCCCCGCGCCGCCCGGCTGCGGCGCTTTCCTTTCTTCTGAATTCAATCCCTGCCGTAGAATTCGTCCAGCACGTCTGAAGCGGTCTGCGCCCACTCGATCAGGTTTTGGGGCCTGTAGCCGACGGTGCTGATGTCCTTCAGCGTGATGTCGCACGGGCAGCCGTATTTCAGGCACAGCCGGGCGGTTTCGCTGATTTCCCGGCGGATTACCTCCGGGTCGGTGCGCAGGGCCACGTTGGCCGGGTTCGGCTTGCGGGAGAGCACGTAGCGCCCGCCGATGGCCTCCGCGCTCTTTTCCACGTCCGCCCAGGGACTGACGCCGATCTTGCGCAGGTTGGGATACTGCTTCAGCCGGTCGATGCGGTCGTGCAGCGGTTCGCAGCAGCCGTAATAGGTGTAGGCGCAGCGGCTGGCCAGGGGAATGGTGTACTGCAGGTCGAATTCGTCGTGGGCGGCCGGCGAAACCGAGGAGAACATCTGCGCCATCGTGCGGAACCAGATGTCGCGGCAGGTGTAATGGCCGGCGTCCGGTTCGTGCGGCAGCGTGACCTCGCCCGGCGTGCAGTGCAGGCTGATGCCGCGGGGATCGTAGAGCCCGAGCGCGTTCCGCTGGTCCATCTCGCTCGACATGCCCCGGATGAAGAGCCGCATGATGCGGTGCAGGTATTCCGGCCGGTCGTACATGTCGATGAGGATGGGCTCAACGCCGCGCAGCATGGCGATCTGGTCCCACGGCGAGTAATATATGTAGCCGCCGCGCAGCTCCACCGGCATGATGCCGTTCAGGATCTCCTCCGCGCGCGCCTTTCGCTGCGCGTCCAGTTCGGGGAAGGCGGTAACCACGGGATCGTGATACCGCTCGAGGCTCTTCTCATCCGCCAGCACGTCGACGTATTCGTGGGAGACGATGTTGTTGGCCCGGTCGACGGCAAGCCGGCGCTCCTCGATTGTGAAGCCGATGCCCGTGCTCTGCGACGCCTTGTCGATCGTCCACACGGGCTCGATGTAGTTGTCGCAGCGGAAGTGTTTCTCCCGGAACAGCTGCACGCGCAGGCGATACTCCATCTGCCGCAGTTCTTCATTCTCGCAGACGCAGTCCAGCTCGCCGTCCATGTTCATCTCGTGCCAGGGGATTTCCTCCATGATGAGCGGCGGCCGCACGATTTTCAGGTCGTTGCTGTCCTTGAAGCGGCGGCGCATTCTGACATGCCGGTCCGACAGGGCGATCTCCATATACCGCCCGGCCAGCTCGCGCACGATGCCGGTTTCTTTCCTGGTGGAATCCATCGCTTCCCCGCCTTTCCTACGTTGAAGGTTACGCCTCCATTATAACACAATCTGCCGCCGATGGACAGATGGAAAACGCATTTACCGCGCCGACCACTCATAACCCCGTCTGCTGATTCGTTCAATTTATGAAATTGACACGCCTCGCCGCGCCATTTATAATATAACTGCGCCGGGCGATCCGGCGACAGCGCAAAAGGAGGCTCAAAGCATGATCACCGGCATAGGACACGCGGCCATTACCGTCAGGGACATGGACAGATCGCTGAAATTCTACACGGAAGCCCTCGGTTTCAAAAAAGCCTTTGAATTGCCCCACTACATCACCGGCGAACCCTGGATCATCTATCTGAATGTCTGCCCGGGCCAGTTTATCGAGCTGTTTTACGGCGGCACGGAGGACAATCCGTGGCGCGACAAGCTGATCGGCTTCAGCCACCTGTGCTTCGAGGTGGACGACATTCACGCGGCGGTCCAGAAGGTGAAGGACGCCGGCTTTGCCGTCGACTCCGAGCCCCGGCAGGGCAGCGACCACAACTGGCAGGCCTGGGTGAAGGACCCGAACGGCATCCGCATCGAGCTGATGAAGATCGTGCCGGAATCCCCGCAGGCCAGCTTCCGCTGAAAACGGGCAGCGGCGTCCGCGCCCTGTTCCGGATGCCGCCTGCGGGCGATGAGGATCGGACGAGGCGCGGACGCGCTATGAGTGGATTATCATGCCCGCTCGAAAGACGTGTATGCTGTTGCCTATGCTGGAGCTAAAAACGCAAAGGTGCCAACGCAAGGAGTTGTTTGTTTTGAATACAAAACGAGACGGAAAGAGCAGTCGATAATATCAGAGAGCAGAGAAAAGTTTTCGTCATATTGAACGAGGGGAGTAGGGATTGGTATGCGCGCAGACATTAGGACTGCTATGACATCTGAAAGAGAAATACTGGGTTTTAGGCTCAGCGATCTTTTAGGCGTGATTATCATGATCATACCTTTTCTTATTAGCATTTTATTCAAGTATACGGAGGAAGGTATATCCTTTTGGTTCATCCAACTGTCTTCCGATAAAACTACAAGCATACGTCCGGGCTTAATCTCGGCAGTATGTGCTGTAATCTTTTATGCCTCTTTCATAACGCGATATGATGGTATGTTTAGAGCAAAGAATCTTTTTGAAACGCTTGTTTCCATTGTGCGTGCATTCTTGAACTGCTGGGTGATTGCCTCGATTATATCAACGGTTGTTCCGACAACAATTCCCGAGAAGAGTTCAACACTATCTGTGTTTTTTAATAATCCGGAATCAACCTTGCTCCTGCTTGCCATTCTCTTGTCATGGCTGGGGATGAAAACGATTGCCGGATACAGCTGGGTACTCTTTATTGTTGCCGCATGGAAACACTTACTTATCGTAAATAGTACAATGGATATGTGGGGCGCAGTTTTCGTTCTGACATTTGCTATTTCTCTCTTTCTTCAGGTGAAGGATTATACTGTCATGAGGGACTTCATGCAGGAATTTCGGGGAAAAGCAATGCGAGTTGCTGCGAGCACCAGCATGGAAATCAATGCCGCTGCAAACGATGCACTAAAGAAAGCACATAATGTCACGGAATTTGTGAAGGAAAATGTTTCGGCATACACGGACATTGTATTCTCATCATCGGAAGGTTCCGTCAAGCCCGCAAAGGTCAAATTAAATTTAGAAGCGCTTGATCTGAATAAAGACGGCGTAGTCGATGAAAAGGATTTTATGGTTTTGCAGCAAAAGAATCATGAGGGTGGAGAGAGCTCTCGCTGATAAGACTTGCGATATTAATCAAGAATAAACCAGTTGCATTTCTGTTCAGCGTGAGTATCGCCCCAAACGATCGGGAGGACGCTATGGAGAAGACAAAACGGGAAGGGCCCGCGGCGCGCCTGAATTCCGAGAACCTGGTATCCAGCTACTTTCACCTGTCGCTGCCGGTGGTGCTGGGCTCGATCGTCACGATCGTGTACAACCTGGCCGATACCTATTTCATCGCGCAGACGGGAAACGCGCTGCTGATCGCCGGGGTGTCCGTGTGCGCCCCGCTGTTCATGATCCTGATGGCCTTCGGCAACATATTCGGGCAGGGCGGCAGTTCGCTCATTTCCCGCCTGCTGGGAAAGAAGGATATGGAAGCCGTGTCCCGGGTGAGTGAATTCTGCTTTTATGTGGCCCTCGCCGTGGGTGCTGTCCTCGGCGGACTTCTGCTGATCTTCCGCGATCCCTTCCTCACGCTGCTGGGCTCGAGCCCGGACACGCTGCCCCACGCCCGGGAATACGGCACGATCCTCCTGCTGGGCGCGCCCTTTATCGTGGTCAACTTCATCCACATGAACCTGCTGCGCTGCGAGGGCATGTCCGGCTTTTCCATGCTGGGCACGGTCATCGGGGCCGTCGTGAATGTGATCCTGGACCCGCTCCTGATCCCCGGCATGGGCGCCGCCGGCGCCGCCGTCGCCACAGTCATCGGATACCTCTGCAGCGACGCCTTCCTGCTGGCGGTCGTCCTGCGCCGCAGCGCCTGCCTGTCCGTGCGGCCCCGCCTGGCAATCAGCGGCGCTTTCCTGAAGGACATCCTCTCCATCGGGATTACGGCCGCGGTCACGAATATCGCCGCCAGCCTGTGCACCATCCTGGTGAACCAGCAGCTGCTGGTATACGGCGATGAAAAGATCGCCGCCATGGGCATTGTGCTCAAGGTGACGATGATCGTTCAGATGGTTCTGGTGGGCTTTTCCTTCGGCGGGATTCCGCTGTTCGGCTTCCTGGCCGGGGCCGGCGCGAAGGATAAGGTCAGGCGGCTGCTGCGCTTCTGCCTGGCGTTCCTCACCGGCCTGGCGCTGCTGATGACCGGGCTGGTCTGTGCGGCGGCCTCGCCGCTGCTGGGGATCATCACGCCGGATGCGGCCCTCGTGGCGGACGGCGTGCCGATGCTCCGCTGGCAGGTGGCCGGAAGCGCGTTCGGCGGCGTCGTGATGCTGATGACCTGCCTGTGCCAGGCCTCCGGCAAAGCCGCGCCCGCCATGATCCTGTCGCTCAGCCGGCAGGGCGTCCTCTTTGCGGCGGTGCTGCTGGCTGCCGTCCGCATCGCGGGATACGACGGCCTGCTCATGTCCCAGTGCGCCGCCGACATCCTGAGCGCGGGGCTCGCGCTGGCCATTTATCTGCGCTGCTGGGGGACGCGCGCGGCGGCGGGCCGGCGCCTGACAAAAGGGGAATGAGGTGAGCCGCGGTGAGATTTTATGTGGCTTACGGGGTGTTTCTCCTGCTCCTGTCCGCGACGGCCGGGGTGGTTCTGGCCCGCGCGCGCAGGGA
This sequence comes from Clostridiales bacterium Firm_10, assembly GCA_001603025.1. Lineage (GTDB taxonomy): Bacteria > Bacillota > Clostridia > Christensenellales > Aristaeellaceae > Firm-10. The sequence goes on along the minus strand of LVAP01000038.1, from coordinate 22,305 downwards.
CAGCAGGCGCCGGCTGCTCATTCTGACGGCCGGCGCGTTTGCCATGCTGTGCGCGCTGGTGTTTCCGTTCGGCATGGAGGCTTCGCCCTGGGCCCTCCTGCGGAACGTATTCCTGACGTTTCTGGAGGTCATGCAGATCTTCGCCATGAACCTGGGATTTTTGGGCGAGACGGAATCGCTCGGCGTGCCGGCCTGGTTCGCCTGGCTGTACAGCATCACCCTGTCCGCGCTGTACGTTGCGGCGCCGCTGTTTGCCGCCGGATATCTGCTCACCTGCTCCCGCAGGGCGTCGGCGCAGATGCGGTGGCTGCTGAGCCGGGGCGACGAAACGTGGTTTTTCTCCGAGGCGTCGGAGAAGGCGATGATGCTGGCGCGCGATGTCCTCTCGAGGGAGGAGCGTCCGGTCGTCGTGTTCTGCTGCGTCAGCGGGGACGCCTGCGACAGGGTGGCGGAGATGGGCGCCATCGGCCTGGGAAAGGATGTCGGCGCGCTGGGAGGCAGTTTTTTCCGCCGGCGCGACGCCTCTGTGTTCTTCATGGGAGACGACGAAGAGAGGAACCTCGACGCGGCGCTGGATTTTATCCGCCGGCACAGCAGGGACGAGCGGTTCATCTTCGTGTATCCGTTCACCTCGCGCCCGGAGGCGGAGCTGCTTCTGAACGCGGCGGATATGGGCAGGATAATCTGCAGGCGCATCGCGGAGAACAGGGCCATGGTGTATCGGGAGATAGAGGATACGCCGCTGATCGGGCAGGAAGAGGTGACGCGCATCCTGCTTGTCGGCTGCGGCTGGATCGGCATGGAAATGCTCAAGGCGCTGCTGTGGAGCTGCGTGCGCAAGGGGCACAGGCTCGCGGTGGAGGTGGTCGACAGGCGGGCAGTCAGCCAGCGGTTCTACCGGGAATGCCCGGGATTGAGGGACTATGGCGTGCGCTTCTTCGAGAACGAGGACATTCACGCCTTCGACGTGAACCGGCTCAGCGATCCGCTGTCCGTCTCCCACGTCTACATCGCCCTGGGAAGCGACGCGCAGAACCTCGAATGCGCGATCGGGCTGCGGCAGGCTTTCCGGCGCGTTCACAGGCTGCACGCCATTGATGATACGCGCATGACGCCGCAGATCCACGTCGCGCTGAACCGTCTGCAGGACACCGCCATGGATTTCCGCGACCGGGGCGGACAGCCCTACGACATCCTGCCCCTCGGCTGCGGGAGGTGCGGCGTCCGCACGGCAGGATGCTACACGGAGGACACCCTGTTTAACTATAAGCTGGAGCTTCGCGCGCTCATCGAGCATCTCGGATACGACGCCGGCTCGCGCGCCGGGAACCGGGCGGCGATCGAAATGCTGCGGAAGGCGGCCGGCGAGCCGATGACGCACAGAAAATGGCGCGCAATCGTGGCGGCCCAGCCGGAGGCCGTTTCGGCGTTTTACCGCTATGAGTACAACGTCGCCTCCTCGCGGGCGAAGGCGCTGTTCGCCATGTGCTGCGCCAGGGACGGCGTGGGTTATTCGCCGGAGGAGGAAGAAGGAGGCGCGGTTCCGCTCTACGGCTGCGTCACCGAACATGAGCGCTGGATGATGTTCATGCTGACGGCCGGCTACCAGCACGCGGCGCAGACGGACCACATGGCGAAGCTGCACAGGGACATCGTGGATTACGCGGCCCTTGACGACACGGCGCGGGCCAAGGACCGGAGCACCCTGCTGGAGGATAAGCCGGCTGAGTGAGCGGCGCGCGGGCGGATTGAGAACGGAGGTTTCAGATATGACGAACATTTCTTTCACTCCCGGCGGCTGGGAGAAGGCCGGCCTGACCTACGCCTATTCCTGGCGCTTTGCGGCGCTGCCCGTCTTCCGGCAGGAGGCGGACTGCATCGCCAGCGGCCGCTCGGCGGACGACCCGACCGATTTCGATTACATGGGGCTGCTGGCGAGGGAAACCTGTGCCCCGGGCGCGAAAATCGCGGTTCACTGCAGCTTTGAGGCGCTGGGCGCGCCGATGCTGCTGCTCTCCCTGGCCGACGAGATCGACGAAGGCGGCGAGCTCCGCACGCTGGAATACTACGAGATCGTCATCTGGCGGAACGGGCTGAACGTCTGGCGGCATCACACCGAAGGGCGCCGCACGAGCCATTACCTCGTCCTCGGCGCGGCGTTTTCCCTGGCGGAGGGCGAAAAGCACGCGCTGTCCGCCGAAGTCCGATCCGACCGCCTGCTGATGGACGTGGACGGCCGCAGCTTCAACCTGTTCACGGGGGACCTACCGGGCGGGTTCAGGCTCGGCTGGACGGCGTGCGAGGGCATATGCCGCCTGTACGACATGACGATTACCCCGTAACGGCGCGGCTGATGGGAAACGACGGGAGGCTCCGCATCTCATGATGCGGAGCCTCTCATGGCATTGACAAACCGCGTTCGTCAATGCTGGCGCGCAGGGGAGCCCCAAAGTCGCATCACAGGATCCTGTTCTGCGCCTGGCGGCAAAAGGCACGGAACTCCGGCTCAGCGGGCGGGCAGGCCGAAGAAATCCAGCGCTTTGCGGATGGCCAGGTCCCAGAACGGCCATTCGTGGCGATAGCCCGGCACGCTCTCGAAGGTGGCTTTCAGGCCAATGGCCTCCGCGTGCTGCTGGAAGCGCATGAAGGCCGGATAGCCGCTGTCGTCCATGCCGCACGTGAAGTACAGCCGGGGCAGGTCGGGATCCTGAGCATGTTCGTCGATGATGCGCCAGGTATTTTCGTAGGACGCCTCATAGGCCTCCAGGCTGCCGTGCTTCATGATCGCAGCCTGCAGCCTGTGCTGATACAGGCGCTCGTCGTTCTCCTTCATCCAGGCCAGCTCCCGCGGCGAAGAGGAAAACACAGCCGCGCCGGCGAATTTTTCGGGATGGTTGAAGGCGTAGATGCACGTGCCGGTTCCGCCCATCGAGAGGCCGGCGATGTAGTTGTCCTCGCGCCTGTCGGAGGCGGGCAGCCAGCCGTAGACCAGGGGCATGAGCTCATCCGTCAGGAAATCGTACATCCGGTAGCCGGGGCCGAAGGAGGGCCAGTTCGCGTAGCCCGCGTTCAGGCCGCTGGGCATCACGACGATCAGGTCGCGCGCGTTGGCGTACAGCTCGATCTGAGTGCGGCGCACCCAGTCCGTGTGGTCGCCGAAGGCGCCGTGCAGCAGCCAGAGCACCTTGTATTTTTTGCCGGACCTGTAAAATTCTTCCGGCTTTTTGCCGCCGGCCGGCACGGGCAGAATGACGGAAATGGTGGTTTCCCCGCTGAGGCACTGGCTGGAGAAGTTGAGGTGCATGAGCGACATGGTGTCGTCCTCCTTTCAAATGGGCGGGCCGCGCAGGCCGCGGCATTTTGTTGGTTCAGGAAGGGTTTCCGGCGGGCTTATCGCCCCAGCTTTTCGTCCAGGAAGAGCATATAGCGGTTCCAGTCTTCGCGGGAGAGGAAATGCGTGCCCGCGCGGAGCTGGTAGCCGACGTTGCCCCCGAAGAGGATGTCGCCGGCGGCGGGCAGGCGGTCGGGCGTTTTGAGGCCCGGCACGCCCAGCATTTCCCAGGCCTGCGAGGCCCAGAGCGCAGTGAGGAATTCGGATTTCGGATCAGCCCCGCGGTCCTCCTCGGCCGAGCCGACGCACAGCAGCCGCGGCGCGATCAGCGCCAGCAGGAAAGCCTGGTCATACGGCTTGGAATCCTCACGCGCGTCGGTGAAGGCCTGGAAATTTTCGCAGAACCAGTCCCAACTGCCGGCGCGCAGGAAATCACGCACGCGCTCGCCTTCGCCGTGCCGTGAGGTGGCGGCTCCGCCATAGCCCGAGTCGTTGGAGATGGCCGCGAAAAAGCGCTCATCCTGCGCGGCCGTCCACAGCGCGGTTTTCCCCAGCCGGGAATGCCCGATCACAGCGGTGTGCAGCGCATCGATGTCATCGCGTGTCAGCAGGCAGTCAAGAATCCGGCTCGCGCCGTAGGCCCACATGCCGATCTTGCCCCATTCGTCCGGCGCGCGGCCTCCATTCGTGCCGAAATAGGCGGCGAGGCCGTCTGAGAAATCGCCGAAGTGGGCGTCGTTCACGATGTCCGTGTAACACACGGTGGCCACGGCGTATCCGCCGTCCGTGATTTCCTCCAGGGGCACGTAGCGGTCCGGCAGATCGTGCCGGAAGGCGAGGTTCAGGAACACGGGCGGCTTCTGCGGCCGTTTGGGAACGGAGAGCACGAAGGGAAAGGAAAAGATGCCCCGCTCCGTTTCGATGCTGAGGCGGATGCGCTCCTGACGCACCTTTCCCGCGCAGGTGTCGGTGAACTCGCGGTTTTCTGCGAGCGTTTCACCCCACACCCGGGCGGGCGGCGGCGGTGTGCGGCCATAGGAATACGATGTCAGTGCGTCGAGCATCTCGCGCCGTTTTGCCGGCCAGGTCAGGGGCGTGACGGGCGTGCCGTCATTCATGGCAAGGATGGGCGGCAGGCCGCGCTCCTCCAGCAGCTCTTTCAGCAAGGCATTCATCTCCCAATCTCTGTCCGGGGCGCCGGGGCAGGCGGCCCTGATGCGCGCTTTTACCGGAATCCATTATACAACAAACGGACGGCGGATGGCAAGCCGGAGACGGTGCCGCGCGGCAGCAGGAAAACGCGCCGCGGCGCAGAATATATGTATGGACGGAACGACGATGAAGTGGTATGGGAGGTGACGCCGGGATGACGCGCGAACAGGAGATGCTGCGCGACGCCGGGATGATGGCCGACCGCCTGCGCGGATGGTATCGAGACCTGCACGAGCGGCCGGAGCTGCCCCTTCGCGAAGCGGAGACGCATCGCTACCTGCGCCGGCAGCTGGATGGGCTGGGGGTGGCGTATTCCGCCCCGGCGGACAACATCACCGTCGCCGTGATCGAGGGCTCCCGCCCCGGGGCCTGTGTGGGGCTGCGCTGCGATACGGACGCCTTGCCCGTGCGGGAGGAGACGGGCCTGCCCTTCGCCTCGAAAAACCCCGGCGTCATGCACGCCTGCGGGCACGACGCGCATATGGCCGCCGGGCTGGGCGCGGCACGGCTGCTGTCTGCGCGGCCCGATCGCTGGCGGGGCCGGGTGAAGCTGATCTTCCAGCCGGCGGAAGAAGGCGAGGGCGGCGCGGATCTGGTCATAGCCACAGGGCTGGCGGACGATGTGGACGTGTTCTTCGGCATCCATGTGTGGAGCCCGTACGAGACCGGCACGCTGCACGCTGCGCCGGTGGCCGTGAGCGCCTCGGTCGACATGTTCACCATCCGCATCAGCGGACGCGGCGGACACGGCGCGACGCCCGAGAAGTGCGCGGACGCAGTGGTCGCCGGAGCGGCCGTGGTGGGGGCGCTGCAGGCACTGGTGGCCCGCGGCCTTTCGCCCATGCAGCCGGCGGTGCTGACCATCGGCAGCTTCCACGCGGGCAGCGTGGGCAACGTCATCGCCCAGGAGGCGGAGCTGCGCGGCACGCTGCGCGCGCTGGACGAGGACACCCGCCGGCGGGCCGAGGAATTGTTGGAGCGGATTGCCGCGGCCACGGCGCAGGCCTACGGCTGCACGGCGGTGCTCGAGAACCGGCGCGTCAGCGACGTGGTGAAAAACGACGCGGAGGCCGTCCGCATCGCCCTCGAATGCGCCGAAAACCTTGTGCCGCCGGAGAAGATCGGCACGCAGCGAGCCATGATGCTGGGCGATGATTTCGCGAACTACGGCGTCATCGCGCCGGGCTGCTACGCGCAGGTTGGCATTGCCGGTGAAAAGAAGGGCACCCGCGCCGCGCACCACAACGGCATGTTCTGCGTGGACGAGGACGTGCTGCCTCTGTGCGCGGCCTGGCTGGCGGCCTTTGCCGCCAGGGGTGGGGAAGAGTGGAAAAAGGCGTGATGAAACGCCGAGAACAGGAGGGGCTTGACGATGCCGGAGCCGGAAATCAGGCTGATCAGGATGGATGACAGGGAGCGCGTGGTGCGCTTTTTCGCGCAGATGGCGCCGGACAGCCGGTCTTTTTTCAACCGGCGCAACGGCAACCTGAACTGGGCCCTGCGCTATTTCGACGGCACAGACAGGCAGGCCATGCGGCGATGGGTTGCCGTTGAAGGGGACGAGATGGTCGGCTACGTGTTCCTCTGGGACACGGACACGATGATTCCCTGGCTGGGCATCGCCGTGGCCGAGCGCATGCGCGGCAGGCACTTTGGCCAGAAGCTGATCGAAACGGCGGAGGCCTGGTGCCGGTCGCAGGGAAAAGGCGGCATTCTGCTGACCACGCACATGGCGAACGTGAGGGCGCAGGCGCTTTATGAGCGATGCGGTTTTGAGCGGCTGGGCGTGTACGGCGCGAACAACGAACTGCTCTACCTCAGGCGCTTCTGACAGGAACGGCGACTTTCCTTCTGAAAACAGAAACACACAGGACCTTCGTCCCCCGCGGGCGCAGGTCCTGTGTTATTTTTGGGGCAAGGTGTGTGGGCGATCTGACGCCGAGGGCTGAAGCGGCGTCGCGTCTGCTCTTTTTTGAAAACAGATTGGATTTTACATAATGTCTATTGACTAAGTAGACAAAAGGATGTATAGTACAGATGAAACGATACAGGGCGTCGCCCGGAGGAGAAAACCATGAAAATCTATGCCGACAACGCGGCGACCACGAAGATGAGCCGCGCCGCGATCGAAGCCATGATTCCCTGCCTGGAGGAGGATTACGGCAATCCGTCCAGCCTTTATTCGCTGGGTCAGCGGGCGAAGGAAATCCTGGAGCGGGCGAGGGCGGGCGTCGCGGCGGTCATGAGCGCCGATCCCGGTGAGATTGTCTTCACGTCCGGCGGCAGCGAGGCCGACAACCAGGCCATCCTTTCCGCCGCCGAAGCGGGGCGGAAGGCGGGTAAGGCGCACATCGTCTCCACGGCATTTGAACACCACGCCGTGCTGCACACGCTGAAGAAGCTGGAGCGGGAGGGCTTTGCGGTGACGCTGCTGGACGTCCACGAGGACGGCCTCGTCCGTCCGGAAGAGTTGGAAGCGGCGATTCGGGCGGACACCTGCCTGGTCACGGTGATGTATGCAAACAACGAGATCGGAACGATTCAGCCCATTGGTGAAATCGGGGCCATATGCAAAAGGCGCGGCGTCCTGTTCCACACGGACGCGGTGCAGGCCGTGGGCCACCTGCCCATCGACGTCCGCTCGGAAAACATCGACCTGCTTTCCGCCTCCGCGCACAAGTTCCACGGGCCGAAGGGCGTCGGTTTCCTGTACGCGCGCCGGGGCGTCCGGCTGGCGAGCCTGATCGAAGGCGGCGCGCAGGAGCGCGGCAAACGCGCCGGAACGGAGAACGTGGCCGCCGCCGTGGGCATGGCCGCGGCGCTGAAGGAAAGCGCGGCGCGCATGAAGGAAAACGCGGCCCGCATGAGCGCCCTGAGGGACAGGCTGATCGCGGGCCTCAGCGAAATTCCCCATTCCGCGCTGAACGGAAACGCGGTGAAGCGCCTGCCGGGCAACGTGAGCTTCTGCTTCGAGGGCATCGAGGGCGAATCGCTGCTGCTCCTGCTGGACGATCGCGGCATCAGCGCTTCCTCGGGGTCGGCCTGCACTTCCGGCTCGCTGGATCCCAGCCATGTGCTGCTGGCCATTGGACGCGTGCACGACGTGGCGCATGGCTCGCTCCGGCTGACCATTGGCGAGGACACGACAGAAGAGGAAGTAGACTACATGATCCGCAACGTGAAGGAAGTTGTGGAGCGCCTGCGCGGATTTTCCCCTGTGTGGCGGGATCTGGTGAACGGAAAAGGGCGCTTCATCCTGTGAGGAGGGGAAAGCATTGGCATTGTACAGTGAAAAGGTAATGGATCATTTCCGCAACCCGCGGAATGTCGGCGTGATCGAGGACGCGGACGGCGTCGGCGAAGTCGGCAACGCCAAGTGCGGCGACATCATGAAAATGTATCTGAAGATCGAAGACGGCGTGATTGCTGACGTGAAGTTTGAGACCTTCGGCTGTGGGAGCGCCATCGCCTCCAGTTCCATGGCCACCGAGCTCATCAAGGGGAAGCCCGTTTCCGAAGCCATGAATCTCACCAACAAGGCGGTGGCCGAGGCGCTGGATGGGCTGCCGGACTACAAGATGCACTGCAGTGTGCTTGCGGAGGAAGCCATCCGCTCCGCTCTGGAGGATTATTACCACAGGAATCCGGACAAAAAGCCGGCTGACCAGCCGGCGTGACGGTGGAATTATGAAACGGCTTTCCGGGGGTTCCCGGAGGTGAAAGGAGAAAAGAACATGGGTGATATCAGGAATTCAGCGAACTGGTCCTTTGAAACGAAACAGCTTCACATTGGCCAGGAGCAGGCCGATCCCGTTACCGACGCCCGGGCCGTGCCGATTTATGCGACAACCTCTTACGTGTTCCACAACAGCGAACATGCCGCCGACCGCTTTGGCCTGCGGGATGCCGGCAACATCTACGGCCGGCTGACCAATCCCACCCAGGGCGTGTTTGAGGAGCGGATCGCCGCGCTGGAAAACGGCAGCGCGGCGCTGGCGGTGGCGAGCGGCGCCGCGGCCATCAACTATACCTTCCAGGCGCTGGCAAAGGCCGGGGAGCACATCGTCGCCTCGAAGACCATTTACGGCGGCACCTACAACCTGCTGGCGCATACGCTGCCCCTGACCAGCGGCATTACCGCCACCTTTGTCGATCCGGAGCAGGAGGGCGGCTTCGAGGCGGCCATTCGGGAAAACACCAAGGCGATCTTCATTGAGACCCTGGGCAATCCCAACAGCAACATCGCGGATATTGAGGCTGTCGCGAAGATCGCCCATGCGCACGGGATTCCGCTGGTGGTGGACAATACTTTCGCCACGCCCTACCTGGTGCGCCCCATCGACTGGGGCGCGGACATCGTCGTCCACTCGGCCACCAAGTTCATCGGCGGCCACGGAACGGCCATCGGCGGCGTGATTGTGGAGGGCGGCAGGTTCAACTGGAAGGCCGGCGGCAAGTATCCGTGGATCGGCGAGCCCAACCCCAGCTATCACGGCGTTTCCTTCTATGATGCGGTCGGTCCCGCGGCGTTCGTCACCTACATCCGCGCCATCCTCCTGCGGGATACCGGCTCCACGCTGTCTCCCTTCCACGCCTTCATCTTCCTGCAGGGATTGGAAACGCTTTCCCTGCGGGTGGAGCGCCACGTGGAAAACGCGCTGAAGATCGTGGATTACCTCAGCAAACACCCCCAGGTGGAAGCTGTGCACCACCCGGCTCTGGAGAGTGAACCCAGCCATGCGCTTTACGGGAAGTATTTCCCGAAAGGAGGCGGCAGCATCTTCACATTTGAAATCAGGGGCGACAGCGATACCGCCATGAAGTTCATCGACAACCTGGCCATTTTCTCCCTGCTGGCGAACGTGGCGGACGTGAAATCGCTGGTCATCCATCCCTGGACCACCACCCACAGCCAGCTGACGGCAGAAGAGCTGCTGGAGCAGGGCATCAAACCCAACACGATCCGCCTGTCTATCGGCACGGAGAATGTGAAGGACCTGATCGCCGCGCTGGACGCCGCGTTCGAGGCGGTAAAGGCGTGATCCACAGGGGCGGGGGGCTGCACCTCAGAGGAGCAGCTCCTCCGATCCGGCAGGCTGCTGCGGCGCCTGGTCGATCAGCGACTGCAGCGTGACGGTCGCCAGGTATTCCCGCACGACCTTCCCGAGCCCGACCCACAGGGGCAGGGTCATGCAGAAACTGCGGCGCTCGCAGCGGTTGGCGGCTGTTTCCAGACACTGCACCGGCGCGAGGGAGCCCTCCATAAGCTCTACCACCTGGAGCACCGTCACCTCGCCGGCCGGCGGGACCAGGCGATAGCCGCCCCGCGGGCCGCGGGAGGCCGTCAGCAGCCCGGCCTGCGTCAGTTGCATGGCGATCTGTTCCGCGTATTTCTTGGATATCTGCTGCCGGCGGACGATGTCTTTCATGATCACATGGCCATCGCCCTGGTTCGCTGCGATGTCGAGCAGGATCCGGATGGCGTAGCGCCCGCGGGTGGAAATCTTCATATGAAACCGCTCCATTCCGTTTGTTTTATGTTCACGGGTTTATTGTACAGCAAAACAGTAGATAAATCAAGCCGCGGGTTGAAGCGGAAGCGGCCATAATCCGAATAAAGGCAGAGCGTCCCACGCCCTTCGCCATCCGACGGGCGGCGCGGGACGCTCTTTTGTACCCTTTTGGCCCGAAGCCGGCCTGTGCGGGTTTCCGCCGATGCGGCTCATTCTTCCGCCGGCTCGGGCCATGGGCGGCTGCATGCCACGGTGATGCAGCGGAACTCGCCGCCGTTGTCGGCCGGATCGCCAGCCAGGTGCGGGCGGCAGGCGCAGTAGAAGTGATACAGCGCGCCGTTTGCCCAGATGACGCCGGGCTTGTGGGCATAGGTGGCGTCGATGGTGTTCCGGCCTCCGATGGTCAGGATGGGAGCCGGAAATTTCGTCCAGTGATACAGGTCGGCGCTGATCGCCGCGCCTTCGCAGGCGGACAGGTTGCCCAGCCCGTAGTAAAACATGATCCAGCGGCCTTCGCGCGGGTCGTGGAACACCTGCGGATCGGAGGCGAACACGCTGTCCCAGGCATGTGGCGTGACGGGCAGCACAGGCCGGTCGAAGGGCCGCGTCCAGTGCGCCAGGTCGTCGGACTCCGCCAGGCCGGTCTGTTCCGTCCAACCGTCCGAATCCCTGTCCTTGGCATTGTAAAAGAGATAGAATCGGCCGTCATGCTCGACCAGGTCGGTCTTGTACAGGCCGCCGTGCTCCCACGGCGCGCCCTGCCGCCAGGAGAAGACCGGCTCCCCGCAGAAATGCCAGTCCATCAGGGATTCGTCCTCCGTCCAGGCCAGTCCCACCTCCGCGGGGCCGGATTCATAACCGACGCCGGGATAGGAATGATACATGAGCCAGTAACGGCCCCGCCACCTGCGCAGGCGGTTGCCGCCGTACAGATCCTTGTCCATGAGGATGGTGGTGGCGGCCATGCCCACGCGGTCCCAGGCCATGTTGGCGCCGCGCGGCAGCATGACGCCCAGCTTCCGCCAGTGGATCAGGTCGTCCGATACGGCCAGACCGGTCTGGTAGCCGGTTCCGTCGAAGCCGACGTGCATCATGTAATAGCGCCCGTTGTGCGAGAATACGGTGGGACAGTCCACGGCCAGGCGGTCATACGATCCGTCGCTGCCGGATCCCGCGAGCACGGGTCTGCCGAGTTTGTAGGGCGTGATCAGCCGGGTGATATCCATTTGCATGCCTCCCCTGCGTATATCAGACGACGCGGACAGCTCCGCGTGATTATGATACCCGAGGTGAAAACCGATGTCAATACGGAAATGCGCCGGGGACGGCGCTTCGCGTTCCGCGCAATTTCCCGTTGCGCCGTGATGCTTTCTGCGTTACAATAAATCCGAAAACAGCGCCGGACGCGGCGCCTTCACTTCGGATGGATTGCTTGAAACAGACATGGGAGGGACGATCGACATGAAACTGGAAAAAACCGTCATCCATATCGGCCTTGAAAAACCGGTCAGGCTGCTTCACGTGACCGACAACCACCTGCTCCTGTGCGACGAGCGCGACGACGAGCGCAAGCGCGCCCTCTGCGCGAACCGCCGCGCCGCTTTCGGCGACGAGGACGGGCACATCGAGGCGTTCCTGAAGGAGCAGCTCGCCTACGCGGAACAGAACTGCGACCTGCTGGTGCACACGGGCGACCTGTACGACTTCGTATCCAAAGCCAATGTGGCGTATGCCAGGGAGCTGCTGAAGAGCGAAAAGATCTTCTTCACGCCCGGCAACCACGAATATTCCCGCTATGTGGGAGAGGCCTGGGAGGACGCGGCCTACCGCATGAACAGCTACATGCAGATGGGCTACGGCCTGGGCGTGCCCCTGTTCTTCAACGCGCGGCAGGTGGGCGGCGTGAACCTCGTGGGGATCGACAACAGCTATTACCTGTTTGAGGACTGGCAGAGGCAGCGCCTGGAGCGCGAGGTGGAAAAGGGCCTGCCCGTCATCCTGATGTTCCACAACCCGCTGTTCGAACAGTCGCTCTACGACGTGATGATGGAGAGAACCTGGTCCGACTGCGCTTATGTGGTGGGCTGCGACGAGGATCACCTGGCGCCTTTCTCGGAGTTCCGCGCGGTGCAGCAGCGCCCGAACGGAGCCACGCTGCGCATGCTCGAGTACATCGCGCAGGAGAAGCGCATCAAGGCCGTGCTGACAGGGCACCTGCACATCAATTATGAGAGCCGGCTGCCAGGCGGCCAGACGCAGTATGTCACCGGCGGCGCCTTCGAGGGTTACGCCCGCGAGGTGACGCTCCTCTGAGCGCGAAGCGGGAGAAGGGAGGGTGAACGATGTTCGATATCAGGATCGGTACGATACTGCCTGTGGAGCACGCCGTGGAGATGATGCCCCTGCTTGCGCCGCTGGCTTTTGAGGGATACGAGCTGACCTGCGGGGATTATTTTGCGACGCACGACATCGCGGACTGCGCCGCGCGCGTGCGGGACGCCGCGCAGGGGCTGCCGGTTTCGGCGCTGGGCTGCTACGGCAACACGCTGGCGGACGAGAGCTGCCGCCGGGAGATTGAGCGGCTGATCGACCATGCCCACCTCTTCGGGTGCGGCGTCGTGTCGGTGTTCGCCGGCTCCCTCGACGGTGTCCCGGTTCCGGACGCCATGCCGGCTTTCCGGCAGGTGTTCGCCGGGCTGTGCAGGCGGGCGGCGGACCGGGGTGTGTCGCTGGCGATCGAAGGCTGCCCGATGGGCACGGACTGGCGTCGCGGCGGCGGCCAGAACATCGCCTTCTGCCCGGACGCCTGGGAGATGATTTTCGACGCCGTGCCGGACGATTGCCTGGGGCTCGAGTGGGAGCCCTGCCACGCCCTGATGCAGCTGATGGACCCCATCCGGCAGCTGCGCCAGTGGGCTCCCAAAGTGAAGCATGTGCACGGCAAGGACGGGACGGTGGCCTGGGATGTCATCAGCGAGCACGGCATCGGCGCCGGCCGGGCATTCGGCTGGAACAGGACGCCGGGCTTCGGCGACACCAACTGGAACGACGTGTGCACCATTCTGCTGATGAACGGATACACGGGATTCATCGACATCGAGGGCTATCACGACCCCGTGCACTACGACACGGGCGAGTGGAGCGCGCAGCGGCGCGCCGTCGATTACCTGAAGGACTGCCGCGGTGGGCGCGAATACTTCGATTGTCCTGTCTATCGCGGCTACCAGCCGCCCAAGAGGCGGCCGTAGGGCCGGAACGGGGCTGAAGCCGTGAGCGCGGGGAACAGGACCGCGCCCGAAAGGAGCGGATCGGCATGAAAGACTGGTCGCACGACATTGACCTGCCGCAATACGGCCCTTACAACAAGCAGTATGTGGGCTTTTCGCACATCGCCTCGCCCGGACGCGGGCTGCAGCTGGATATAGACCTGCTGCCCGGCTTCTACCGCCGCAGCGTGATGGACACGCGCGCCATCGCGGACGGCGGCGCGCGGCTGTGGCTGGCGCGGCCCGATCTGCAGCGCTTCGTATACCGCTATGAAATGCTCGCGCCGCGGCGGGTTTACTGCGACGCGGACTTTGCCCAGCAGGGCGCCCGGGCCGCGCTGCGCTGCACCTTCGTGAACGAAACGGGCAGGCCGCAGTCCGTGCAGGCGGACTTCTGCTTTTCCATCCGCGTGCCCAGCTTCTGGCGCGCGCCGTTTCCCGGGGCGGAGGTGATGGCGCCCGAGGGCGTCCGCTGGATCCCGGCGGGCGATTATGCGGCGCAGGAAGGCATCGGCGGCATCGCTCACGACGGTTTCCGCCTGGGCGAGGAGCCCGAACGCGGCGCGGTCAGGGGATGCGCCATGCAGGTGAACGATGGCGTGAAGCTGACCTACCGCTTCGACAGGCTCAGGGCGGACGGCATGCTGCTGCGCTGCCGCGCGGAGGAAGGCGCGTCGGTGGAGGCGCTGGGACGCCGGTTCCCGCTGCCCGCCGGCGAGACCCTGGCTCCCGTTTTCCTGCCGCTGCCGGAAGGCGTATACGAGGAAATCACGCTGGCCTTTGAGGGCGCCGGCGCGGCGCTGGACGGCTTCGCCATCGGCACGGATGCGGCGCGCGCCGAATTCGAGCCGTGGCCCGCGGCCTTCACGCCGTCGGTGGAGGCGAAACCCGGAGAAATGACGCTGCGTTATCCGCTGACCGACGCGCCGTACACCATCCGATGGGACGCGCCGGACTATGTGCTGCGGGAGCTCGTGGGAGAGAACGACGGCGACATCCTCACCCGCAGCATCCACGATCACGTGGCCAGGCGGCTGCGCGGCGCGGGAGAAGGGCACTATGTCGACCTGTACGTGCGGCCCGTGTTCCTCGCGCCCCGCCAGCGCAAAACCGTTACCCTGCTCATTTCCGCGGGCTGCGAACCCGGGGAGGTGCCCTTTCCGCCGATTCCCTGCGCGGAACCCAATCCCTGCGGCGCACGCCTTGTTTCCTCCATGACGCGGCTGTCGGCGGCTACGGCGCTGAACGTGGTGTATCCCGCCTATTACCGGGGCGGGTTCATCCGCAGCTACACGCCCGGGCGCATCTGGGACAGCTTTTATACCTGGGACTGCGGCATGGTGGCTCTGGGCCTGATGACACTGGACAGGAAGCGCGCTTTTGAATGCCTGCGCGCCTACCTGATGCCGCAGGACGATCCGCACTCCCCCTACCTGAACCATGGCTCCCCCCTGCTCACGCAGATGTTTGCCTTCAAAAACCTGCTGGACGCCGGCGAGGAGGACGCCTGCCGCGTCCTGTATCCGGCGCTGCGCCGCGCGTATCGCTTTTTCCTCACGCTGCCGCGCCGCGGCGGGCTCATCGCGACCTGGGGAATCTTCTACAATTCGGGCGGCTGGGACGACTATCCCGCTCAGAAGTACGTTCACGACCACCGGCTGGAGGAGAGCGCCGCGCCGGTCATCACCACGGCGATGATGCTGATCTATGGCCGCATCCTGGCCGCGGCAGCCCGCCGGCTGGGCTTTGAGGCCGACGAATACGCGCGCGAGGAGGCCGGACTTGCCGCCGCCATCGCACCGTGCTGGGACGAGGAGACCGGCTATTTCGGTTACAGCCGCTGCGACGGCGAAGGCCGCTTCGACGGGATCCTGCGGGATGAGCGCGGCGTCAACCCGAATCAGGGCCTGGACGGCCTTTATCCGCTGCTGGCGGGCCTGGGCAGCGCGGCGCAGAAAAAGCGCATGCTGGCCAACCTCCGGCAGGGGCTCTTCACGCCCATCGGCGTCAGCGTGGTGGACACCCGCTCGCCCTATTTCAGCAGCGCCGGCTACTGGAACGGCTCCGTGTGGATGCCGCACCAGTGGATCCTCTGGAAGGCGCTGCTGGACCTGGGGGAGGCCGGGCTGGCCCACCGCATCGCGCACATGGCTCTGCGCCTGTGGCGGCGGGAGACCGACGTGAGCGGAAACTGCTATGAGCACTTCATGCTCGCCACAGGCCGCGGCGCGGGCTTCCATCATTTCTCCGGGCTTTCCGCGCCTGTTCTCTCCTGGTATCAGAGCTATTATGTGCCAGGGAACGCGACCGTGGGCTTCGACACGGCCATCCTCGCCCAGCGTTGGAACAGCGACAGGACCGCGCTCGACATCACGGTGGAGACCCGCCGAAGCGGCGCCGCGCTGCTGGTGACCATGCGGGAGGGCCGTGATTATCGCTTCTCCGGCCTGCCCGAGGGCGCGGTGGTCCGGAGGCTGCACTCCGGCACCTACTGCCTGCAATGGCGGCGGGTTGGCGTGGTGACGCTGTCAGCGGAGTGACGCTGACGGCGCAATGGAAAACGCGCAAAGACAGGGCCGCGGCCCTGTCTTTGCTTTCTCTTTGACGCTCCGGTCGTTCCAGCGCAGCGAAGTTGCCTTTCGGCGGCTACCGCCACTGCCCGATGGTTTCCACCAGAGCCCTGATGTTTTCAAAGGGGAATCCGTTGTCCGCTTCGACATAGAACCAGGAGCCGCCGTCCATCATGCGGAAGGTATCAAACTCCCGCATCACCAGGTCGCGCACCTGCCGGGGCGTGCCGCTGGTCATGGTCCTGGCCCGATCCGTGTGGATTGCGACGGCCAGGCCGAGGTCGCGGCATCGCGCAGCCAGCTCCCGCATGTTGTAGGCCGGGAGCTGAGGCCAGATAGAGGTGACGCCCACTTCCCGCAGGTCCTCCAGGATGGGCATGATCTGCCCGCAGCTGTGGCAGTGAATATCCAGCCCGGCCTCCACGGCGGGCCTGAGCATTCGCTTCAGGCGCGGCTTGAAGAACTCCCGCCACCGCTTTGGGCTCATGACCATGCCGCGCTCGGTGCCGTAATCATCCCCGATGGCGATGCCGTCCGTTCCCGCCTTGACGGAGCGCAGCACATACTGCGTGCCGAGGTCTGCCAGGCGATCTTCCAGCTCGTTGATTTCCGGCTCGTCCGTGGCGATGTCGCAGAGCACATTCTCGTCGCCGTAGAGGTGAAGGAGTCGTTCGTAGAGGGACGCCGCTTTGCCGAAGGTGTAATAGCCTCCCCGCTTGCGTGCGGTGACCGCTTCCCTGTAGGCCTGGAATGCCGGGCCGTCCAGCGCGGGGGCCGGCGGGAGGCGGTAGGCGCGGATGTCGGCGGGATACGAAATCGGCCGCCTGCAGGGGATCCCCGCAACGCCGAAAATGCGGTATTCCCAGGTTACGCCCCATTCGTCCGTGCGGTATTCATGGTAGCGGCCTTCACTGTCGATGTGCTCCGGCGGTATCCGGGGGATGGGCTTTCGGGAGAACGGCTCGAAATCGCCCGGCAGCGCCGCATACAGGTCGTTCAGCTTTTCGCCGTGCTCATAATAGCCCACGGGACAGTAGTAGTACTGGAGGGGAACTTTGTCCACGGGCTGGTAGTGCATCGCGCGGCGCACGCGCTCGGCTCCGGTCATGCAAAGCACCTCGCTTTCTGCGCACGATCCGGAACGGAAGCGGGTCTGCCCGTCGCCCCGCCGGCCGCGGCGGCTGTTTTATTTATATCGCTGCGAAGAAATGCAGGATGTTCATATCCTCGGTCTGCTTGCTGCCGTGGGCGCCTCTCCCGCCCATCACGGGATGCTGCCCGTGGTCCGGCGAATAGGTGAGGAGCGTCCGGTGCGCGCCCCGCGTCTTTTCCAGGGCTTCCGCCAGGCGGTGGAAGCCTTCCGCCTCAAGGGAGACCGCGTTCAGCGCCTCTTTTGATTCGGGCCCGTAGGCGTGGGCGGCGTTGTCGTAATCGAAGGTATGGATGCTGATCGCATCGTACCGGTCGGTGCCGATGAGCTCCAGCGATTTTTCCTGGACTGCCACGGCGTTTTCGCATTCATAGTATTCCAGGTCGCGCCCCGCGAAGATGTGGAGGAAGGTGGAATCCTTCTGCGCGACGATGGCGACCCGGCGGCCTTCGCGCAGCCACACGTCGAACAGGGTGTCGCAGGTGAGCTGCGGGCGGACGTAGGTCTGGATCCCGTGTTCCGCGGGGTCGAGGCCGGTGTACATGGACGCGTGCGCTACGGGCGTTACCGATTCCACGGTGCTCAGGAACGGCACCGCGAGGCTGGTATGCGCGTATACCGGCGCGAAAAGGGGCGTGTATTTCTGCCAGATGTGCATTCCCACGGCGTCCGCGTGATAGAGGACGGCCCTGTCCGCGGTTCCGCCCAGGCGTCCGCGCAGGATTTCCGAGAGCCAGCCGATGGTCGGCGCGTAGCTTTCCGGCAGCGCGATGCCCATCGCGTCCGCGACGATGCCCGCAAAATGCTTGAGTTCATAGTAATTGTAGTGATCTGCCATGTGGACCCTCCTCAAAAGCATTCTCCGTGAACAGTATAGCACATTTTCAGCCGATGGGAGCCCCTGTTCAGCTGAAAAAGCGGAACGAAAAGATCTCCGCATCGCGGAAGGCGAATTCCAGCGTGACTTTCCGGCCGGCGAAAGGCGCCAGGTCGCCCTCGAAGGGGACCACGCGCCGGACGGAATCGCCGAAGAGCTCGCAGGAGCGGAGCTCTTTTTCATCGGCGCGCACGGTGATGCGGACGTATCCGCGGGCGGAGGTGGAGAAATTGAGCTCCATCCGGTTCCCGGTAAAGGAAAGGGGCACCGTGACGATTGTCCTCTCGCCATATCCGGCCGACATGGCGGCGAATCCATCCAGCCGGACAGTGTAGCGCCGCAGGACGGTGGGGCGCTGCGACCAGTGGTTTTCAAAGGCGTACAGGCTCAGCTCGTTCGCGGCGCCGGGCAGCGGCGAGGGTGTTTCGATGAGCCCGGTGGCCGGATAGCAGTCGCCGTAAACCCAGTTGTATGTCCCTTCCGGGCCGGGCCGCATGAAGGCCTCCTCAAACCGGGAAAAACGCCGGCCGTCGCGGCTGCACATGAACACGCAGTCGGTGAGGGCGAGGCCGTAGCGCGGATGGATATTCACCAGCTTTTTCCGGTGATCGGCGTTGGGCAGCTGGTCGTAATTGCCGGTCCAGCTCCGGCGTTCGATGTAGCGGCTGGGGAAGCCTATGCGCATGTGCGGCGCGCGTTCATACAGCTGGATTTCGTTGGTGTACAGGGGATAGTCCTCCCGGCCGCCGAAGCTGATCATTTCGGGCTCGGACCAGTGCCGGAAATCAGGCGAGGTCAGCCAGCGTATGTCGCGGACGCCGAGGTTCAGGTCGCCGCTTTCGGGCACATCGTGGAAATCGCGCACGTAGGCGTAGTAGAGGTTTTCTTCGGGCACCCACAGCGCAATGTTGTGCGTGTCGAACCGGCCCCTGTTTGTCATCTGCCAGCCTTTTTTGAAATGGATGCCGTCCCCGCTGACATAGCAGGCGAGAAAATGCTCCCTGTCCGGACTGACGGCCTTGAAGCGCTCTTCTGGCGGGCATGCGGGGTTGGGATCTGCGAACACGTGCACCATGTCTGTGAAATCGTGGGTGCTCTGGTCCATGAGGATGTTGTTGTGCCGGCTTCCTTCAAACGGCACGAGCCCGAGATCCGGCTTTGTCCAGCGGAGGCCGTCGGCGCTTTCCAGGCAGCACACGCGCAGGCCCGTCGCGCTGTGCCGCGTCGCCTCCCTGTTCAGCATTTCCCAGGCCAGGTAATACATCCTGTACAGGCCACCGTCCCTGACGATGGAAAAGCTGTTGCAGCCGTCGCCCTCCCAGGGCTGATCGAATTCCGCCACGACCTCGCGCGCGACGGGATGCTGCACCCTCAGCTCCGCCGTGGTGCGCCCCTCGTCGATCAGTGTCGTATCCCAGAAGACCTCGCGTCTGCTTCCGATCCCGATCATTATGCTTTCCTCCTCAGCCTGTGCTTATCATCTGCGCGGTCCGCCGGCCAGGCAGGCTTCGATGAGGTCTTCGACGCGCGCCGTCGCCAGGGCCGTCACCGTATCGGACGCGCCGTAATAGATCTTCATCGTGCCGTCCGCCTCGAGGATGGCGCCCGTCGGGAAAATGACGTTCGTGCGGAAGCCCTCGGTCGTCTCATAAGGCGCTTCCGGCGCGAGCAGCGGTTCGCGGCAGATGCCCAGAACGCGGCGCGGATCCTCCGGATCCAGCAGCATCACGCCCGCGCAGTAGCGCTTGGTCCACTGCGGCTCCCATCCGTTTTTGCCGCGGGTGTTGTCGCGGTCGACGGCGTGCGTGAACACCAGCCAGCCTTTATCCGTCCTGACAGGCGGCGCGCCGGGACCGATCTTGTCGTTGGCGAAGGGGAAATCCTCCACGCCGGCCAGCAGCTGAGACTTGCCCCAGTAGACGAGATCAGGGCTCTCGCTGATCCAGATGTCAAAGCGGTCGCGCCCGCGGCTGTAGACCGGCATGGGCCGCTCCAGCCGCAGATACATGCCGTTGAAGCGCTCAGGGAAGAGCACCATGTTCCGGTTGTCCGGCACGCTGAGCGAGATCAGTTCGTAGCGGCGCAGGTCCGTCGTGCGGGCGATGCCGCCGCGCAGTCCGTGCCGTGTGTCGACCGCGAAGGTCATGAACGCCTCGTCCCCGATGACCGTGAGGCGCGGGTCATAGGCGCGCTGGATCTCCTCGTCCTTCATTTCGATGATGGGTTCGGGCTCGACCTTCCAATGGATGCCGTCCGGGCTGAAGGCCAGGCCGATGTTGGTGCCCTTGAAACGTCTTCCGGCTTCCCATTCGGGCTGGGTGCAGCCGTAATCATTGCGAAAGGCCACGGCGTAGCCATCCTTCCAGCGAATGACGCCCGCATTGAACACCAGGTCGCAGCTGTAGGGCACATCCGCCTTGCTGAGCACGGGATTGCCGGGATAGCGCTTGACGCACGCCAGGGATTTCAGTTCGCTCATGGTATCGTTCTCCTTTTCGTCCATTTGGGCAGGCGCCCCACCGCGGCTCAAAACAGCGCGTCCGTCAGATCCGATCTGGCGGGCGCGCTTTGGGCATTCGCTCATGATGTCATTCCAGCGCTACGCACCCATGATCATGAAGCCTGCGGGGGAGAGGATTGCTTGTTCATGTTGCTGGCGGCATAGATGTCCGGGATCGGCTGGCAGGCCGGGACATAGACATCCTGGATGAGGCTGACGGTCTTGTCGCGCTCACCTGGCCGCAGATGTACTTGGCGCGCAGTTCCTTGAACTGATCGACCGGGGCTTGATTATCCCGCTATCTTATGATATATTATCCGTGAAGAAAATGATATATGTTTTTCGACGTTATTATATATATTTTCTGATCTTATTTAAAACTTTATGGAAAGGAGAGACGCGTCGTGGTGGATTTCGGGTCGGATATTTTCGTCAGGTTCGACACGCAGCCCATGCTGCCTGTGTTCACTCATATCCACGAGGACTACGAGATCCAGTACAACGTCTGCGGCTCGTACTCCTATCATTATACCACCCGCGACGGCAGGGAGGTCAGCTTTATCATCGACAAGCCCAAAACGCTTCTGTTTACGCCCATTGGCACGCCGCACGGCGCCTATGTGCTTTCGGTTCCCTACCATCGATATTTCATTCATATCCCGCCGCGGGCGCTGGCCCATATTTTCGGCGGCACGCCGATGATGCCGCTGTTCCATCTGGAGGAAGGCACCAAAGAGGAAGATACGGCGTTCAGAGCGCCGCGCTTTCTCGATGTTTCGGCGATATCCGAGCGGGTCGAGGCGTATCTGAGCGGCATGTTCCAGGCCCAGTTCGCTTCGGGCACGGACAGGACGTGCACGCAGCTGGATATTCGCTGCATGCTGGGCCGGCTTTTCTGCGATCTCTACCGCAACTGCCAGGGTTTTTTCTCGGAGGAGCTCAGCGGCGGCGCCGCGAACCCGACGATCCTGGCCGTCAAGGCCTACATTGACGAGCACTTTGCGCAAACCATTTCCATCGAGGAGCTGGCCAGACGGCACAACATCCACCCGAGCCATCTCTCGCGCTGCTTCCGCCGGCAGTACGCCAGGAGCCCACGCCAGTATCTCACGGAAGTGCGCATGGACAACTCACGCCGGCTCCTCGCGTCCCAGCGCCTGAGCGTCCACGAGGTGGCCGCCCGGGTGGGCTTCAACAATGTCAACAATTACATTCAGAGCTTCAAGCGCATGTATGGCGTCACACCGAAGCAGTACCGCAAATCAGAGCTCGGAAAGCTTGCGGCCCTGTTGAAGTGAGCCGCGCCTGATGCGGTTTAAGGAATATCGCACATCTGCAATTCAGCAATGGGAGGGAAACGCATGTCATTGAATCCTCAGGACAGGATGCTCCATCTGATGAAGGACGTGAGGCCGGCCATGCGCATGGCGGCAGGGGAGGACTTCGCCGCATGGCAGGCGAAGGCGAGGGAGCGGCTCAACGCGCTGCTGGGCCTGCCCCTGGAGCGCGTTGAGCCCAATTTCCGCATCGAATGGACGAACGATGAGAACCCAACCTGCACCGAGATCCGCTTCCTGTTTACCAGCGAACCGGAGGTGGACGTGGTAGGCCACCTGCTGCTGCCCAAAGGCGCGCCGCAGGGGAAGAAACCGCCGCTGATCATCTGCCTGCAGGGGCATTCAAAGGGCGTGCACATCTCATTGGGCCGGCCCATCTATGAGGGCGACGAGGCCACCATCAGCGGGGGCGACCGCGATTTTGCCCGGCAGATCGCAGCGCGCGGCCAGGCGGCGCTGGCGCTGGAACAGCGGGGCTTCGGCGAGCGCGGCGGCACGGAGAAGGGCCCGGCCTGCTACCAGCCGGCGGTGCAGGCCATGCTGATGGGC
>LVAP01000037.1 GCA_001603025.1 Clostridiales bacterium Firm_10 | reverse complement strand
GGCCGCCGCCCGCCACGACCACCTGCGCCCCGTACGCAACCGGAATGTCCCGGCCCTGTTCGCGAATCCATTCCACAGCCGTCATCCCTTCCTTCATTTATCCATTCGCTTTTGAAAACGCGTTCCGCGATGCCCTGATCGCGGAACGCGTTTTGTGTTGTACGCGGGATAATTACTTCGTCACCAGCTCGAGGGTATCCCGGGCGATGGCCAGCTCTTCGTTGGTAGGGATCACGAACACGCGCACCTTGGAATCCGGCGCGGAGACTTCCGCCTCTTCGCCGCGGATGCGGGCGTTCTTTTCCTTGTCCAGCCTGATGCCCAGGAATTCGAGGCCCTCGACGATGGACTCGCGGCCCTCGCCGTCGTTCTCGCCGATGCCGGCGGTGAACACCAGGGCGTCGATGCCGCCCATCGCCGCCGCATAGGCGCCGATGGTCTTGCGGATGCCGTAGGCCCACACGTCCAGCGTGGTCTTGCACTTCTCATCGCCCTCGGCAGCCTTGCCGCGCACGTCGCGCATGTCGCTGGAGTACTCGGAGAGGCCCAGCAGGCCGCTCTTCTTGTTCAGCACGTTCAGCGTCTGAGTGGTGGTGAGGTTCTCGTTGTTGGCGATGCACTCAACCACAGCCGGGTCGAGGCTGCCGGAGCGGGTGCCCATCAGCACGCCTTCCAGCGGCGTGAGGCCCATGGAGGTGTCCACGCACTTGCCGTCCACCACGGCGCTCAGGGAGGAGCCGTTGCCCAGGTGGCAGATGACCACCTTGCTGTGCGCCATGCCCAGGATCTCGTTCACGCGGCCGGCCACGAAGCGGTGGCTGGTGCCGTGGAAGCCGTAGCGGCGGATGGAATACTTGCGATAGTACTCCAGCGGCACGCCGTACAGGTACGCCTTGGGCGGCATGGTCTGGTGGAAGGCGGTGTCGAACACGGCCACCATGGGCACGTTCGGCATGACCGCCTGGCAGGCGCGGATGCCCTGCAGGTTGGCCGGGTTGTGCAGCGGGCCCAGCGGGATGCACTCCTCGATGGCGTCCATGCAGGCCTGGTCGATCACGCAGGAGGCGGTGAACTTCATGCCGCCGTGCAGCACGCGGTGGCCCACCGCGCCGATCTCGGAAATGTCGGCGATGACGCCGTGTTCCCTGTCGGTCAGGGCGGCCAGAACGATGTTCATGGCCTCGGTGTGATTCGGGATGGCGGTGGACAGCTCGAACTTCTGCCTGAGGCCTTCGCCGAACTTGTGCGCCAGGTTGGAGCCCTCGATGCCGATGCGCTCCACCAGGCCCTTGGCCAGCACGGATTCATCCTGCATGTCGATGAGCTGATACTTCAGGGAAGAAGAGCCGGCGTTGATGATCAGTATTTTCATGGGAATCCTCTCCTCTCGCTGCGTATGGGATTACTGCGCCTGAACAGCGGTGATGGCCACGGTGGCGACGATGTCGTCCACGGAGCAGCCGCGGGACAGGTCGTTGCAGGGCTTGGCGATGCCCTGCAGGATGGGGCCGTAAGCCTCGGCCTGGCCCAGGCGCTGCGCCAGCTTGTAGCCGATGTTGCCGCTCTGCAGGTCCGGGAACACCAGCACGTTGGCCTTGCCGGCCACGGCGCTGCCGGGCGCTTTCAGCTCGCCCACGGCGGGCACCAGCGCGGCGTCGAGCTGCAGCTCGCCGTCCAGCATGAGGTCGGGCGCCATCTCATGGGCGATGGCGGTGGCTTCCTGCACCTTGGTCACGTTGTCGTGCTTGGCGCTGCCCTTGGTGGAGAAGGAAAGCATGGCCACGCGGGGCTCGATGCCGGCCAGGCTGCGGGCGGAATCCGCCGCGCCGAGCGCGATATTGGCCAGCTCTTCGGCGGTGGGGTTGGGCATGACGGCGCAGTCGGAGAAGATCATGATGCCGTTGTCGCCGAAGTTCTTCAGGGGAGACTCGATCAGGAAGCAGGAAGACACGGTCTTCATGCCGGGCTTGGCCTTGATGACCTGCAGCGCCGGGCGCAGCATGTCGCCGGTGGAATGGATCGCGCCGGAAACCAGGCCGTCCGCGTCACCCGCCTTGACCATCATGATGCCGTAATACATGGGATCGGCCACCAGCCTGGCAGCCTGCTCCTCGGTCATGCCCTTGGCCTTGCGCAGCTCGAACAGCGTGGCGGCATAGCCGGCGGCCTTTTCAGACGTCGCGGGATTGATGATCTCGATGCCGGTGAGCTTCACGCCGTGCTTCGCGGCCACCGCGTTCACCTTCTCAGGATCGCCCAGCATGATGATTTTCGCCAGGCCGGCCTCGACGACTTTCGCCGCCGCCTGCACATTGCGGTCCTCTTCGCCCTCGGGCAGGACGATGGTCTTCACGTTGGACGCAGCCTTCGCCTTGATCTTGTCGATGATAGCCATGATGTTTCCCTCCAAATCAATTATTGTATGAAAACGGGTTGTTCACACCAAACGGAACCAGTATACGCCTTTTGGCTTCATTTGGAAAGGGGAATACGGTAAATTTAATTCCCCCATTATTCCGGCAGCCGGTTTTCGCTCAGCAGATCGAACATCTCGTCGTCCTCCGAGCCGAAGGAGGCCATGTCTATGTCCCGCAGGGCCAGCGTCACCTCCACGGGGTTCTGGCCGAAAAAATCAAGCGCGCCGATGGTCACGCGCATGTCGTCCAGCGAGATCACCTTGCCCATGTGCTCGTTTTCGCCGCACCACAGGGTGATCACGCGATCCTCGCCCTGCACCTTGCGGCACATGGCGTGGAAAAGATCCTCCTCCGGCGCCACGTCCAGCGATTCCCGGGGCTGCTCGCCGCGCAGCAGCAGCAGCCTCCTCAGGCGCTCGGAGTATTCGTCCTCGCCCAGCACGGTGCTCACCTCGGTGAGCCGCACGCCCATCATGCCGTCGTAATGCCCCACGGGGGAAACGGTGTTGAGCACCACCTGACGGGGGTTGATGTGGGCGATGTAGCCGGCGATGAAGTCGTCGGGGTTTTCAGGATCCACGAACAGCGAAGCGAGCACGTTCATCTTTTCGTACAGGCTGAGCTGGTAATGGAAGAATCCGTCGTTCATAGTCAATGTTAATCTCCTTCGGCGCCGTCCAGCGCATAATAGAAATACCGTCCCAGGACATCGCCCACGCGCAGGCAAGGCACGCCCTCCAGCACGGGCAACTGCAGCACCTCCGCCAGCGCGGGCTTCTGCCGCAGCCGGAAATCGGCGGCCATGGATTTGAACACGCCGCCGCGCAGGTAGCCCACCGACCAGTTGTCCACCGCGTCCAGGCCGGCGAAGCGCCGCGCGCAGACGCCCGGCTCCACCTCGTACTTTTCCAGCTTCACGTCGTAAAAGCCCACGCCCGGCATGACGGAGGCCTCCGCCTCCGGCCGGCCGGCGCATTCCGGCGCGGTGTAGGTCACGCTGGCGCCGTTCATGCGGCGGCGGGTGGTCTGCAGCGAATAGGCGTTCATGTCGGCGCCGATGAAGCGTCGGCCGGCGCGCCAGGCCGCCTCCAGCGTGGTGCCGGAACCGGCGAACAGGTCGCACACGATGTCGCCCGGCCGGCTGCTGGAAAGGATGATGCGCTCCAGCAGGCGCAGGGGCTTCTGCGTATCGTAGCCGGTGCGTTGGGGATCCTTCTGCTGCAGGTGGCTCACGTCGTCCCATACGTCGCCGGGGAAGGCGGGCTCGTCGTCGTAATAGGTGTACAGCTTGCCGCCCGAGCGGATGGAGCGGTACACGCGGCCGTCCGCGTCCACATGGCGCTTCATGTGGTTGCGCCTCACATCCTGCCGGGAGATGGGCACGCCGTCCAGGTTGAAGTAGTAATGGCGGCTCTTCCGGTAGAACAGGATCACATCGTGCTTGCGGCTGAAAAAGCGCCGCGCGCGCCCGCCGGTCTGATACGACCAGATGATCTCGTTGAGGAAGTTCGCTTCGCCGAAAATCTCGTCCATCAGCAGGCGCAGGTAGGGATGCATGCGATAGTCGACGTGCAGGTAGATGACGCCCGTCTCGCTGAGCAGCTTCTTCGCGCCGGTCAGGGTCTCGCGCATCAGGGCCATGTACGCGGCGTGGTCCAGGTCGTCGGCGTAAATTGTCTGCGCCATGGTGCCCGCGCCGTTCTTCCACTCCTTTTCGCCCACGCGCACGCGCATCACGAAGGTCTGGCCGGTGCGGAAGGGCGGATCGAGGTAGATCACCTGCACCTGCCCGGCATACCGCTCAATCAGGCCGGGCAGCAGCGTGCGCACGTCGCCCAGGCGCATCTCGCCGGCCGGGCCACGGCCCGTCTGCTCCTCCTGCCAAACATGAATCTGTTCAAGACGCATAGCGCTCACTCCCTGCATATATCCATACATATATATTATATACGATTCAACGGCTCCCGTCACGCCCTTTTTGAAAAAACATGCTCATTTTTGCATTTCTTTAGCCTTTCCGGGCGCCAAATCTGCAAAATTGCATTGACATGCCGCCTTCTTTCTCTCATAATAAGGGTGGTTTCCGTCGCTTCGGGCGCGTGCGCGCTTCAAAGTGGCGACACAGACGACGCAAATGGAGGGTATTATCATGTCTCATTCCATCGACCGCCTGCCGGCGCTCCCGCTGATCGTCAACGATCCCTATTTCTCCATCTGGTGCGCCGCCGACCGGCTCACCGACGCCGCGACCACCCACTGGGCCGGTGCGCAGAAGCCGCTCGTCGGCATCGCCGTGATCGACGGCACGGCGTACCGCTTCCTCGGTGCGGACAAAGCCCCCGCCATGGAGACCGTCTCCCTCACTGTCACCCCCACAGCGACCCGCTCCACGCTGGCCGCCGCGGGCGTCGAGGTGACCATCGCCTTCACCACGCCGCTGCTGCTGAACCAGCCGGACATCCTCTCCATGCCCGTGACCTATGTGGACGTCTCAGCCCGCTCGGCCGACGGCAAGGCCCACGAGGTGGCGCTGGCCTTCCGCATGAGCGACGCGCTGTGCTACGAAACGCGCGCCTTCCCCGATGATCCGGAAGCCCGCGACATCTCCATCGACCCGGGCTACGTGTGCGCGCAGCGCCCGGCCATGCTGCACGACAGTTACCGCCTGGGCGAGCTGAACGTCGCCTTCACCGGCCGCGTCCACCAGGGCGTCGTTGGCCACTCCGGCGACGGCATCACCATCGACTGGGGCTATCTTTATCTGGCCGGAACCGACGCGATCACCGCGGACGGGAACGCCCTGAAGGGCGAGGCTGCCGGCACGGTGACGGCAGAGGCGCCGCTGGTCATGAACCTGTACGCCGCTTACGACGACATCGCCTCCATCAACTACTTCGGCCGCGTGACTCCCGCCTGGTACGCCCGTGGCGGCCTGACCATCCTGGACGCCATCGAAACCTTCCACGCCCGCCGCGACAGCCTGCTGGCTGCCTGCGAAGCCCTGGACAAGGACCTCATGGGCAAGGCCTTCGCCCGCGGCGGCGAAGACTACCGGCTCATCGTGTGTGCGGCCTACCGCCACGTCATCGCCGCCCACAAGCTCATCGCGGACGAGAACGGCGACATGGTATTCCTCTCCAAGGAAAACAACTCCAACGGCTGCATCGGCACGGTGGACGTGAGCTACCCCTCTATCCCCCTGTTTCTGCTCTACAACCCCGAGTTCGTGCGCGGCATGTGCCGCCCCGTGCTGAAATTCGCCTCCATGCCCGTGTGGACGTATGACTTCGCCCCGCACGACGTGGGCCGCTATCCGCACGCCACCGGCCAGGTGTACGGCCTGAAGAACCGCGCCTATTACCGCCGCATGCACGGCCTGGTGTATCCGCCGGTCTACCTCTACCCCGCCTCGGCCGACGTATTCGACCTGCGCGGCCAGATGCCCGTGGAAGAATGCGGCAACATGCTGCTGATGCTGGCGGCCGCCTCCCGCGCGGACGGCGACTACGAGCTGGAGCGCAAATACATGCCGCTGCTGGATAAATGGGTGCGCTACCTGATCGAGTTCGGTGAGGATCCGGGCGAGCAGCTGTGCACCGACGACTTCGCCGGGCACCTGGCGCACAACGTCAACCTGTCCGCCAAGGCGCTGTGCGGCGTGGCCGCCTACGCGCTCATCCGCAAGGGCCTGGGCGATGAAGCCACCTGCGAAGAATACATGGATAAGGCCCGGAGCATGGCGAAGAGCTGGCTGGAGCGCGCCTCCGCCGGGGATTACACCTACCTCACCTTCGGCAAAACCGGCTGGAGCATGAAGTACAACATGGTGTGGGACAAGCTGTTCGGCCTGGGCCTGCTGGACGACGCCTTCTACGCAAGGGAGACGAAGAGCTATCTGCCCCGCCAGAATGAATTCGGCCTGCCGCTGGACTCCCGCGCGGACTACACCAAGAGCGACTGGATCCTGTGGACCAGCGCCATGGCGGACAACGCCACCTTCCGCGCGATGGTGAAGCCCGTGGCGGAATACCTGCGCCGGAGTGAGAGCCGCGTGGCCTTCTCGGACTGGTATTTCACCTCCACCGGCAAATACCGCGCCTTCATCGCCCGCAGCGTGCAGGGCGGCCTGTTCATGCCGCTGCTGATGGACAAATGGACCGCGCGGGCTGAATGACAATGAAGAACACGCCGCGCCCTTCCCCTGGGACAGGGCGCGGCTGGGAATGATTTCAAAACGATCAAAGCGCGAAACTTTTCTGAACCGCGCCCCGTCTGACTGGCGTAACTCAAACGAACGGAACAGGAGGCGCAATGAGTTATGAAAAGGAAACTGATCATCGCACTGATCGTGCTGGCGGCCCTCATGCTTCTGCTCGGCCGCTACACGATCATCGAAACCAGGGACGCGCTGCCCGAGGAGGTCAGGCAGGGCCGGATGGACGCCATCCTGCAGGCCGCCGCCCGGACAGGCGCGCCGCCAGAACCTGAGCGGCCGGCTGAGCCCTCGCCTGAGCCGACGCCCGAGCCCACCCCCCTGCCGACGCCTGAACCCCTGATGCAGAGCGGCTCGAAGGGCGACGACGTCAGGGCGCTGCAGACCACGCTGCGCGAGCTGGGCTTCATGACCGGCGGCGCGGACGGATACTACGGCCCTGTCACCGAAGACGCGGTCAAAGCGCTGCAGGATTACCTGCACGACATCGCGCAGGAAGAACAGCAAACGGCGCAATTCCCTGAAACCGCCGAAGCCGCCCCCATGGGCAGCGAAATCACAGAAGATGAACCCGTTCCCGAATACTCGGGCACCGTGGATCAGGCGCTGTGGGATGAGCTGACCGGGGGCGGTTTCGTCGTCTTCAGGCAGACCGTCAAGGCTGGCGTGAACGGTCGGGAAACCCGCCGCCTGCAGACCCGCCTCGCCTCGCTGGGCTACCTCTCAGGCGCGGCGGACGGCGTCGCGGGCCGGAAAACCGCCGGCGCGATCCGCGCCTTCCAGAGCGGCAACGGGCTCAGCGCCGACGGCGTGGCCGGCGAAAGGACGCAGCGGCTGCTGTTCTCCGCCGCCGCGAAGAAATACGTCAAGCCGAAGAAGCCCTATCTCCTGAAGGTGAGCACCAAGGATCAGCGTGTATACGCCTATGCCTGGAACAGCGCCAAAAACAGCTATTCCACCCTGGCCCGAACCATGGCCTGCTCAACCGGACTGGACAAGACGCCCACCCCCAAGGGCACCTACGCCGGCACGCCCGTGACCCGCTGGGGCTACTTCCCCAAGTTCAAGGTGTGGGCGCAGTATCTCTACCGCATCAACGGCCCCATCCTGTTCCACTCCGTGCTGTATAACAGCCAGAGCGAGGACAGCGTGATCCAGGGCTCGGTCTACAAGCTGGGCAGCAAGGCCTCCCACGGCTGCGTGCGGCTGTCCGTGGCCGACGCCAGGTGGATTTACAACAACTGCCCCGCGGGCACGACCGTGACCGTCTATTGACAAATCCCGGCGCGCGGAGATGAATCCGCGCGCCGGGTCTGTTTATCCTTCATCGCTCGCCGCTTTCAGTGCCTTCTC
>LVAP01000036.1 GCA_001603025.1 Clostridiales bacterium Firm_10 | reverse complement strand
CAAACCAGACCGCACTTCGAGAGAAGCGCGGTTTTTCTATGCCCAAAATGCGGGGCCCCGCACGCCTTTACGCCAGCAGCGGCGTGAGCGTTTTTTCATAGAGGCAGGCGATGCGGTGGAGCGGGCGCGTGAGGCAGACGTAAAGCAGCTTTGCGTCCAGCTCGCGGTCCGGGAAACGCTTTTCGCCGGCGTTGGCGATGATGACCCCGTCGAACTCGAAGCCCTTCACGTCCGAGGCGCGGGCCAGCAGCAGGCCGGCTTCATACTGCGCGGCGTTGACGTCCAGCATGTGCGCGCGCAGGTCCTCCGGCAGCGCCTGGGCGATGCTCCTGAGCTGCGCGTCCGTGCGGTCGATCACGGCGATGGCGGAAAGTCCGTCCGCCTGCCAGGCGCGGATGATGCGCTCCAGCTGCACCGCCTGCTCCTTCGCGTTCCGGAAGGCGGTCAGCTCCGGCTCGGGCCCGTGGCGCAGCACGGGCTTCGCGCCTTCCTGTCCGGGCGCGGGCCGCTTCTTAGACACGCGCAGCGCCAGGCTCATGATCTCGATGGTGCTGCGGTAGCTGGTGAGCAGCTGGTGCTGGGCGGCCTTGCCGGCAAGCAGTTCTTCCGTGAGGGGACGCCAGTCGGTCATGCCCCGCCAGGAGCGGATGCCCTGCATCAGGTCGCCTACGATGGTCATCGAGGCGCCGCGCGTCATGCGGCTGAGCAGCAGGAATTCCATCATGCTGAAATCCTGCGCCTCGTCCACCACCACGTGGCGGGTGTCCAGCCGGGGCAGTTCGTGGGTGCGCATGGCGATGAGCGCGATGGGCGCCACGTCCTCCGGATCGACCCGGCTGCCGGCGATGCGCTCCAGCGTATATCCGGCGGCCAGCGCGGCATCGCTGCCGTCCGGCGATTCCGCCAGCAGGTCGGCGCAGAAGTCGCGGTAGAGCCGGAGGGGACTGAAGGCCGGGAAGCGCGCCATCACCGATTCGATAAAGGGCTTCACGCGCTGGTCCGTTTCCTTGAGGCGCTGGTCGCGGCTGTGATAGAGCTTCACGAGGCGCAGCCGACGCTCCTCGCCCTCCGGCAGGGCCGCCCGCAGCGCGTCGGTGCGCCGGTCGGTCTCGGCCTTGAGCCACTCCTTCACCTTCGCGGCGGCGTCCCTGGCGCGCAGCGTCAGTTCCTTCCTGAATTCGGCGATGCGCCTGTTCAGCGGGAAGGGTTTTTCATCCTCCAGCAGGAAAGCGCGCAGCCGGTCCGCGGTGAACAGCGTCACGGGGCCGAAGCGGATATCCTCATCCGGCGGCATGCGCGTCTCGATCCGGTCCAGCCAGTCCGAGAGGCGGCGCGCCATGTCCATCGATCCCTTGAAGCGCATGAGCCGGGTGAAGCGGTCGCGCTCCTCGTCCGGCATGTTCAGCACCCTGTCGGTCAGGTCCTCCTGCGTGACGCGGGGGAGCAGGTCGTCCAGCCAGTCGGCAACGAACAGCTGGAAGGTGGTCTGGCGCACCTTTTCCACGCCCAGGTCCGGCAGTACGCCCGCGATGAAGTTGAGGAACAGGGGATTGGGCGCCAGGATGAGCACGTGCTCCGGCGCGAGTGTGTCCTGGAAGGTATAGAGCAGGTACGCGATGCGGTGCAGCGCGATGGTGGTTTTGCCGGAGCCTGCCACGCCCTGCACCACCAGCGTGCGGCTGAGCGGATAGCGGATGACGAAGTTCTGCTCGGCCTGGATGGAGGTGACGATGTCGCGCAGGCGGTCGCCGGCGGCTTCGCCCAGCACGGACTGGAGGTAGGCGTCCTTGGACACCACGTCGGTGTCAAAAATGGTCTGCAGCTCGCCGTTTTCAATGCCGATCTGCCGCTTCAGCGTGAGCTCGCCGCGCACCTCGCCGTCCGGCGTGACGTAGTGCATGGGACCGATCTGCCCGGAATAGTACAGGTTCGCGATGGGCGCGCGCCAGTCCACCACCTCCGGCTCCAGCTCGTCCTGCTTCATGACGGTGTGCCTGCCGATGTAGTAGGTCTGCCCTTCTCCGCCCGTCTCGGTAAAATCGATGCGCGTGAAGTAGGGCTTCAGCCGCGCCGCGGCGAGATTGCGCACGGTTTGCTGCGCGCGGTCGAAGAGGATGTTGCGCAGCTCGAGGATGTCGCGGTTGTCGCGATCGTATTTGAAGGCGTCGGCCAGTTCCTTCCTGGCCTGGACGAGTTCCTCCTCGCTGACCTTCTGCTGCGCTTCGACGAGCGTCAGCGTCTCGGCGAGATGGGCCTGCTCCTCCCGGAGCGCAGGATGCGCTATGTCGGCCATGGCTGAATCACCTCCGCGTTGTTTTGTGAAAAAGGAATTCTATTATAACGGATCCGGAGGTTTTTTTCAAGCCCTGTTTTTCCTCACGGCACGATTTCCACCGGCGTGCCGATGGGGCAGTGCGGCCACAGACGATCCATGTCGGCGTCCTCCAGCGCGATGCAGCCCGCCGTCCAGTCGCCATGCGCGCCGCCGCCGTGGATCATGATGAACCCGCCCAGCGGCGTGTTCCAGGGCGGCCGCCGGCCTTCCTGACCGGCGCGGACGATTGCCTCGTACGCGGAGGCGTCGATGCGCCCTTCCGCGAGAGCCGGCGCCGCGTCTGCGGCGGAGGGGTAGCTCAGCCCGAGGGCGAGATGGTAGCGGCTCTGCGCGTTGCGCGTGCAGACGGCATAGCGTCCCTCGGGAGTCTTCAAGTCGCCTTCGGCGCGCTTGGGACCGACGGACTCCCGGCCCAGGGCGATGGGGAAGACGAGCGGCGCGCAGCCTTCCCGGAGGAAAGTCAGCCGCCTGGCGGATTTTTCAACGAGTATGCGGGCGTTCATCCTGCCGCCTCCCAGCATGCTTTGGTTCCATAACCGCATTATACCCCGGGGCGGCGCCGATGTACAGGGGATGCCAATCCATGAATTATGAAGATATGGGGAAGATTTCAGATGTGACATTGTTTCCGGACCCCGGAAATGCTATAATATATACGGCGGGGTATGGCGCGTGAAAAAGCGCGTGGAGATCGCGCCTTTTCCGGAAGGATATCGGTTTTGCAAAAGGATGTTGAAATGTGTTTGTCCTGAATATCCCAAATATCCTGACAATTATACGGATTGTCCTCATACCGGTGTTCATCACGCTTTATTGGAAGGGCATGGCGGCGATGGCCTTTGCGGTGTATGTGGCGGCCTGCCTCACCGACGCGGCGGACGGCTACCTGGCGCGGCGTCTCAATCAGGTGACGGCGTTCGGCAAGCTGATGGATCCGCTGGCCGACAAGCTGATGCAGCTGAGCATGCTGTTCTGCCTGGCCGCGACCGGCCATATTCCATGGTGGGTGCTTGGCGTGTTGCTGGGCAAGGAGATCGTGATGGTGGCCGGCGGCACGATGCTGTTCAAGCGGCACGATGTGGTGGTCATGTCGAACTGGTCCGGAAAGGTGGCGACGGTGCTGCTGATCCTGGCCATCGTGGCCGTTTTTCCCTGGCACGGCGTCGAGGTCGTGACCCGGGTGGGGCATGTGCTGCTGTATGTCGGGCTGGGGATGAGCCTTTTTTCGATGGTATACTACGGCCTGATCTATGTTAAAAACGGAAACAGCCGGAAAGCGCATTGACGAAACGCCTGTTTTCACGTATAATATGATTGATATGCTCCCATGAGGAAGAGGAGTAGCGGCGCCCGGCGCGCCCAGAGAGGACGGCTCACAGGCTGAAAGGCCGTCCGCGCAGGCCGGCCGCGAAGGTCGCTTCTGAGGAGGGACGGGTGAACGGAGTAGCCCGGCCGGGGCGCGCCCCTTACAGCGCGCAGAGGGAGCGGTTTTCCGCTTCGAATGAAGGTGGTACCACGTTGCAGCGCGTCCTTTTGCGGGGCGTGCTTTTTGTGTGAGGGAGAGAAGGTGATACAGGGTGCTTGAAAAGATCTTTTCTGGCGAAATAGGAGACATGGGCCGTTGGAATCCCATCGGGTTGATCGTGATGGCGCTGGGCGTCGCCCTGGCGGCGCTGGCGGGTCGGCTGGCGAGGGGCAGCGAAGGGCGCAAAATGGCGCTGAAACTCATTGCGCTGCTGATCGTGGCGGCAGGCGCGCTGATCACCATGAAGGTTGTCGGATAACGCAAAACAGTTTTCAGATAAATGAAAGGAATGAGGAAGGCCATGAAGAACGTGGAAATGGAAAAGGTGTACTCGCCCCGCGAGATCGAGGGCAGACTGTACGCCGAATGGGAGGAAAAGGGTTACTTTACGGCGCATCGCGTGGAAGGCAAAAAGCCGTTCACCATCGTGATGCCGCCGCCGAATATCACGGGCCAGCTGCATATGGGCCATGCCATGGACACCCTGCCCCAGGATGCGCTTACCCGCTATCACCGCATGAAGGGCGACCCGACGCTGTGGCTGCCGGGCACCGACCACGCTTCCATCGCCACTGAGGCGAAGATCGTGGAGGCCATGCGCAAGGAAGGCGTCACCAAGCAGGACATCGGCCGGGAGGAGTTCCTGCGCCGCGCCTGGGCCTGGCGTGAGCAGTACGGCGGGCGCATCGTGCAGCAGCAGCGCCGGCTGGGCGCTTCCTGCGACTGGAGCCGGGAGCGCTTCACCATGGACGAGGGCCTCAACAAGGCTGTGGTGGAAGTGTTCGTGCGCCTGTATGAAAAGGGCCTCATCTACCGCGGCAACCGCATGGTGAACTGGTGCCCCCACTGCAACACCTCCATCTCCGATGCCGAAGTGGAATATGCGGAGAAGGACGGCCATTTCTGGCACCTGCTTTACCCGGTGAAGGAGACCGGCGAGTTCCTGGAGCTGGCCACCACCCGTCCGGAGACCATGCTGGGCGACACCGCCGTGGCCATCAATCCGGATGATCCGCGCTATAAGCATCTGCATGGCTGCCATGCGATCCTGCCGCTGCTGAACAAGGAAATCCCCATCGTGTGCGACGAGCACGCCGACATGGAAAAGGGCACGGGCGTGGTGAAAATCACCCCCGCGCATGACCCGAACGACTTCGAGGTGGGCCAACGGCACAGCCTGCCCATCGTGCGCGTGTTTACCTACGACGGCCATATGACCGGCGCGTCGGAAGCCGCCGAGGCGGCCGAGCTGATCGCCAGCGGCCGCGCGGCGGAGAACGAGCCCGAGGTACTGGACTGCGGCAAGTATGCGGGCCTCACCACGCAGGAAGCCCGCAAGGCCATCCTCGCCGACCTGGAAGCAGGCGGCTATCTCAAGAGCGTGGAGCCCCTGAAGCACGACGTGGGCACCTGCTACCGCTGCCATACGGACATCGAGCCCATGGTGTCCAAACAGTGGTTCGTGAAGATGGAGCCCCTGGCCAAGCCCGCCGTGCAGGCGGTGCGCGAGGGCAAGACCCGCTTCATCCCCGAGCGCTTTACCAAGGTGTTCTACAACTGGATGGAGAATACCCGCGACTGGTGCATTTCCCGCCAGCTGTGGTGGGGCCATCGCATCCCGGCCTACTACTGCGACGCGTGCGGCGAAATGGTCATCAGCCGCACGGCCGTGGACAAGTGTCCCAAGTGCGGCGCGCCCATGCACCAGGATGAAGACGTGCTGGATACCTGGTTTTCCTCGGCGCTGTGGCCCTTCTCCACGCTGGGCTGGCCCGATGAGACCGAAGACCTCAAGTATTTCTATCCCACCTCCGTGCTGGTGTCCGGCTACGACATCATCTTCTTCTGGGTGGCCCGCATGATCTTCTCCGGCGTGGAGCAGATGGGCGAGGTGCCCTTCCATACCGTGCTGCATCACGGCCTGGTGCGCGACGCGCTGGGCCGCAAGATGAGCAAATCGCTGGGCAACGGCATCGATCCCATCGAGATGATCGAGAAGTACGGCGCGGACGCGCTGCGCATCTCGTTGGCGCTGGGCGTGTCGCCCGGCAACGACCTGCGCATGAGCGATGAGAAGATCGAATCGGCCCGCAATTTCGCCAACAAGATCTGGAACGCCGCCCGCTTCGTGATGATGAACATGGCGGATTTCGAGCCGCAGGGCCTGCCGGCGGCCGATAAGCTGACGCTGGCCGACAAGTGGATCCTCACCCGCTTCCAGGATACTGTGCGCTCCGTGACGGCCCATTTCGAGGACTACGACCTGGGCATGGCCGCGCAGGAGGTTTACGATTTCATCTGGAACCAGTACTGCGACTGGTTCATCGAGATCGCCAAGCTGCGCCTGAACGGCGAGGACGCGGAGGCCAAGCGGACGGTGCGCGAGGTGCTGGTGTACGTGCTGGAGGGCACGATGAAGCTGCTGCACCCCTTCATGCCGTTCATCACAGACGAGATTTTCCGCTATCTGCCCGGTACCGAGGGCAGCATCATGATGAGCGCCTGGCCGCAGACGCGGGAGGACATTGACTTCCCGGCCGAAGCCGCCCAGATGGAGGGCGTGATGGACGCCATCCGCGCCATCCGCAACCTGCGCGCCGAAATGAACGTGGCCGTGGGCCGCCGCGCGCGCCTCATCATCCGCCCTGCCGAGGGCTGGCAGGGAACCTTCGCGCACGCGCAGATCTACTTCACCCGCCTGGCCTTTGCCAGCGCCGTGGAGCTGATTGACGCGGGCACCGAAAATCCGGGCAAGTCCGCCAGCGCCGTGTGCGCTTCGTGCGAGCTGTACATTCCGCTGGGCGATCTGGTGGATGTGGACAAAGAGCTCAAGCGCCTCGGCAAGGACCGCGAAAACGTGGAACGGGAAATCGCGCGCGGCGAGGGCAAGCTGGCCAATCCGGGCTTCCTCGCGAAGGCGCCCCAGCAGCTGGTGGACGCAGAGAAAGCCAAGCTGGAAACGAACAGAGCGATGCTCGTGTCGCTGGACGCGCGCATCGAGGAGCTGAAAACGCTGTAATAGGCTATGAGCAGAACTCCCTTTGAAAATGCGGCGCAGGCCATCGCCTGGATCGACGGCCTGCGCTATGCGAGCGAAAAAAACGGCCTGGACAACATGCGGCTGCTGATGAAGGCGTTGGGCGATCCCCAGGAGAAGCTGCGCTGCATCCACGTGGCGGGCACGAACGGCAAGGGCTCGACGTGTGCGCTGCTGGAGCGCATGCTGCGCGCCTGCGGCCTGAAGACCGGGCTGTACACTTCGCCCTATCTCATGCGATACAGCGAACGCATGCGCGTGAACGGCGAGCCCGTCGGCGAGGACGCCTTTGTGGCCCTGGCCGAGCGGGTGCGGGAGCAGGCTGAGGCGCTGGCCGAAGCCGGCGTCCGGCCCACCTGGTTCGAACTGGGCACGGCCATGGCCTTCCTCTGGTTTGCCGAACAGAAGGTGGACGCCGCTGTGATCGAGGTCGGCTTGGGCGGCCGTCTGGACGCGACGAATATCATCACGCCCGAGGTGTGCCTGATCGGCCCCATCGGTCTGGAACACACCAAACAGCTGGGCGATACGCTGGAACAGATCGCCTTTGAAAAGGCGGGCATCATCAAGTCCGGCGTGCCCGTCGTTGTGCAGCGCCAGCAGGGGCCGAGTGTGCAGGCTGTCTTCCACCGGATCGCGGAGGAACGCGGCGCGCCTCTCTTCGACCTGGCGGACCATCCGCCCCATGAGGTGCGCTGCGACGCCTTTGGCGCGTCGTTCCGCTATGGGACGCACGGCGCGCGTATCAGCCTGGCCGGGCGGCATCAGGTGGACAACGCCTGCCTTGCGCTGGCGGGGTTCGATCTGCTGCGGCAGACGGGCTGGCAGCTCGACGAGGCGGCGGCGATGGACGGCCTGAGCCGAACCGTGTGGCCGGCGCGGCTGGAATGGATCAACCAACGGACGCTGCTCGACGGCGCCCATAACGCGCACGGCGCGCGGGCGCTGGCGCAGTATGTGCGCGAGTTCCTGCGGGGACGGCGCATCGTCTGCGTCGTTGGCATGATGAAGGACAAGGACACCGGGGAATGCGCGGCCGTCTTTGCGGAGATTGCGGATGCGGCCGTCGCGACGCAGATCGACTATCCGCGCGCGCTGCCCTGTGAGCAGCTGGCGCTCCAGCTGGCCGGCCATGGCCTACCGGCGGAGGCTGTGCCAGACGAGGCGCAGGCCGTGGCGCGGGCGCGGGAACTGGCGGGAGAGAACGGCATTGTGCTCATCTGCGGCTCGCTCTACCTGGCGGGCGACCTGCGGCTGTTGCTGAAAGACGACGGGGGACGGATCTGAAAACTCCCCCCTGCAGAAGGCGTGATGTTTTTATGGTGAAGCGATCGAACCTGCATACTCACAGCGTGTTCTGCGATGGGAAGGACACCATTGAGCACATGGCGCAGCGGGCGTACGAGATGGGGCTGGTGTCGCTGGGGTTTTCCGGGCACGGCCCGCAGACAAACAACGGCTTCGGCATCCGGAGCGAGGCGGAGTACGCCGCCGAGGTGCGCCGGGTGGCGGGGCTGTACGAGGGCCGCATGAAGATCTGGCTCGGCATCGAGCAGGACTACTTCGGCTATTGCACCATACCCTACGACTATCGTCTGGGCGCCGTGCACTACCTGGACGGCCGCGATGGTGTGAACCATCCGGTCGATCACAGCGAAGAATGCTTTGAACGCATGCTGCGCGAGGGATTCGGCGGCGACGCCATGGCCATGGCGCGATCCTACTACGAACGTGAGGTGGCCATGTGCGAAAAGATCAGGCCGGACGTGGTGGTGCACTACGACCTGATCTGCAAGTTCAACGAGAACAACCGCTTTTTCGATGAGCAGGATCCGGCGTATATGGCGCTTTCGCTGGACGCGCTGGAAGCGATCTGCGACGGCAGGCGATTGCTGGAGGTCAACACCGGGGCCATCGCCCGCGGACGCCGCTCGCGGCCCTA
The DNA here is from genome assembly GCA_001603025.1 of Clostridiales bacterium Firm_10. Lineage (GTDB taxonomy): Bacteria > Bacillota > Clostridia > Christensenellales > Aristaeellaceae > Firm-10. The sequence goes on along the minus strand of LVAP01000036.1, from coordinate 9,525 downwards.
TCCCGACGCGCTCCAGCTGAAGCGCTGGCGCGAGTTGGGCGGCCATGTGATTCTGGGCAGCGACTGCCACGACGCGGAGAAGCTCACCTGCGGCTTTGAAGACGCGCTGGAACTGATCCGCTGGGCGGGCTTCAGGAGCGTCTGGCGGCTGGGAGAAGGCGACGAATTGTTTGTTGAGGATACCATATAACCAATAAAGGAGGACAAGACCATGGCGGATAACAAGGGCTGCGCGTATTGTTTTGAAGGACCTGAACTGGACGAATTCGGCATCAAGATCTGCGACCTGCCCGCCTCGAAGCTCTATCTCTTCAAAGAGCAGAGCCACAAGGGCCGCGTGATCGTAGCGCACAGGAAACACGTGAGCGAGTTTGTGGAGCTGACCGATGCGGAACGTGACGCCTATTTTGCGGACGTCGGCCGCGTGGCCAGGGCGCTGCACAAAGCCTTCCATCCCGACAAGATCAACTACGGCGCCTATGGCGACACCGGCCATCACCTGCATTTCCACCTGGTGCCCAAATACAGGGACGGCTACGAGTGGGGCGGCGTGTTCGCGATGAACCCGAAGGAGAAATACCTGACGGACGCGGAGTACGCGGAACTCATCGAGGCCATTAAGGCGAATCTGTAATGAAAATGATCGGGCTGCCGGATGTTCTTCCGGCAGCCCGATCATTTTTTGCTCTTTTATATCATCGTCGCCGCCATGACCGCCTTGATGGTGTGCATGCGGTTTTCCGCCTCGTCGAACACGATGGACTGCGGTCCTTCGAACACCTCGTCCGTCACCTCCATTGCATCGAGGCCGAAGCGTTCGCCCATTTCGCGGCCGATGCCGGTGTTCAGGTCGTGGAAGGAGGGCAGGCAGTGCATGAATACGGCCTGCGGACCGGCGGTTTCCATCAGCGCTCTGTTCACCTGGTAGGGCAGCAGGTCGGCGATGCGCTCAGCCCACACTTCCATCGGCTCGCCCATGGACACCCACACATCGGTATAGATCACGTCCGCGCCTTTCACAGCGGCCAGAGGATCGGTTTCAAAGCAGATCGTCGCGCCGCTCTCCCGGGCGACGGCGCGGCAGGCCTCGGTCAGCTCGGGCGCGGGGAAATATTTCACCGGCGCGCAGGCGGTGAAGTTCAGCCCCATCTTGGCGCAGCCCACCATGAGCGAGTTGCCCATGTTGTAGCGGGCGTCGCCCATATACACCAGCTTGATGCCCTCCAGCCGGCCAAAGTGCTCGCGGATGGTGAGGAAGTCCGCCAGAATCTGCGTGGGATGGAATTCGTTCGTGAGGCCGTTCCACACCGGCACGCCGGAATAACGGGCCAGCGTTTCGACGATATCCTGCCCGAAGCCGCGATACTCGATGCCGTCGTACATGCGGCCCAGCACGCGGGCGGTATCCGCGATGGATTCCTTCTTGCCGATCTGCGAGCCGGAAGGATCGAGATAGGTCACGCCCATGCCCAGATCGTAAGCGGCCACCTCGAAGCTGCAGCGCGTGCGCGTGCTGGTCTTCTCAAAAATCAGCGCGACGTTGCGGCCGCGCAGCGTGTCGTGCGGAATGTGGGCCTTCTTTTTCGCCTTGAGGTCGGCGGCCAGATCGAGGAGAGAATCGATCTCCCCGCGGGTAAAATCCATGAGTTTCAGAAAGCTCCTGCCCTTCAGCGTCATACCAGTATCCTCCCTGTCAAGACGGTTGATGCGGAAATATGGAATTTATTATACAATGGAATGCGTATTTATGCAATATGATTCACTGTGATTTTAAGCATAAAAGCGACGGCGGACGAAAAGGGGATATACAAAAGCGCCCAAAGGCGCTATAATGGACACGAATCATGAAGGCGCCTTTCACGGCGCGGGAAGGACGGAGCGCATGAAAAAGATCGGCTTTATCGATTACAGGCTGGATGAGTGGCACGCCAACAACTATCCGGCGTGGATCGCGCAGGCGAATGAGAAACTCGGGACGGATTACAAAGTGGCTTACGGCTGGGCGGAGGAATCCGCGCCTGAGGGGCTGCTTTCCACTGCGCAGTGGTGCGGGAAATTCGGCGCGGAACCCTGCGAAACGCTGGAGGCCCTGTGCGGGAAGAGCGACGTGCTGGTCATCCTTGCGCCGAGCAATCCGGAAAAGCACCTGGGCTATGCCGAGCGTGCGCTCAGGTTTGGCAAACCGACCTACATCGACAAGACCTTCGCGCCGGACGTCGCGACAGCCCAGCGTATCTTCGCGCTGAGCCGCGAACACGGCGCGTCCATCTTTTCCACCTCCGCGCTGCGCTATGCCGAGGAGCTGAAGCCGTTCGAGCATGTGCGGTCCGCCTTTGTCAGCGGCAGCGGCGGTTCGCTGGAGGAATACTGCATCCACCAGCTGGAGATGATCGTGTGCGTGATGGGCGTGGGCGCCAGGTCGGTGGTGTGCGGCGGCGACGCCGGACACGCCGTATGCGGCATCGATTACGACGGCGGCCGTTACGCGGCGCTCCTGTACGGCGCCCGCATGCCCTATGCGCTGGACGTTCAGCGCGCGGCGGGGGAGCCCAGCGAATATGTGCCGGTGAAGTCGGCCTTTTTCCCGAGCCTCATCGAAGACATCCTGCGTTTCTTCGAGACGGGTGTGATTCCCGTGCCGGAGGCGCAGACCATCGAGTGCATGAAGCTGCGTGAAGCGGTGCTCAGGGCGGCGGCAAATCCCGGGGAGCGCGTGCAAATCTGACGGCCTCCGGCGAATCGAAAAGGGAAGCGGGGCTGCGATACGCAGTCCCGCTTTTTGTCTTTCCACGGAAAGCCGGGGCATCACCTGTAGTGAACGAATTCCGTCCAGTAGTTGTTGCCGTAAATATCGACCAGCATGTAGCAGATGGCGGTGTCGTCGTCTCCGATGTCGTCGTAGGTCACGCTGATTTCACCGTCGACGGTGAACGGCTCGCCGAAATAGTAGGCGTCGTCGTAGGAGCCGTCGTAATTGTAGCAATCGCCCCAGAGCTGGATGACGTCGCCGTCCTTCAGCTCAAACAGGCCCCGCGCGGAGGCGCCGCCGTCGGAGGGGTAGCGAGCGCCGCGCACATAGCCGCCGTCGTGCTCGCTGTCCCAGCTGAGGATGATTTCCACGTCCGTTCCGTTCAGCTCGGCGGGCACGTAGCCGGTGTAGCAGAAATAGTCGCCGTCTTCGACGTAGTCTTCGGCGAAGTAGACCACCGTGTGGCCGTCCAGTGTGACCCAGGTGTAATCGAATTCGACGATCAGGTCGCCGTCGTCGTCGAAGGTAAACACGTCGTCACTGCCCAGTTCGATGTAGCCCTCGCCGTCGTCCACATACACCTGCAGCTGCGCGTCCACAATGAGGTCCCACTCCTCTTTGGAGAGCGACAGGGCGTAATAATCGTCGTTCTTGAGGAATATCTCCAGCTCGTCGCCGTTCAGCTGGTTGCTGGTCAGATAGCCGGACTGCTCGTTCGCGTAGTCGGCGTCATACCAGCTGAAGGCCTCGTAGCCCGTGAGCCGGTTTACGGCGTTCAAAAAGCTGCCGAATCCGCTGGTGGGCACCTGCGCCAGCTGCCGGCCGCCCGCCTGCAGGGTTGCGAAGCTGCCGATGAGCGCAAGATAGCTGTCATCCCATTCGAGCTGTTCGTAGGTCTTCATCATGTCGTCCAGCTCGTTGAGCCATTTGCAGGGGAAGTAGATGGCCAGGCCGGAGGAGCCTTCCATGTTGCGCGTGGCGCGGCTGTAAACCACCGCGTCCGAAATTGCACCGATGAGGTTTGCGGCGTCGTCGGAGCCGACGCGGGAGGCGAAGTCCGCCAGGTCGACCTGGTCGTAGTCGTTCGAGCCGTAGCTGCGCGCGCCGTTGCGGGCCTGCGAGACGGCGGCAAAGCTGCCGTCGCTGATCAGCGCCGAGGTTGCGCCGGAGAACGCCCACAGCTGCGGCAGCGTCACATCCTGGAAACGGTCCAGGTCGATCATGGACAGCGTGAGCGTGTCGTTGGGGTCATTGGAGAGCGATTGGCTCATGAAATCGTCGATGATGGAGCGCCCCAGCGTCCGTGAGTCGATGGCGGGGTCATCGGACAGCGCGCTCAGCCAGCGCGTGTAGTACAGGCCGGTGGCGGGTTCCGTCTCCTCGGAGGCGATGAGGTAGTCCGCGCTGCCCATCACGCTCATGGCGGTCTCGGCGGTCGCCATGAGGCAGGCGTCGAAGATGATCATGTCGAAGTAGACGCCGGCGTCGTCCAGCGCGTCGCCCAGTTCGTTCAGCGGCATCATGTGGTCGGGATTGAAGCGCTCATCCATGCCGAAGCCATACAGCGAACCGCCGCCGTGGTTCCACATGACGAGGATATTGCGCTCCGCGGGATAGTTTTCCGCGCAGAAGGAGATGAATTCGCGCAGCGTTTCCGGGTCGGTCATGTCCTTCCTGCCCGCGTCCCTGAGCAGCGAGAGGCTGCCGTTTTCAATGCTGTAATACTCGTTTGTCTCCGGGTTCATGACGCTGTTGCGCCATTTTTTCGCGCCGCCGGTGCACAGAACGATGTTCACATTCCGGCCGACCGCAGCGTAAAGCATTTCGTTGATGTCGGCGGTGGCCGAGCCGTCCCCGGATTCCAGGTCCGACCCGTCGAAATAGACCATGACGGTCACCCGGGCCTCCGCGCGGGCCGTCACGCCGGGCAAAAATACGCCGCACACCAGCGCAAGCACGAGAAAAACGCCCCAAAGACGTTTCATGAAAACGCCTCCCCCTGTCTTGTGATACGCTCATTGTATCATAACGGCCATCAGGGCGCAAGGCGCGAATTGAGGCCCGGCGCAGCGGCCCCGGGCGTTCATAATTTATTCATTGCAAAAAAGGCGGATATACGGTATAATAAGGTATCATCCACTTGAAGGAGGGCTTTCATCATGGTTCAGGTGATTCTCGGTAATAAGGGGAGCGGCAAGACGCTCAAGCTGATTTCGCTGGCAAACGACGCGCTGGAAGTGGAAAAGGGCAACATCTTCTTCATCGACAGCAACAACCGTCACATGTACGACCTGCATCGCAACATCCGCTTCGTCAACGCGACTGAGTACGGCGTGGACAGCGCCGAGATGTTCTATGGCATGCTGTGCGGCATGATTTCCGCGAATTTCGATATTACCCTGATCGTAGTGGATGGCCTGATGAAAATGCTGCCCCCCGACGTGACGCCGGACAAGATGGGCAATTTCTTCGACAGAATCGGAAAGCTGAGCGACGAACACGGCGTGCGCATCGTGCTCGGGATGAGCGGGGATCCGGAAACGCTGCCCGAGTTCGTGACCCGTTACGCGGTTCAGAACTGACCGAAGGGGAATATTCAATTATGCAGTATATCACAACGCGCGGCGGCCAGAGCGCTTCCGGCGCGCAGGCCATCGTGCAGGGCCTGGGGCGGGACGGCGGCCTGTTCGTGCCGGAGTCCTTCCCGCAGATTTCCCGCAATGAGCTCGCGGACATGGCGCGGGAACCCTACGCGGCGCGGGCCGTGCGGATCCTTGGGCGTTTCCTGACGGATTTTACAGAAGAACAGCTGGCGGGCATGGTCGACTCGGCCTGTGCCCGCTTCGACGAACAGGGCGTCGCTCCGCTGAAGGCGCTGGAAGACGGCGTGCGGGTGATCGAGCTGTATCACGGCCCGACGCTCGCATTCAAGGACGTGGCGCTGACCCTGCTTCCCCACCTTCTGACCGCCGCCGCGAAGGCGGCGGGTGAAATGCGGGACGTGCTCATCCTGGTGGCCACCAGCGGCGATACCGGCAAGGCGGCCCTCTCCGGCTTCGCCGACGTGCCCGGCACGCACTGCGCGGTTTTCTATCCGCAGGGCGGCGTGAGCGAGGCGCAGCGGCTGCAGATGGTCACCCAGCGCGGCGGGAACACGCACGTCATCGCCGTGAAGGGCAATTTTGACGACGCCCAGACAGGCGTGAAGCGCATCTTTTCGGATCCGTGGGCCGCGGCGGCCTTTGGAAGGAAGGGCCTGGTGCTCTCCAGCGCCAATTCCATCAACTGGGGCCGCCTGGCGCCGCAGATCGTCTATTACTTTTCCGCCTGGTGCGATATGTTTGCCGCCGGGGAAATCGCGGCCGGCGAAGAGATTAACATCTGCGTGCCCACGGGCAATTTCGGCAACATCCTGGCGGCCTACTATGCCAAGCGCATGGGGCTGCCGGTGGGCAGGCTCATATGCGCCTCCAACCGCAACAACGTGCTGACCGATTTCATCCGCACGGGCCGCTACGACGCCCGCCGCGCGTTCCACCTGACCACCTCGCCCTCGATGGATATCCTCATTTCCTCCAACCTGGAACGCATGCTCTTCGAGCTTTGCGGGCGCAGCGCCGAAGCGGTGCGCGGCTGGATGGACGAGCTGAAGGAAAATGGCTGCTATGAGATCGACGCCGGGTCGAAGGAGGCGCTGGGCGGGCTGATGTACGGCGCGTGGGCTTCCGAAGCGGACTGCGCCGGGGAGATCGCTCGGGCGTGGAACGAGGAGCGCTGCCTCGTCGACCCGCACACCGCCGTGGCCCTGAAGGCGCTGCGCGAATACCGGGCCGAGACGGGCGACCGCCGGCCGTGCGCGGTGGCGGCGACGGCCAGTCCCTTCAAGTTCAGCCGGGCGGTGAGCGCCGCGCTGGACCTGGCGACGGATGCGGACGATTTCGAGCTGTGCCGCCGCCTGGGCGATCTGGCTGGCTGCGAGGTGCCGCGGGCCATCGCGGAGCTGCCGTCCCTGCCGGTTCGCCACAGGGCCGAGTGCGCGCCGGGGGACATGCTGGACGCGCTCATGAAGGAGATGAATCGACCTTGAAGAAGGTTTTCCTGCTGGGTGATTCCATTCGCATGGGTTACTGCGCCTTTGTTCGCGAGATGCTGGCCGGGGAAGCCGAAGTGTATTACTCAAACGACAACGATCGGTTTGCGGGCTACACATACATCGGCATTCCCCAATGGAAAAACCTCGCCGGCAATCCGGACGAGGTGAATGTGGTGCACTGGAACAACGGTCACTGGGACTGCGCCCACTTCTTCGGCGACAGCGAACCTTACAGCACGGTGGAGGAATACGCCGCATGGCTCAGGCGCGTGCATGACTGCATCCGCCGCAACTTTCCCAATGCGAAGGTGGTTTTTGCGACGACGACGGGCGTCGATCCTGCGCAGTACCCGCAAATGCCGAATCCGCGGAGCAACGAGGAGATCGGCGCCTACAACCGCGCGGCAGAGAATGTGATGGCCGATTTGGGCGTGCCTGTGAATGATCTGGCGGCGCTGGCTTCCACCTTTCCTTCCGCTTACTATCGCGATGCCGTGCATTTTACCGACGACGGTTCACGTTTGCTGGCTGAGGCGGTGGCAAAGAAGGTTCGCGAATATCTGTGACGTTCACGCATGGCAAGCGCAGATGGGGGAGACTTCATCTGCGCCCTTTTTGAAACAATGAACATCGGGAGGTTGGGACAATGCCATTCGGATTTCCGTTTCACAACGCGCAGGAGCTGTACGACAGCCTGGAGGGCCCATACGCGCTGCCGCCGCAGGGCGACGTCGCGGTGTTGGCCCGGCCTGTGCAGGGGAAAAGCTTCACGCTGAAAAACGCCATGGCGGTGCAGCCCATGGAGGGCTGCGACGGCACGACCAGCGGCGCGCCGACCGATTGGACCGTCCGCCGCTACCGCCGCTTCGCCGCGGGCGGCGCGGGCCTTTTGTGGATGGAGGCCGTGTCGGTTGAGCCGGACGCCCGCGCCAATCCCAACCAGCTGATGATCACCGAGGACAACGCGGAGGCCTTCCGCAGCCTGCTGGCGGAGGCGCGTCGGGCCGCCGACGAGGCAGGCCTTTCGCGGCCGAAAATCATCGCCCAGCTCACGCACTCCGGCCGCTGGAGCCGTCCGTACAACGAGAAGCGGCCCATCCGCACCTGGAAGAGCGCGGTGCTGGACGCCCATCAGGGCCTTCCGGAAGACTATCCCATCATCACTGACGAAGAACTGGAGGCGCTGCCGGAGAAATTCGGCAGGGCGACGAAGCTGTGCATGCAGGCCGGCTTCGATGGCGTGGACGTGAAAGCCTGCCACCTGTATCTCATGAGTGAGCTGCTGGGCGGATTCGACCGGCCCGGCCCTTACGGCGGCAGCTACGAAAACCGCGTGAAGATCTATCTCGACTGCGTGGACGCCGCGCGCGCCGAAATCGGCGGCGGCATCCTGGCGGCCCGGATCAACCTGTACGACGGCGCGGCGGGTCCCTGGGGCGTGGGTGAAAACCTCGGCCTGGCCCTCGACGAGCCGCTGCGGCTGGTGCGGGACCTGGCTGCGCACGGCATTGAGCTGTTCAACATCACCATGGGCACGCCGTACTATAACCCGCATGTCAATCGCCCCTACGCCCGCGGCGGCTACGAGCAGCCCGAGAACCCGGTGGACGGCGTGGCCCGGCTGCTGTACGGCTGCGCGCAGGCGCAGAAAACCGTGCCGGACGCGGTGTGCGTGGCCACGGGCTTCAGCTACCTGCGGCAGTACGGCCCGGCCATCGCGGCGGGGCTCATCGCGGCGGGCGGCGCGAAGTGCGCGGGCTGGGGCCGCGGCTCGTTCGCCTATCCGGACTTCGCGCGCGACATTATCGAAAAGGGCGCCATGGCGCCGGACAAGTGCTGCCTCGGCTGCGGCGTGTGCACCAGGATCATGCGGCAGCCCACCGGCCGGCCCGGCTGCCCCGTGCGGGACAACGCCTGGTATGGCCCGGAGTATCATCGGGTGCTGGGAGGGAAAGAATAATGGGCAAGGTTGTTCTGATCACCGGCGGCTCCCGCGGCATCGGACGCGGCATCGCCGACTATCTGCATGAGAAGGGGCTTTCCGTAGCCATCACCGCGCGCCATGAGGCGGACGGGGAAGCGCGGGAGAAATTCCTCTGCATCACCGCGGACAACGCCAGCGCCGAAGACCGGCAGCGCGCCGTGAATGAGACGCTGGACAGATTTGGCCGCATCGACCTGCTGGTGAACAACGCCGGTATCGCGCCGCGCGTGCGGGCAGACCTCCTGGACATGGGCGAGGAATCCATGCGCGAGCTGCTGGATGTAAACCTGATCGGGCCCTTCTTCCTCACCCAGCTGGTGGCGAAGCAGATGATCGCGCAGGGGAGCGGCGCCATCGTCAACATCACCTCCATGTCCAGCTATACGGTTTCCGTGAACCGGGGCGAATACTGCGTGTCCAAGGCGGGCTTGTCCATGATGACGCAGCTGTTCGCCGTGCGCCTGGCCGAGCATGGCATTCCTGTGTACGAGATCCGGCCCGGCATCATCGCCACGGATATGACCAGCAAGGTGAAGGACAAGTACGACGCGCTCATCGCGGGCGGCATCACGCCCATCAGGCGCTGGGGTCGGCCGGAGGACATCGCCAAGGCGGTGTACGCGCTGAGCCTCGATCTTTTGCCGTTCTCCACCGGCGAAATCATCAACGTGGACGGCGGATTCCACCTGCAGAGGCTGT
>LVAP01000003.1 GCA_001603025.1 Clostridiales bacterium Firm_10 | reverse complement strand
GCGGCAGCCATGCGCCGCGGCCCGCTTGCGGGTTATGTCGGATTTTTGGAATTACTTGGCATACTGGCGCTGATAGGCGCGATCGCAGATCTCGATGAACTCGTCCAGGTTGAAGGAATCCTTCAGGTTCTGGAGGAAGACATCCCTGTCGTCCAGGTCGGAAGCGTCGCCAATGATGTACTTGGTACGCTGCTCCTTGACGTAGGTGCGGATGTTGGCCTGGCACTCAGCCAGCACTTCCAGCTCATCCTCGGTGTAGGACAGCCTGGGAACATAGGTGTCCTCGCCGGGCTTGCACAGCTGATAGTAACCGGAGCCGGTCTCCTGGCGGCAGGTGGCGTTGGTCTCCAGGTTGATGATGTTGCCGTTGCCGTCGTCGGCCACATACATGCCCTCGGCTTCCACGTCGCCGGCGAAGAAGGCCATGGGATCATACCAGTACAGGTTGTTGACCGTCTGGTCGCGGATGTCGTTGTAGAACACGTACTTGCCCTCATAGCCCATGGCGCCGTAGCGGGCAGCCAGAGTCTGTTCGGGATGCAGCGCCTGATAGTTCTCCTTGGTCATCCAGTTCTCGTTCTCGATGCCGAAGCGGCCGCGCAGGAAGCCCTCCTCGCAGAACTGATAGTCGCCGACGCGGAAAATCAGCTCAGGATTGCTGGCGTTGGCGGTCACGATCCACATGTTGTCGGTGGCGGAGGCGGCGTAGGAGGCGTAGCACACGCCCTCGGGGCCGGTCAGCGGGTTCAGGCAAATGTAGCGCAGGCGGATCGGATCGTCGGCCGGTCCCATGAAGGCGCAGGAGGAGTTGGTGACGACGCCGACGATGTCATCCTCGGAGCACGCCACAGCCTTCAGGTCGTCGTTGTTGTAGGTGAAGGATTCGGGCGCCAGCAGGCCCTCGGAACACAGCTTCTTCAGGAAGGTCTGCGCCTCATACCACTCGTCCTGCAGGTAAGAGGTGGTCACGTGGCCGTCCTTGAGCAGGAGCATGTCGTCGTCGACGCTCTCAAACACGAAGGCGTTGGTCAGGAACTTGTAGGGCGTGCCGCCGAAGCCGGTGGAGGTGATGAACGGGATCTCATTGGTGGGATCGCCGTCGCCGTTGGCATCCTTTTCCTTGAAGGCCACCAGCATATCGTAGAACTCGTCGATGGTGGTGGGCACTTCCAGTTCCAGGTTTTTCAGCCACTGCTCGTTGACCCACATCTTATGCCGCGTCTCGTTGGAGGGGGAGATCTGGATCTTCGGCACGCTGTAGATGGCGCCCTCAGCGGTGGTGATGCTCGTGATCAGGTTCAGCTCAGGGTAGGCCGCCACAGCCGCGTCCGCGTTGACAGCCAGGCCGTCAGCGTAGAACTGCGACACGTCCAAGATGATGCCTTCATCGCCCCAGGACTTGACGTCGGCCATGGAGACGCCGCCGCAGTTGATGACGTCGATGCCCTCATCTTCGATGGAGCCGCCGGCGATCATGGCGGTCAGCTTCTGCTTGGTTTCAGTCGCGGGCAGGTAGGAGAACTGCAGATCCACATTGCAGCCTTCCTCGATCCAATGGGTATAGGCGTTGTCGTCGAAGTCGGAGACCTTCGGATTCTCAGCCAGCAGCACGTGAATCACATAAGGCTCTTCGCCCGTCCAGATGGGCAGGACACCGGGCTCGCTCAGCTCGCCCTCGGCCGCGGCCGCGAAGCCGAACAGCGAGAGAAGCATGACAGCAGCCAGAAGCACAGACAGCAGTTTCTTCATGTTGAATGACCTCCTTATATTTTTCCAGCGCAGTGCGCTGAAAATTCGATGGGACGGGGCGCCGTGGCGTTTCCGCCGCCCGCCGGGCTCAGCCCTTCAGAGCGCCGATCATGACGCCCTTCAGGAAGAATTTCTTGGCGAACGGATAGACGACCAGGATCGGCGCGGAGGAAACGATGATCAGCGAATACTTCAGCAGGTCCTGCAGCGCCTTGTTGGCGATGAGGTCGTCCTCCATCATCGACTCGGCGTCGAAGGTGTTCATGATCAGGATCGTGCGCAGGATGATCTGCAGCGGATACTTTTCCGGCTTGTTCATGTACAGCCAGGGCGTGAAGTAGTCGTTCCAGTGGCCCACGGCGTAGTACAACGCCAGCACGGCGATGACCGTTTTGGACAGGGGCAGTACCATCCGCCAGAAGTAGTAGGCGTCGCTGCACCCGTCGATGCGGGCGGCTTCCTCAATGTCGGACGGGATGTTCTGGATGAACGTGCGCGCGATGATCATGTTGTACACGCTGATCGCGCCGGGAATCACGATTGCCCAGATCGAGTTGATCCAGTGCAGGTTGCGGATCAGCAGGTAGTTGGGAATCATACCGCCTGAAAAGAGCATCGTGAACATGAACAGCATCACGATGGGCTTCTTTAAGGGCAGGTCCCTGCGCGCCAGGGGATACGCCGCAATCATCGTCATGAACAGGTTGATGAACGTGCCCAGCACCGTGTAGTAGATCGTATTGGCGTAGGAGCGCCATATGCCCCTGTAATCAAAGACGGCCTTGTAACCCTCCAGGTTGAAATCCACAGGCCAGAGCATAACCTTGCCCTTCAGCACCGCGTCGGCGGAGGAGAAGGAGGAGGCGACGATGTTGATCAGCGGCGCCAGCACGATCACGAAGAACGCGCCCAGCAGCACGTTGATGACGACATAGTATATCCTGTCTGCGGCCGAGATCTTGATCGGGCTCTTCTTCGCTTTTCCGGCGGGTTTTGCTGCGCTCATGCTCATGTCATTCACCGCCTTACCACAGGCCGGATCCATTGATCCGGTTGGATATGAAGTTGACCAGGGATATCATGATCAGGTTGACCACGGAGTTGAACAGGCCGATGGCCGTCGAATATGAGTAATTCATATTGTTGGTCGCCGTCAGGCCGACTTTGTAGACGTAAGTGGAGATGACCTCGCTGGCGGCCAGGTTGGTGTCGTTCTGCATGAGGAAGGCCTTATCGAAGCCGATGCCCATGATCGAGCCGAAGCGCAGGATCAGCGTGATGGTGATGGTGGGCACGATGGCGGGCAGGTCGATGTGGATCAGCCGCTGCCAGCGGGTCGCGCCGTCCACGGTGGCCGCTTCGTGCAGCTGCGGATCCACCGCGCTGAGCGCCGCCATGTAGATGATGGAGCCCCAGCCTGTGCCCTGCCACACGCCGGACCAGATATACAGCGTTCTAAAATTCCCGTCGCCGATGAACATGTCGAACGGAAGCCGCCCGCCGCCCAGCAGCGAGTAGAAGTTTGAGATCAAGCCCGTGTTGACGTCGAAGACGCGCTTGAGCATGCCCACGAGCACAACGGTGGAAATAAAGTGGGGCATGTAGGTCACGTTCTCAATCCAGCCGCGCCAGGCCTTGCTGCGCACAGAGTTGAGCAGCAGCGCAAACAGGATGGGCAGCGGAAAGCCCACCACCAGCGAGTAGATGGACAAATACAGCGTATTGCCCACCGTGCGCCCGAAATACACCGAGGTGAAGAACTTGCGGAAATTATCCAGCCCCACCCACTCCGAGCCGGTGATGCCTTTGGCCAGCTTGAATTTGCGGAAGGCGATCTGCGCGCCGTACATCGGCTCGTATTTGAACAAGAGCAGCCAGATGATCGGCAACAGCAGGAACAGGTACATTTGCCAGTTTTCACAGATGCGCCGCCAGTAACTCTTCCGGCTCGCCCCCAGTTCTCTCTGTCTGATGGTAAACACCTCCCACGGGCCGGTGCCCGCTTTACGCTGCCGGCGTTTTGTAAAGCCGCGCGGAAACACTCTCCGTTTCCTACTGTTAATGATAAATCAACTCTTCGTTTATGTCAAGTGGATAATCGCCCGCAAGTTGGCAAAAACGGCAAAACTTCAGCTTTTCATTTACATTGTTCCCCGGCATTGTTTTTGATCGCTTTATAACTGCTTGACAATTTACTTGACAAATACTATAATTTAAGCATACATCTCAGGATGCCTGGAGGAATGCAGCTTGAAGCGCAGGGATATATCCATGGGCGACATCGCACAGGCGCTGGGTATCAGCAAGAACGCCGTTTCACTCGCGCTGCGCGGGAAAAGCGGCGTGAGCGACGCGCTGCGCCAGCAGGTGGTTGACAAGGCCCGGGAAATGAACTACCTGTCCCCGGACACGGCGACGCGCTGCATCCTGGCGTTGATCCCCCAGCGCATCGCGCTGCTGGGCGAGGGCATGTTCTTCCAGCGGCTGTGCCTGCGCCTGAACACCTGCGCGCGGGAGCAGGGCGTGGTGCTGGTGTTTGTGAACATCACCGAGGAGGAAGAAGCCTCGCCGGCGCTGCGGCCCAAGTTCGACCTGAAGGCCTTCCAGGGCATCATGACGATCGGCAACCTCTCGCGCGACTACTGCCTCAGCATCAGCGAGCGCGGCCTCCCCTATGTGTCCGTGGACCATTCCTACAGCGACCTGCCCATCAACAGCGTGTCGACGGCAAACGAATCCGGCGCGTACTGCCTCACGCAGCACCTGATCAGCCTCGGCCACCGCCGCATTCAGTTCATCGGCCGGCCCCAGCGCACATCCAGCCTGTTCGAGCGCTGGACGGGCTTCTGCCACGCCATGGCGGACTGCGGCCTGCCCGCCCCGCGCAACCTCATGGTCGACGCCGTCTCCCACGAGCATGACAGCGAAAGCGAATTCCCGCTGGTGGAGCGCGCGCTGGACGCCATGGACGAGCTGCCCACCGCCTTCGTGTGCGGCCACGACCTCACGGCGAGAAATGTCATCGCCGCGCTGGGCCGGCGGGGCTTGCGCTGCCCGGAGGATTTCTCCGTGGTCGGCTTCGACGACATCCTGCCGCACGATCCCGCCGCCATCGGCCTGACGACCTACCGCACGCCCGTGAGCCGGATCGCCGCGGCTTCCATCAGCCTGTTGCTCAGTCCGCACGCGGACGCGCCCCAGAGGATCCAGATCTACGGGAAGATCGTGCGCCGCGACAGCGTGAAGGATCTCCGTCCCGAAGCCCGGCTTGAAAAAAGCGTCAAAGCGTGATAAAATGAAACGTCCGGCGGCCCGCGCCGGCAACCCATATGACAGAGAAGGAGAAGACGATGAAAGCACCCTTTTCACAATTCCTGACCGCCCAGGCGGACGGCCTGAAGGCGTTGATCGCGCTGCTGGGCCGCAAGTACGACTATGTCAGCGTGCTCTCGACGGATTCCCGGGGGTTTTCCGCGCGCATTTCGCAGAAATCCAAATCCGTCGTCAACGACACGATGACCACCGAGCGCGGCCATGTGGCGCGCGTTCACAGCGGCGGGCTGTACAGCGAAGCCGCGTTCAACGAGTTCGACCCGGCGCATCCCGAAGAGACCGCCGAGCGGCTCATCCGCATGCTGGACAGCCAGCTGGCCGTGCTGCGGGCGGCAGGCGTACAGCCCTATGAAACCGCCGCGCTCAGCGACGACCCCCAGGCCCTGTTTGTGGAGATGGAAACGGAGCGCCTGCCCGAAAACGAGGACATGGAGGCGCTGATCGAGAAACTCTCCGCCATTTCCGACGAGGGCATGAAGCGAGGCGAAGGCGTGCTGGACTGCATGGCCACCGCCCAGAGCACGCACATCTGCAAGATGTTCCTCACCGCGCACCGCGACCTGCGGCAGAGCTATGTGTATTCCGAAGGCGGCGTGGCAGTCATCGCCATGCAGAACGGCCGCAACGAGGTGAGCCACGAAGGCCTCTCCGGCCGCCGGGGCCCCGAGCTGTTCGACGGGCTGCGCGCCAGGCTGGACGACGCGCTGCGCGTCAGCCGGGAGCTGCTCTCCGCCGGGCGCGTGGAGCCGGGCGAGTACGACATCATCACCGCGCCGGATGTGTCCGGCCTGATCGCCCATGAGGCGTTCGGACACGGCGTGGAGATGGACATGTTCGTGAAGGAGCGCGCGCTGGGCGCCCAATACATCGACAGGCGCGTGGGCAGCGACTGCGTGACCATGCACGAAGGCGCGCTGTGCGCGGAGAACGTCACGTCCTACGCCTTCGACGACGAGGGCACGCTGGCCGGCGACGTGACCGAGATCGATCACGGCATTCTCAAAACCGGCATCTGCGACGCGCTGAGCGCGCTTCGGCTCGGCACGCGCCCCACCGGCAACGGCAAGCGCGAGAACTTCGAGCACAAGGTGTACACCCGCATGACCAACACCGTGTTCGATTCCGGCAGCGACCGCCTGGAAGACATGATCGCCTCCATCGAAAAGGGCTATCTGCTGCAGGGCATCTCCAGCGGCATGGAGGACCCGAAGCACTGGGGCATTCAGTGCATCGTAGAGCGCGGCTATGAAATCCTGAACGGAAAGCTCACGGGCAAGGTGGTCGCGCCTGTGGTCATGACCGGTTACGTGCCGGATCTGCTGGGCTCAGTGAGCATGGTCAGCCCGGACCGCGCGGTGTTCGGCAACGGCGGCTGCGGCAAGGGACATAAGGAATGGGTGAAGGTGGCCGACGGCGGCCCGTATCTGAAAGCGAGGGCGAGACTGGGATGAAGCTGGAGAAAATCATTGAACTCGTGAAGGCCTCCGGGGCCGACGCGTGGGAAATCACCGACACCGCGGAAGAGGGCTGGGAGTTCTACTTCATTCGCCGCAGGCTGGATCAGAATCGCGCGAAGCTCGTTGAGCACATCCGCGTGACGGTTTATAAAAAGAGCGAAGACGGCAAATTCCTCGGCTCGGCGGGCGGCGAGATCGCGCCTACGGCCGACGAAGAGGAGGCCAGGCGCGTCATTGACGGGCTGCTCAGGAACGCGGCCTACGTGCGCAACCCCTTCTACACGCTGAACGGGCCCTGGGAGGGCATGGCGCAGGATACTGACGGGAAAGCAGATCCCGCAGCCATCGCCAGGGACTTTATCGAGGCCATGCAGAGCGTGCCGGAGACGGAAAGCGAGGATATCAACAGCTGGGAGCTGTTCGTCAGCGCGATGAAGCGCCGCTTCGTCAACAGCGAAGGCGTGGACGTCACCAGCGCGTATCCTTACTGCATGCTCGAAGTGGTCGTCAACGCCCGCCGCGACAGGCGCGAGATCGAGCTGTACCGCCTGTACAAGAGCGGCGGCTGCGACCGCGAAACGCTGGTGCGCGACATCAGCGATACCCTGCGCTACGGCAAGGATAAGCTGATTGCCGGCAATACGCCGAACCTCGGCAAGGCGGATGTGGTGTTCTCCACCGACGCCGCGCTGGAAATATACGGCTGGTTTGCCGCCCGCATGAACGCTGCCTTCAAGATCCGCCGCCTGAGCGACTGGGAGCCTGGCAAGCCGGTGGTGGAGGACGCTGCAGGCGACAGAGTGACCGTGACCGCGGTGACGCGCCTGCCCAACTCCTCCGGCAACGCGGCCTTCGACGCGGAAGGCGCGCCGGTGCGCGAGGCCGTTCTCATCGAGGACGGCGTGGCCCGGCGCTTTCTGGGCAACCGCCAGTTCAGCCAGTATCTGGGCCTTCAGGAATCCTTCCAGCCCGGCAACATCGTGGTGACGGGTGGAACCCGTTCCGCCGATGAACTGCGCTCCGGCCAGTTCCTCGAGGTGGTGGAGTTCTCCGATTTCCAGGTTAATCCCATCAACGGCGACATCGCCGGCGAAATCCGCCTGGCCTACTGGCACGACGGCAGCACCGTGACGCCGGTGTCCGGCGGCTCCGTCACCGGCACCATGGCCGAATTCGCGAAAACCATGCTCATGTCCCGCGAGACGAGGCAGTACGACTGCCGCGTCATCCCCGCCGTTACGCGCCTGATGGGCGTGAGCGTGACCGGCGCGGTGTAAATTGGTGAGTTAAGAAAACCCCGCGTCTTTTCAGACGCGGGGTTTTCTGATATGCATTCTATTATTCGATGACCTTGGTAACAACGCCCGAACCAACGGTGCGGCCGCCCTCGCGG
>LVAP01000035.1 GCA_001603025.1 Clostridiales bacterium Firm_10 | reverse complement strand
GTTCTCGGCGGGGCCGCGCTTGCCGGCGCCCAGTGCCAGCTCGCTCAGCGCCAGGCCGGCGACGTTGACTGTTTTCATAAGCAGAGTCCGCCTTTCATTCGTTATTTGTCCATATATTATAAAAGGGCGCTGCCCGCCTGTCAACGTCCTGTTGCGCGGGGGGCCGCCCTGTGATACAATGGGGATGACTGAAACACATGCGGGAGGCGGGAACATGGGCGGACTGACCGGCGGACGCGTGGTGCTGCGCGAATTCCGCCAGGAAGACATTTCGGGCATCCGGAGCTGGGTCAACGACGAGGAGACGACGCGCTACATGGGCGGCGTTTTCATGAAGCCGCAGACATGGGAGCAGACGGAAAGCTACCTCTCGGACATTCTGAACGGCAACGCGGGCGGCGTGAACCTGGTGATCGCCGACCGTGAGAAGCGCCGCTACCTCGGCCAGTGCGGCCTGTCGATGATCGACCAGACGGCGCGCAGCGCGGAGGTGTCCGTGGTCGTCGCGCCGGACAGCGCCGGGCACGGCTACGGCGCGGAAGCCCTGCGCCTGCTGCTGGATTTCGCGTTCAGCCGGATGAACCTGAACCGCGTATACCTGCGCGTTTACGCCTCGAACGAGCGTGCCATTCGCTGCTATGAAAAGTGCGGCTTCCGCGCGGAGGGGCGGCTCCGCGAACACGCCTTCGTAAGCGGCCGCTATGAGGACGTGCTCGAGATGGGTATCCTGCGGCGGGAATACAGGCCGGAATGAAGCGGGCGCCCGCGGGTTTTGCCATTCGACGGCGCAGGCTCCGGAATTCCAATGATTCCGGAGCCTGCGCCGTTTATTATGCCGCGCGTTGACATGTGAACCCGCCGCGGAGGGGTCAGTGGAGAATGAGGTAGGGCTCGCGGTCCAGCACTTCGATGCCCACCCTGCGCTTCTCCCTGATGCTCTTGACGCTGGCCAGCACCATGGCGATGCTGTACACGTTGTCATGGCAGTCGGTGAGGGCGGGACGGCCGGCTGCGCAGGCATCCAGCATGTCCTTCAGCGCCAGCGCGTGCTGGTCCGGCGGATCCTTCGGGGCGGGGATGGACAGGTCATGGTAAACGTAGGTGCCCAGCTGGTCTGTATACTGGGCCTTCACGTCGCCGAAGCCGTCCCACACCACGGTGCCGCGCTCGCAGCAGATGCGCCAGACATGGTCCCATGAGGTGTGCATGCCTTCCGCGCCGTTGTAGCCCCGGAAGGAAAACACGCTGCCGTTGTCCATCTCGAATACCGCTACGCCGGCGGCGTCCCCCGTATACTTGGAGCCCTTGGGATTGAAGCTGTGATACCAGACGGAGACGGGATTGGCATGGGACATGTAGCGCGCCTGGTCGAACATGTGGATGTTGTTGTCCTGCAGCTGAGGGAATTCCAGCTGGTTGCGGATGCTGCCCATATCGGCCGCCACGAAGATCTCGCCGCAGGTCATCACGCTCTGGCCCATGATGCCGGAATCGATGAGACGGCGGATTTCCTGCACCTGGGCAATGTAGCGCCGGTTCTGCATCACGGTGTAGCGGCGGCCCGTCTCCTCCACGGTGCGCAGGATGTCGCGCACGGCGTCTTCGGAATCCGCCATGGGCTTTTCGCCCAGCACGTCGAACCCGGCGCGCAGGGCCCTGGTCACGATGTCCCGGTGGGCGGTTACGTAGGTCAGATCCGCCACCAGGTTTGCCTTGACCGAGGAGATCGCCTCGTCCAGCGTGCCGAAGATGGGGCAATCCAGGCCGTATTTCGTCCTGGCTGCCTCGGCGGGGGCGGGGTTCGTCTCCACGATGGCGGCGATGCGCACGTCGGGACGTGTGGTCAGGTAATCGAGCCATCTGCGGGATATGGCCCCGCAGCCTGCCATGATGATGTCAAAACCCATAAAGCACCCTATCCTTTCGCAGTCAGTTTCTGAATCGCCTCAAATGAAACCCGCGCGGCCTGCTCCCCGCGGCCGCCAGCCAGTCGGCTGAGGTAATTCCAGGATTCAAACTCGACGCTGGCGAAGCCGTCGTACCCGATGGCGTCCAGCGCGCCGAAGAACGCCGTCCAGTCCACGTTGCCTTCGCCCAGCAGGGGGAAGACGAACCGCCCCGCCTCCGGCACGCCCACCGCGTCCTTGAGGTGCACGTGGAAGATGCGCCCGCGGCCCCAGGCTTCAACCAGGAAGCGCATGTCCGTGTTGCCGCAGAGCACGTCGTGAGAGGGATCCAGGTTCACGCCCAGGCAGGGGCTGTCGTAGCGGCCCTGCAGGAATTTGTGGGTGAACAGGTCGTGTGCCAGCATGCCCCACACGTTTTCCACCGCCAGGCGCATGCCGTGCTTCTCCGCCGCCGGGACGATCCTGTCGAAGGCCGAGAACACCCATTCCCAGGCCTGCGACTGAGTGACATCGCGCCCAACCACCACGGGATTCGCGATCCACGGCTCGGGCCCTGTGAACAGATTCACAGTGTTCACGCCCAGCTGCTCCACGCGGGGAATGGCGTCCAGGATGAACCGCACCGCCTCTTCGCGCCGCCCGGGGTCCGGATGTACCAGATCCCGCTGGAGGACAACCTCCGAGATCGTCAGCCCGTTCGCCGCCACGGCGGCCAGCAGTCTGCGCCGGTCCGCGCCGTCGACAAGGGCAAAATCGGGCAGGAGCTCGATCCCGGCGTAGCCGATTTCCGCGAGGAGCGCGCACAGCTTCTCGATTTCCCACTGCATCAGCGAACCGGAAGGAAGATAACCAAACCGAATCATACCGCCGCCTCCTGTCTCCGGGCCCCGGAAGTTCCCGGAATCTACGCTGATTATAGCAGGTATCCGGCGGTTCATCAACCGCCCTGCGCAGAAAAAAGGCGGGAAGCGCAAAAAAGAATGTTCCACGGCGCGGGCCGGATGCAGTTTCTGTGTATAATTATTTATCGAACCCTTGACAATCTTTTAACCGGCATGCTAAAATACGGATGGGGTTTGATGTGCCGCCTGCAGGCGGCAATCAAAGAACAGAACAAAAATGGGGAGGTTAGCTCATGAGGAAGACAGTCATTCGCCTGTTCAGTCTCGCGATGGTGCTCGCGATGGTGCTTTCGGCCGTCGCAGCCGCCGATACGTACTACAACGATCCCGGCACGCTGCCCATCGTGAAGGAACCCACGACGCTGAAGGTTGGCATGCCCGTCAGCCAGCACATCAATGACTATTACACCAACTACCAGACCCTGAAGATGCAGGAAGACACCGGATTCACCTTTGAGTTCGACGTGTATCCCAGCGACGAGTATCTCACCAAGGTTGAGCTGATGATCGCCGCGGGCGGCGCGGATCTGCCCGACGTGCTCACCGGCCGCAGCTTCAGCCAGCAGGTCATCATGTCCTGGGCCGACGCCGGCATGATCATCCCCATGACTGAGTACTATGATAAGCTCTATTACTGGGGCGATACATCCCTGGATCTCGACCCCACGCTGGACATCGACTACATCAAGCGCTACATCACCTCTTACGATGGCGAGATCTACGGCGAGTTCAGCTTCAACAGCACCAAGAACAACCAGTATTCCGGCTCCCGCCTGAATATCTATCGCCCCTGGCTCAAGGCGCTGGATATGGAGATCCCCTCCAGCACGGATGAGCTCTATGCCTACCTGATCGCCGTGCGCGACAACGACATGAACGGCAACGGCGATCCCACCGACGAGATCCCGCTGTCCGGCTACAGCGATGCCGTGAGCAACCTGCGCAAGTTCCTCATGACGCCCTTCGTCTATACCCAGAACGAGTATTGGACTGCTGACGACGGCGTGATCGGCGTCTGCTTCAATACCGAAGGCTGGCGCGAAGGCCTGAAGTGGGTCAGCAAGCTGTATGCCGAGAACCTGATCGACCCGGCGTACTTCACGCAGGATCAGAACAGCCTGACCGCTGTCTGCTCGCAGGATCCGCAGGTGCTGGGCTCTTATGTCCGCATCTCCACCTCCAACATGGCCGCTTCCGACCCGGATCGCTACAACTACGACCGCATCGAGCAGCTGGCCAACAGCGCCGATCCGGACGCGCCTGTGATGACCAGCGTCGTGCCCTCCCTGCCCAGCATCACCGCTCTGATCACCTGCAACTGCGAGGTGCCTGAAGCGGCTTACATGTGGCTGGATTACATGAGCGGCTACGACATGTCCGTGCTGACCCGCTACGGCGTGGAAGGCCAGGAATGGGACTGGATCGATGTCGAAGCCACCCAGGCCGCTCTGAAGGAATTCTGGGAGAATTACGAAGGCGGCAACTGGCTGGTTGAGTTCTACGGCGAGGACGCGCTGCCCGTCGTCGGCACCCGCTTCTTCTCCGCCACCTCCTGGGGCACCATGCAGGATACCTGGTGGGGCCAGATGGGCCCGAACGTCATGACTGAGGAACTGCAGCAGACCTTCGGCCAGAAGATTCCCGAGACCGATATCGAAAAGGCCTCTTACGTGAACGAATACTCCGCCCGTCATCAGCTGGAGGAGGCCATCTCGCTGCGCGACGACAGCCGCATCGTGGCTGGCCTTGTCTACAACGAGGAGGAGCAGGAAGTCATCACCGAGTACTACACTGACATCAAGAACTATGTTGAAGAGATGTGGGCCGCCTTTGTGGTCGGCACGCAGGACATCAACGACGACGCTGTGTGGGAAGGCTACCTGAACCAGCTGCAGCGCCTGAACCTTGACGCCTGCATCGAGGCCACTCAGTCCTGCTACACCAGGATGAACGGCTGATGCCATAACTGAACACCGTTTCCGGCATGCGTTCCCCGCATGCCGGAAACTTTTCACAGCTGACCCACCGGGCCGCTCCGTCGGCCGGCGCGCAGCAGAACGATTTGAAAGCGGGGAGTGCGAAGATGCTTGAACGCGCGCTGAAGGCACTAAAAAAGAAGTATGGCAACTGGTGGCAGCTGTATGTTTTCCTGCTGCTGCCTCTGGCCTATATCATTATTTTCAAGTACATACCCATGGTTGGCGTGCAGATCGCCTTCCGGAAGTATACGCACAGGGGCGGTATCTGGGGCAGCAAATGGGTGGGCATGTCAAACTTCATCAAGTTTTTCAATTCCCCCAAGGCGTCCGTCATCATCCTCAATACGCTCAAGCTTTCCGTGTATTCCATTTTTGTCGGTTTTCCTTTCCCCATCATTTTCGCCCTGTTCCTGAACACGATTGAAGCCCCGCGCTATAAAAAGATTGTTCAGACCATCACCTACATGCCGCATTTCATCTCCACGGTGGTGCTCGTCGGCATCATCATGCAGGTGTTCAACAGCACGCTGGGCGTTGCGCCAAAGATATGGAAGACGCTGACAGGCGTTCAGCGGGTGGACGTGCTCGCCTCGCCGAACGGCTTCGTCCACCTGTACACCTGGTCCGGCGTGTGGCAGGGCTTCGGCTGGGGCAGCATCATGTATCTGGCCGCGCTGACCGCGGTCAGCCCCGACCTGCACGAAGCCGCGCAGATCGACGGCGCAACCCGGTGGCAGCGCGTGCTGCACGTGGACCTGCCGTCCATCCTGCCCACCATAACGATCATGCTGATCCTGCGCATGGGATCGGTCATGAGCATAGGCTTTGAAAAAGCCTTCCTGATGCAGAACGACCTCAACATTTCCGCCAGCGAGGTCATATCGACATACGAATACAAGATCGGCCTTGCGAACGCCGGTTCGACGGACTATTCCCGTTCCGCCGCCATCGGCCTCTTCAATTCCGTCATCAATATGATCATGCTGATCATTGTCAACACCATTTCCGGCAAGCTCAGCAGTACGAGCCTGTGGTGAGGAGGTGTGAATAACATGGCAAACAGAAGCAGCAAAGTCAAGCTCTGCGCCTCGGACCGCGTGTTCTTCACGATCGCCTACATCATGATCACCCTGCTGACGCTGGTCGTGCTGTATCCGCTGGTGTACATCCTCTCGGCGTCTTTCTCGTCCGGCGAGGCCGTGACGATGGGCCGGGTCGTGCTATGGCCGGTTGATTTCAGCCTGGAGGGCTATAAAAAAGTCTTTGCGTACAGCGACGTGTGGATCGGCTATCGGAACACCCTGTTCTACGTGGTGGTGGGCACGGTCATCAACGTCTTCATGACGCTCATCTGCGCCTATCCGCTCGCCCGCAAGGGCCTGCCGCACAAGGGAGTGATCATGTTCATCTTCACCTTCACGATGATGTTCAGCGGCGGCCTGATTCCCACCTACCTGCTGGTCAACTCGCTGCACATGGTGAACACCTACTGGGCCATGCTGATTCCCGGCGCCATGGCGGTTTACCAGATGATCATCACGCGCACGTTCTTCCAGAACACCATTCCCGACGAGCTGATCGAATCCGCCAAAATAGACGGATGCAGCGACTTCCGCTTCTTCGGCGCTTTCGTGATTCCGCTGTCGCAGGCGATCATCGCCGTCATCGCGCTGCAGTACGCCGTCGGCCACTGGAACAGCTATTTCAACGCGCTGATTTACCTGCAGAACAAGAACCTGTATCCGTTGCAGATCTTCCTGCGCCAGATCCTGGTCATGAGCCAGTTTGAAGCCCAGGATATCTTCGATGAGGAAACCGCCGCGATCATGCAGGGCATGAAGGACCTGATCAAGTACTCGCTGATCGTGGTATCCACCGCGCCGATCCTGTGCATGTATCCCTTCCTGCAGAAGTATTTCGTCAAGGGCGTCATGATCGGTTCGCTGAAGGGCTGACTTCCGGGAGGTGATACGCTGTGTTTTCGGAATGGCTCTCGCAGCATGATATCAGGAAATGCTTGAAAACCATGGACGGATACAGGCCGTATCCCAAAGCGGTCGACAGGGTGTACTGGGATGGCGTGCCCGAGGACATACGCGCCACGGCCGTATCGCACGCGGAAAAATACCTGGGTTATGGATATCCGATCGTGCGGGCCAGCGATTTCATGAACTTCTACCGCACCGGCGACCGCTCCGCCAACGGCGAGCAGCACTTCGGCCGCCGGCAGGCGCTGAGGCGGCTGGTCATCGGGGAATGCGTCGAGCACAAGGGCCGCTTCATGGACGACATCGTCGACGGCATCTGGGCCATCTGCGAGGAATCCTTCTGGGGCGTGAACGCGCACAACGGCGTCAACGCCGATCGGGAGATCCTGCCAAACGTTGAAAACCGTTACATTGACCTCTTCGCCGGCGAAACCGCCGCGCTGCTGGCATGGACGGAGTACCTGCTCGGGGAGGAACTGAACGCCGTCACGCCCATGATCCTCCAGCGCGTTCGCCATGAAGTGAGGGAGCGGATCATATTGCCTTATCTCACCCGCCGGGATTTCTGGTGGATGGGTTATCCGGGCGGGCATATGATCAACAACTGGACGCCGTGGATTACCTCCAACATGCTGGCCGTGTTCCTGCTCACCGAGCCGGACGCCGACCTGCGGGCGCAGTGCGTCTCAAAGGCCTGCTACAGCCTGGACCGCTTCCTGGACGTGTACAAGCCGGACGGCGCCTGCGATGAAGGCGCGCACTACTGGACCAAGGCGGGCCTGTCGCTGTTTGACTGCCTGGACGAGCTTTTCGCGGCCACGGACGGCGCGTTTGACTTCTATGGTGAGCCGCTGATCGGCAACATTGCGCGCTACATCGTGCACTGCCACATCGCGGGCCCCTATTACGTCAACTACGGCGACGGCGCACCGGTGCTCAACGAGCTGAATTACGCGCAGATCTACCGCTTCGGCAAGGCGCTGGGCGACGAATTCGTGATGGATTTTGCCGCCGCGGCGCTGCGGCCCTATGAGGAGGAGCTGAACATTCCCATTATGCGCGCGCTGCCGGCCATCATGGTGGATTCGGAGATCCGGAGCCGCGCGCGCCGGGCCGTCGTGGGGAAGGACGCCTACCTTGCGGATAACCAGGTGGTTTTCGCGCGGGACGGCGAAAGGGAGGATGGCTTCTTCTTCTCCGCCAAAGGCGGCAGCAACGGGGAAAGCCACAACCACAACGATGTGGGTTCCTGCATCGCCTATTGGAAAGGCGTTCCGCTGCTGATTGATCTCGGCGTGGAGACCTATTCCCGCAAGACCTTCAGCCCCCAGCGCTATGAGATCTGGACGATGCAGTCCTCCTTCCATAACCTGCCGGAAATCAACGGCTTCATGCAGCGGCCCGGGAAGGACGCCTGCGCCGGGGACGCGCGCTATGAGCGCGGCGATGACCGCGTCTTCTTCTCGGCGGACATTGCGAAAACCTATCCCGCCGGGGCGGGTGTGACGCGCTGCGTGCGAGCCTATGAGCTCGTCAGGCCGGAAGAGGGGCGCTGGGCGTTGGCGATCACCGACGATATGGCCTTCACCGGCGCGGAAAACCGGGTGACGCTCAATTTCATGACCTGGAAGGAGCCTGTGCCTCAGGCGGACGGCTCTCTGCTGATCGACCTCGGCGGCGCGAAGGTCGCCATGCGGTGTGATCAGGCGGAACCCATCGTGGAGAAGCATGAGTTCAGCGATAAGCGTTTGAGCCAGGCCTGGCAAAACGGCATTGTCTACCGCGTGCGATATGCCGTCACTCTCGGCCGGGAAGGCGGGACGCGGGTGACGCTGAGGCCCGCGGACGCCTGATAAGCGTTTTCCGTCTCCCTTTGAATTACAGAAAAGAAGCGGTCAGGGCCCTTCATGACCCTGGCTGCTTCTTTTTTGCCGCTCATGGCGGCGGCTGGAGCAGGCAGGCCCGGCGCGGTGACGGTCAGCTCGATTTCGCCCGTTTCGACGATAAGGGCGCGCCCGTTCCGGGTGATGCGGCCTGTGACGAAGCCTTCAGTGGTTTTGAGGTTGCCGGAGCCGAAACCGGCCCCCTCGAACGATTGCCATGACCGGGAAAAATGTGATATAATGGATGGGGACTCAGAATGGAGGGGACATGAGACATGAAGAGGGGAATGGTTTGTTTTGCGCTTATAACGCTTGTCCTGTTCATGGCCTTTGCCGCGCAGGCGGATGGGGAGGCGCTGCCGGCTTCCGACGAGGCGTTTCTCGCGGTCCTGCAGGAGTACCGCAACGCCCGGAAGACCGAGTTCGACATCGCGCTGGACAAGGCTTATTTTGAAACGATCAGCGCCGATAGCTTTGCGGCCTTCAGGACGCTGGAGGTAAAGGCCGGCATCAAGGATGAGTCGCTCAGATACAGTTCCGGCGGCGAGCTGTTTTTCTCAAATGTGGTTTGGGAAGACGTGCCCTGGGCCGAATGCGCCACGAAGGACGAGATCCGTGAAGCCGTGCTCAGCTTCACGGCGGAAAAGGCCGGCGCGTTTGACCTGATCTGCCCGCCCGGCCTGATGGAAGAGCTGCGCGGCAACGGGCTTCTGTACGCCTTTGCCGCACAGGGCGGCGCGGACGACCTGAGCCTGGCCTTCGGCCGCAGCGGCATCATCTATGTGGATGGCATTGAGTACAACAGGCGGCCCTACGCTGTCGTTTCGGACGAGCAGGGCTTCAAGGCGGCTGTCGAGATCATGGCCCGGGATGGCGCCCACGAGTTCGACATCGTGTTCGAGCCGGCGTTCTTCGCTGAGCTCAGCGGGAACGACGACATGCTGCGGGTGATGCAGGCATCCAGCCAGATGGAAAACTACAGGTCGCGGCGGAGCAGCTATTTCTGCCGCATCGAATACAGCGAGGTGGAATTCTCCGACGCGCCGCGCGCCGTGTGCGGGACGGAGCAGGACATCGTGGAAGCCATCCGGCAGATGGGCGGCATCGGCGCGAAGAGCTTCAACCTTATATTGACGGAAGAACTTTACAACACCATCCATGAGGGCTATTTCCAGCGGCTCCACGAGCTGGAGACCGAGGCGGGCATGACCTCCTCCAGCATGAGCTACAGCTTCTCGAACTACATCCTGTACTACACCGAGGCGGCCATTTCCACGGATGTGGTAAAGCTGACCACGGCGGCCGAGGCCATCGACTATGTGACCAAACAGGCCGCGGCGGGCGCGGAGGAGATCACCCTGTTCTGCTCGGACGACCTCTACACGCTGCTGATGGGAAGCATTTCGCCCCTGATCAGCATTGTAAACTCGGACAGCATGGCGCCCATTTACGACGTGGCGGCCGAGGCCGGGCTGTTCCACTTCTCCTTCTACTATTCCGGCACCACGCACATCATCCAGATCAAGGACCTGGTTCTCTATCCCGGCGCCGCGGTGATCAACGCCATCCGCCGCGGCGACGATTCCGGCCTGAGCGCCCGTGAGCGCGAGGCATGGAACGCGGCCGCCGCCCTGGCGCAGGCGTGCGCTTCGCCCGATCCGCTGACCACGGCGCGGCTGATTCACGACAGGCTGTGCGAAATGATCGTCTACATCGACGACGAATCCACCGACGAGGACGACACGGCCATCGGCGCCCTGCTGAACGGGCAGGCCAACTGCGACGGCTATGCGGACGCCTTCTACCTGACGGGCACGCTGGCGGGGCTGAACGTGCGCTGCCAGCATGGCGACAGCTACAGCGTGGGCCTCAGCTTCGATTTTATGAACGCCGAAACCCATATGTGGAATCTGCTTGAGATCGACGGGAGCTGGCGGCTGGTCGATGTGACCTGGGATGACGACGACGAGAACGGCATCCGCTACACTTGGTTCAATCTGGGAGAGGACCGGGCCGCGCGCATGCACATCTGGAACAGGGAAACGACCGTTGCCCTGCTGCCGCAGACCGATTTGTCCGTGCGTCCGGACAGCGAATACCTCGTCGGGAGCAAGGAGGATGCGGACGCGGCCATCCAGAACGCGCTGGAAAAGAAACAGGATTCCTTTGAGATCATCTTCGACGGCGAGGACAGCGCGTCCACGCACTTTGATGTGCTCAGCGAGATCAGCCGGCGCGCGGCGACGTCCTTCACCTACAGCTGGAACGACCGCATGCTCACGCTGACGGTCTACGGCATGAACGGCTGAAACGGGTAAATGGCGAAACAGCGGCTGTTAATTTGGATAAAACAGGGAAAGCGAGGCGTTGGAAATGGCGTTCATCAGCCATGGGGCGGCGATAATTCAGCGGGAGATTGACCGGGCGGCCCGGGAGGGCGTGAACCAGGCGGCCGTCAGCGGCGATTATGAGATCGAAGCGACGGTCCTGATCCCTTCGGGCTTTACGCTGATCCTGGAAAACTGCCACCTGCGTATGGCCGCGGACACCTTCTGCAACATGTTCGCCAACGCTTCCTGCCGGACGGAGCAGGGACGCACAGAAGCGGGCGCGGACCACGACATAACCATTATGGGCGTGGGCCGCGCGATTCTGGACGGCGGCGAGTACAACGGCCTTTCTGAGCGGAATTCGCTGAAGGATGGCCGCCCGCACATCAGCGTGAACAGCATTCTCCTGTTTGCCAATGTGGACGGGTTCCGGGTGCAGAACCTGCATGTCCGAAACCAGCGCTGGTGGGCGCTGAATTTTATCCACTGCCGCAACGGGTATATCGGCGGCATAGACTTTTTGGCGGATTGCACGGTGCTTGCCGAGGACGGCCGGCGCTATCGCGGCCTGGGCAAGCGCCTGTATGAGGGCGGCCGGGCCGCGGGTTATGAACAGGTCTACATCAAAAACGCGGACGGCATCGACCTGCGGGCCGGCTGCCACGACATCATCATCGAGAACATCACCGGGTTTACGGAGGACGATACCATCGCGCTCACCGGGCTCGCGGGCCGGCTGGAGGAGATGTTTGCCGTCGCGGGCCAAAGCATGGATATCTATAACGTGGTGATCCGCAACGTGATGTCCTCGGCCTACTGCGCCAACGTGAGGCTGCTGAACCAGGGCGGCGTCAGGCTGTACAACGTGCTGGTGGACGGGGTTGTGGATTCCTCGAAGAACAGCCCGTACATGGAGCGGGGCGGCAGCGGCGTGCGCATTGGCGACGCTCACCTGTATGGATCGCGCCACGCGACGGCGGACGAAACCTTCAACATCACCGTGCGCAATGTGTATTCAAGGGCCAATGCGGCCCTGCGGATCGCCGGGGCGATGAAGGACTGCCTGTTTGAGAACATCCGGACCTTTGACGGCGCGGGCGCGCTGCTGGCGAACGACGCGACGGTGGATATCGCGCCTTTCTTCAAAGAACGGTGAACGCCTGCGCGGGGTGAGTCTCGTTATTCGGGAAGCCAGCCTCGGTTCAGGCCTCAGCCGGCAGGTAATACACAGAATAGAACGTTTCCAGCCCGAAGCCGAATTTCTCCGCAAGATGCCTGGATGCTTCGTTCTGCGCGTCCCAGTGAACGGCGATTTCCCTTTCCATGCAATCCTGCAGCATGCGGGCGACGCAGGCACCTGCCAGTCCTTTTCCCCGATGCGCTTCCTTCGTGGACACATCCATTTCCACTTCCCCGTCCAGGCTGAGGAATGAGGAGGCGGAGGCGACGATATCCCCATCGCACCACGCCACGGCGCCGGAGCCTTCTGCCCGGAAAGCGGCATAGGAGGCGTAATTCATCCCGTGTGAGAAGGGGTGCCGATCAAAAGCGGCTTCATCCATCATGGCGACCCGATACCCCGGCGGAAGCGGCCGCGCTTCCGGAATCAGGAACCGGCGCGCCGGCTTCATCATATAGCGCCGCAGCACCTGGGCGCGGGGATAGCGCGTCCGGATAAAATCCTCCCATGGATCTGTCAGGCAAACCCAGGGCCTGCCCGTGAACCGCGCGTCCAGCGCGGCGGCCGCCTCCGGGCCGGGCACCCCGTCCAGGAAGACGAACAGGGCGTCCGTGATGGCGCATTGCCCGAATGAGTGGCGCTTGCCGAACACGCCGCGCTGCGCGGCCCGGTACAGGAGGGGCGTGGTCATAATCAGCGGAACGGTTTCCCTTTTCATGTTTCCTGCCTCCTGTGTCAGCTTCAATGGGATCGTTACCCGCGTGGGCGGATCGTGGGCCTTTCACAAAAACAGCCGCATGACGGCAGTTATTATAGCCTCCCGGCACGTGGCTGTCAAGCGGGACGGGCGGACGGATCCCTTCCATATCCGGCATTCACGGAGGTGAAGCCGGATGACTGATCGAACAAAAAGAATGCGGCATGCAGGCCGCATTCTTTTTGCGCGTTGTAAAAAAGCGGAACGCGTTTCCCGCACCCGGGGAACGGCTGGCGTCAGCGGACGGTCACCAGCTCGTAATCCCGTGTGCCCAGGCCGATCTTTTCCCCGTGCGCCAGGGTTTCCTTCCAGCGCACGTTGGGGTTGCTGTCCAGGAAGTGGTCGTGGTGGTGATGCCATCCGGGCTGGGCCAGGTGGTCGCCCAGCTGGCTGTTGCGGATGGGCTCGGCCTTCTGGCACAGGTCGGCGCAGGCCTGGTCCAGCGCCACGGGATCGAAGGAGGCCAGCATGCCGATGTTCGGCAGGATGGGCGCGTCGTTCTCGTCGTGGCAGTCGCAGTTGGGAGACACGTCCATGATGAGGCTGATATGGAAGCAGGGCCGGCCGGCGCAGATGGCGGCGGTGTATTCGGCCATCTTGCAGCACAGCAGCTCGGTGGCGCTGCCGTTGACGTTGCTGATGGCGTCAAAGGCGCAGGCGCCGATGCAGCGGCCGCAGCCTTTGCAGAGGGCTGTGTCGATGAAGGCCTTGCGGTCTTCGCCGTAGCGGATGGCGTCGCTGCCGCACTCGCGGGCGCATCGGCCGCAGCCCCTGCACAGACTGGGGTTCACGCGGGGCGTTCCGTCGTTATGCTGGTGCATTTTGCCGGCGCGGCTGCCGCCGCCCATGCCGATGTTCTTGATGGCCCCGCCGAAGCCGGTCATCTCATGGCCCTTGAAGTGGGTCAGCGAGATCAGCACATCCGCGTCCATCAGCGCCCGGCCCACCAGCGCCGTGGCGCAATACTCGCCGTTCGGCACGGGCACCTCGATATCGTCCGTGCCCCGCAGGCCGTCCGCAATGATCACGTGGCAGCCGGTGGTCACGCTGTTGAAGCCGTTTATCTCCGCGTTGGTCAGGTGGTCGATGGCGTTTTTGCGGCTGCCGGGATACAGCGTGTTGCAGTCGGTCAGGAAGGGTTTGCCGCCCAGTTCCTTAATCAGGTCGGCCACCGCCTTGACGTAGTTGGGACGCAGATATGAATAATTGCCCAACTCTCCGAAGTGCATCTTGATGGCTGCGAATTTGCCCTCGAAGTCGATGGCTCCGATGCCGGCGGCCCGGCACAGCTTCTGCAGCTTTACGCCCTGGCTGACGCCGGCGCGCGTGCGGAAATCGGTAAAAAACACCTTCGCTTTTTCCATTGAGAAAACCTCGCTTTCAAATGTGCTGGCGGCCGTGTGATGTGATCGGAAAGCCTGCCTTCGCCGAAAGAAGCGCGGAAGCGCCTGACGCCCCTGCCTAACAGCCGCAGTCCGCTGACGGGGCATGGACCGCGGTTCGATTCATTATAAACCTTATAGTTGTCTCTAAGTCAACAGTTTTCAGAAAAAATGCGCGCCCGGCAATTGCGGCCCGGGCGGTATTGCCGGCTGGCTATTTTGCCCGGCTTGTGCTATACTTGATGGCGGCACGGAAAGAAAACACTGTGTCGCGAGGACCTTGGCGGCCGAACGGGGGAGGAATCATATGGAACATTCAAAAAAACAGCTGCGCGACGACCTGGCGGGCCTGGGCATCAGGCCGGGCGATACGCTGTTGATGCATTCGTCTTTCAAATCCCTCGGCGGCGTCGAGGACGGCGCGGCGGGCTTTTACGAGGCGCTGCTGGACCTGCTCGGCGGCGCGGGCACGATGGTCGTTCCCACGCTGTCGTATCGGGATGTCACGCGCGAGGCGCCAGACTTCGACGCACGGACGACGCCCTCCTGCGTGGGATATCTGACCGAGTTTTTCCGGACGTGCGTGCCGGGCGTCCGGCGCAGCCTGCACGCGACGCACTCCTGCTGCGCCTGGGGACGCTGCCGCGACGAGATGGTTGCCGGGCACAAGCTGGACGCCACACCGGTGGGTGCGCACTCGCCCTTCCGGAAACTGCCGGAGGCGGGCGGAAAGATCCTGATTCTGGGCAGTCATCCAGATCACAACACCTCCATGCACGGCGTGGAGGAGACGGTTGAGCCCATGCGTTTTATCGATTTCGATCATATCCTGACCTATCGCATTGCCGATATGGACGGGCATGTCATCGAGAGGCCCTCCTACCGGCACCATTTTGAGCGGCCGGACGGCGTGTACAGGCAGTGCTACGCGCGCATCCTGGACCTGCTGGAGGATGGCGAGGCAAGGCGCGGCCGTGTGCTGGAGGCCGACTGCTGGCTGCTCGACGCGCGGGCCGTGTGGAAGAAGGGCCGCGAGAGGATGCTGGAGGATCCGTACTTCTTCGTGGAGTGGACGCCGCTGTAACAGTTTCACGCCGCCGCATAACGAAGCCGGGCGCTGGAGCGTCCGCTGAAAGATGCGGGGAGAAGCGCTTTCAATTCAATAAGAACAGCCTGCGGCGCGTCCGGCCGCGGGCTGTTCTGCGCGCTAAGCTTTTTCAAACAGGTCGATCAGATGCCGTCCAGCCGCCGCCATATAGGCCGCGTAGGGTGCGCGCAGCGGTTCGGGCAGGCGGCTGCACCCGACCTCCAGGTTCATGCTGCCGCCATAGCCGATGTCCCTGAGCGCCTGTACGACCTCATCCCAGTTAATCCTGCCCAGGAAGGGCGCCAGATGCACGTCGTCCTCGGCGAAGTTGTCGTTGATGTGAACCATTTTCAGGCGGGAACCGACCTTGCGGATGGATTTTCCCTGCTCCTGCAGCGAGATGTGGGCGTGGCCCGTGTCCCAGCAGATGCCGGCGCCCAGTTCGTCGGCCAGGCGGATCAGCACGTCCGTGTCGGTGGCGAAGCGGCGGATGCGTGCCGGCGCACTGGCGCCTGCCCCGCGCATGATTTCGATGCCCAGGGTGACGCCCCGGGCCCGGGCGTGCCCGCAGAAGGGCTCCAAAAACGCGACCGCGTCGGCATATTCGCGGTCGGCGTCGTAATCCGGCTTCATAAAACAGCGGGGATGGATCGCCGCGCAGTCCACGCCCCACAGGGCCGCCTGGTCGATGGCGCGCAGGGTGGCCAGCGAGAAGCGCTTCCAGCCCTCTTCGTCGCCGGGACGCGGATAGTCGAAGGGGATGTGCGCATAGCGGATGCGCATGCCGGCCCGGGCGATGGCTGAAGCCCTGGCGTCCAGCGCGGCCTCCCAGCCCTCATCGAGCAGATGGCGGCTCTCAAGAGAGAAATCGAATTCCTCAAAGCCCGCCCATTTGGCCAGGTCGATGCCGGCCTGGAAGGGGAGCGGGGTTCGATCGGGCAAGACGGCGCAGATTTCTGACGAGACGCAAAGGCGCATGAGAAAACCTCCTTGGATCAGCTGCTTCAGGGAACCGGGATAGACGCCCTGAGTATACCACAGCCCGTCGGGCATGGCAAGGGAAAAGCACGGTTTGGATGACGGCACCGCACGCCGGATCGTTTGCGGTTTGGGACGTTTCCCATGCGACAAATTTTTTGTTTTTGATGGACAGAAAAGAAAAAATATGGTAAAATTTTACTATGGTTAGCTTTGGCGGGCGAGAGGCCCCGGAAGAGCCGATCCGATAAACAGGAGGGATACCGATGAAGCGGAGACAATTGGTGGCGCTGTTCATGGCCATCGTCATGCTGCTTGGCATGGCGCCGCAGGGCCTGGCCTATTTGGGACCCAACGGCGAGACGGAACCCCCGGCCCACGAACACGACTGGAAGGGCTATGAACCGGGCAGGGAGCCCACCTGTACGGAAGCGGGCTATCACTACGAATTCTGCACCATCTGCGCCGATTATGCTTACTGGAGTCAGCGCGAAGTGGAGGATCCGCCCCTGGGCCACAGCTGGGGTGACTGGTTCACCGCCGAAGGCGCCAGCTGTATCCAAGGCGGCAGAGAAGTCCGCTTTTGCAGTCGTTGCAGCGCCTCAGACTATCGGGATACCCCAGCGCTGGGCCACACCTGGGAGCGGAGCAACCCCACTTCCCGGGATTCGGTGAGCAAGGAACCCACCTGCACCGAGGCGGGTGAGAAAATCCAGTACTGCATGGACTGCGGCGCTGAGCGCCGTGTCGCCATTCCCGCCCTGGGCCACGACTGGACCGAATGGGAGACAGCCGTCCCGCCCACCTGCACCAAGCAGGGTGAGTCCGTGCGCTACTGCAGGCGCTGCGACGTGGATCAGCCCGGCGTCATCGACGCGCTGGGTCACGCCTGGGGCGACTGGGTGACCACCAAGCAGCCCACCTGCACGGCTGAGGGGACGCAGACCAGCACCTGCTCCCGCTGCGGGGCCACCCAGACGCGCGCTGTGGCGGCGCTGGGGCACAGCCAGAGCGGCTGGACGACGGTGAAGGAGCCCACCTGCACCGGCGAAGGCCGCAGGGAGAGCAGCTGCACGCGCTGCGGGGAGAAATACGCCGAGGCCATCCCGGCGCTGGGCCACGCCTACGGCAGCTGGACCACCACCCGGGAGCCCACCTGCGCGCAGGAGGGCCAGAAGCAGACCAAGTGCTCCCGCTGCGGCGACACGGTCTACGACTCCATACCGAAGACCGCCCACACCTGGGGCGCCTGGTATGTGATCAAGGAGCCCACGGACTGGGAAGCGGGCAAGGAGGAGCGCAAGTGCCAGGTGTGCGGGGCGACGGAGCAGCGCGACATCTACAAGGAAGGCACTGTGCTGCCCGGCGAGCACAGCGACAACGCCAAGCACCTGCAGGAGCTGCTTAACAATGCGGGCTTCGACTGCGGCAAGGCGGACGGCATTGTGGGCCCCAACACCCAGAACGCCATCAAGGAAGCCGAGGAAGCCGCAGGGCATCCGGCCACGGGCATCGGCTGGGTGGGCCTGCAGGAGTGGCTGGAGCAGGGCGGCACCAACACCGGCACGCCCGCCTCCGGCGGCCCCGCCGTCAGCGTGACCTTCCACGAGTACGACGGGTTCCCGCCCGTGCTGAATGAGACCATCAAGACGCTGGTCGAGATCAAAAACGTCGGCACCGATCCCCTCAGGATGGTGGGCTACAACCTGGAGGACGGCAGCGGCAACGACAAGGGTCTGGACGAGGGCTACACCGAGTGGAGCTACTCCGAGGAGAACGTCGACCAGCAGAATTTCCAGCCCGGTCAGCGCTACTTCATCGACTACTACATCACCGTGACCGGGGACGACGTGAGCGTGGGCGAGCTGAAGCGCAAGTTCGCCGCTTTCGGCGTTTCCCTGACGGACGGGACCATGTGTCAGGACGACGACAGCATGACCCTGCCCATCGGCGAAGGCATGGTCGGCGCGGAGCTGACCCTCACGGGCAAGACCCAGGAGTACACTGACTTCTATCCCGAAGACATCTTCGTCACCGGGCTGCGGGTCGACAACACCGGCGCGGAGACGGTCTACGGCCTTACCATCAACCTCTGGAAGTGGGATTTCGCCAAGGACGACTGGACTGAGATCGGCCCGGTCTATCAGGACCTGGCTGATGCGCCCACTGCCCCGGGCGGGTACGGCGCACAGGACGATCAATATCACATCACCTACGACGACGCCGACTGGGGCCTTGTCACCCTGCTGTACGTGGCCGAAGCCACCACGGCCGACGGCGATCTCGTAACCTCCAACCCCTTCGAGTGCGAGTTCGAGGTGAAGAAGCGGGAGGGTGCGGCACCCGTCCTGTATCTTGAGGCGCTGGACTACAGCGGCCTGGTGGGCTGCTTGGGCGAGACGCTGAAGGTGCCCCTGCTGCTGAGCAACACCGGCACGGATACGGTCAACTGGTGCTACCACAGCGTGGTTGACGGCGAGGATAATTACAAGGGCCCTGAGTCCGACGTGTATTCCGATCCCGCCTATCCCGACGAGATCGGCTGGTTGAAGCCGGGCAAGTCCCAGCACCTGATCCTGGAATTTACCGTGACCAAGGACGACATCGACGCCGGCGCGGTGATCCGCAAGACGAGGGTGGGCGGCTACAGGCCCCTCAGCGTCCAGCCGTCGGGCACCGAATACGAGCTGAACGACGTGGGAAAATACAAGAACTACGACTCCAACTGGGTTACCATCAGGATCCCGGTGGAGAGCGACGACAGCGACATCGACCTGTACATCGAGCAGACCGGCCCCGCCAGCCAGCCGG
>LVAP01000179.1 GCA_001603025.1 Clostridiales bacterium Firm_10 | reverse complement strand
CGTCGGCGCTGCAGGTCGCGTTTGTGCGGTACAGTTCCACCAGATCGTGCGGCGGGCATACCGGCTCCTCTTGCGGCGGGTTCTCCGGATCGGCTGACGCGGCGGGCGGATCGGTAGGATCCGGATCGCCGGCTTCGTCGGCCAGCGCGCAGACACTGCCGAGTACCATCAGCGCCAGCAGCAGAATAAAGCATTTCTTGATCATAGACAGCTCCTTTTCTTCAGAAGCGCCTGACGGGGAAATACAGGCTCATGCCTCCATTCGGCGATTGAGGGTCATAGTATTCCTGCACCGCGCCGGCCAGCTCGCAGTTGTTTTCGGGCAGCGCGTGCAGGAGCGTGTTCTGGAACACCGCGCCGTAGGTCTGCGGCGTGCAATCCACGACGAGATACTCAAACGCGGGAATCACCCATTTCGCCCAGCCTTCGGGCGCTTCGGCGTCCGGACGGACCTCGCAGCCGGCCAGGTAGAGCCCGTCGCCCTCCCATGGCAGGAAGCGGCGGCCCGAGTCGCTCATGGCGCCCCAGATGCCGCTGGGCTTGCCGTCCGGCTCGTGCAGCACGAGGGAAGCGATTTCACTCATGTGCATCTGCAAATCACGCCACAGCGGGGGGACCCACTGGCCGCCGCGGGCGCCGTCGCCGCAGCCTTCGCGGCCGATCAGGGTGATGGGGCCGCGCTTGACAAATTTCATGGTTCATCTCATCCTTGCAAAAAATTACTGATTCTATATTATAACATGTTTTGCCGGGCATGACAAGCCTTGTCCCCAATGACGGAAAAAAGATGTGAAAAGTTCCGGAAACAGCGTTTTAACGGCCCTGGCCGCGAATAGGGAATTGCTTCAACGGGACGTTTGTGATATAATGATATCTGTTGAGTTTTACGCACCGCCGCGCCGGGGAGAAAGGAAAGCCATGGGCGATTTGAGGCTTTTTTTCGGGCTCCAGCTGAATGACAGGGCCCGGCAGGCGATCGCCTGTGCGGCGGAGGACCTGCGGTTCGACAAAGGCCGTCTGCATGAGGCGGACAACTACCACCTCACGCTGGTGTTCCTGGGCGCGACGCCGCAGGAGGCCGTGCCTTTGCTGAGCCGCCTCGGCCGGCTGGCTCTGCGCGAGCCGTTCCGGCTGAAGCTGGCGCCGGAGATGGGCGCTTTCAGGAACGGCTCAATCATCTGGGCGGGGGTGGAGCCCTGCGCGGCGCTGTTCGCCCTGCGGAGCCGGCTGAGCGCCATGCTGCGGGAAAACGGCTTCCCCGGCGGCGATGAGCCCTTCACGCCGCACATCACCGTGGGCCGCGGTATGCGGCTGACCGCGCCGCCGCCACTCATCGCGCTCGAATCGTTTGAGGCGGCCCGCGTGACGCTGTTCGAGAGCGCGCGTGTGGACGGGCGGCTCACGTACCGGCCCATCGGGTGAATCTGATCAAGGGGGGAGCGCCGTGTGCTGACGCTTGAAACGATTCGCAGCATGGCGCGCCCGCTCGGCTTTGAGCGCGTTGCGGCGACGGACGCCTCGCCCGTTGAGCCGACGCCTCCTCAGGCCCACCGTCAGGCGCAGGCGCTGACCGCCGATCCCCGCGGGATCCTGCCGGAGGCGCGATCCGTGCTGCTGCTGGCCATGCCTTACGCGCCTTACAGGCCGCGGCCGGGATGCGCCGCCGTTGACGCCTACTATGTCGCCAGCAACCGGGCCCATGAGAACGCCCGACGCCTGGCGGAGGCGATTGCCGAAACCGGCGCGAAAGCGGTGATGACCGCGTCTCTGCGGGTGAAGCCGCTGGCGGTGCGGGCAGGGCTGGGCCGCATGGGGCGCAACGGCCTGCTGGCGGTGG
This sequence comes from Clostridiales bacterium Firm_10, assembly GCA_001603025.1. Lineage (GTDB taxonomy): Bacteria > Bacillota > Clostridia > Christensenellales > Aristaeellaceae > Firm-10. Next base: position 975 of record LVAP01000179.1, on the reverse strand, counting down.
ACCAGTTGGGCACGCGCGTGTCGCTGCAGGTGATCGTGACCGATCTGCCGCTGGAGACGACCTGCCTTGCGGACGCGCCGCTGGACGAGCGCTGCGTGAATTGCCATGCCTGCGAACGGGCCTGCCCGGCCCGCGCGCTGCGGGGCGACGGCTCACTGGACATCACCAGGTGCGTGCGTGCGCAGCCTGAAAACCTGCCGCTGCCCGAGGCCATGCGCCTGATGACCGGCGCCAGCGTGCTCGGATGCGATCTCTGTCAGCGCAGTTGCCCGCGCAACGCGCAGGTGGGGGAGGTGGACGAGCCTGAGGCGCTGGCCGCCGCGCTGGATCTCAGCCGGCTGCTGGCCGGCGACTGGAAGGGTCTGATTCCCTGGCTGGGAAAAAACAACGCGCGCAGGCTGCGGCTGATGAACCGCGCCGCGCTGGCCGCCGCCAACGAGGGGCGGACGGACCTCCTGCCGCTGCTGGAAGCGCTGTCGGGGGAACCGGAGCCGCTGGGCAGCCATGCGCGATGGAGCGCGGAAACGCTGAAAAACCGAATGCGATAGATGTATTGAGGGAAACAAAGGGGAAAGAAGGGGTTTGCTCATGTCCAATCGAAAGAGACTGTCCCGGAGGATGAGGCGCGCCAGGTTTTATCTGGTGGCCATCCTGTTGCTGATCGCGCTGGTGCTGGGCATATGGATCCTCGTGCTGGACGAGGACGCGCCGTTCAACAAGCGCCTGAGCCAGGATGCCGCCGCAACGGTTACGCCGCTGCCGGACGATGACCTGGCGGGAGCCACCGACCAGCCGACGCAGGCTGAGCCGACCGCGGCGGAAGTGACGCCCAGCGCCACGCCGGAGACTGCGGCCACCGATACGCCGGAGCCGCTGCCCACGCCGACAGTCCCCCCGACTGTGCCCCCGACCGACGCGCCCACGCCTGCCGAGACGCCCGCGCCCACCGACGCGGCGACTGACGCGCCTGTGGCC
>LVAP01000034.1 GCA_001603025.1 Clostridiales bacterium Firm_10 | reverse complement strand
GGCGTATACATCGCCGCCCCGCCCCATTACGCATGTTGCGCTTACTTCAGGAAGATCTCGATAACCGGCACCAGGCAGTGAGGCTTTACCGGCGGAAGCTCGAAGACAACCATATCCTCGTTTTCCGGCAGACCTTCGCCAAAGTGCTGAATTTTGCCCTCGGTGTATTTTACTTCGCTGGCGTCGTGCAGGAACTGCGCGTAGTCGACTTTGCCGGCCAGCCCGCGCATCTGCAGGTGCGCGAAGGGATAGGCAAACAGGTGGATGTACAGGCGCCTGCCGTCCACGCTCTGGGTGAGGCGACAGTCGGCCGGGGCTTTGAATTCCGGCTCGGCCTGCGTGCAGCCGTAAATGGAACGGTTGTTGTACTTCATCCAGTCGGCGTAAACCTTCAGCGCTTCCTCGGCGCGGTAGTCGAAATAGCCGCGGGCGGTGGGGCCCACGTTCATCAGCAGGTTGCCGCCGCAGGACACCGTGTTCACCAGCATGCGGATGAGCATCTCCGGCGACTTCCAGCTGGTCTCGTCGCGGTAATAGCCCCAGGAGCCAGAGAAGGTCTGGCAGGCCTCCCAGGTTACCAACTCGCCTGTTTCCTTATGGCGGATCCATTCCGTAGGCTGCCATTGCTCGGGCGTCCAGATGTCCTGCTCGATTTCGGTGCGGTTGTCGATGATGATGCCTGGCTGCAGGCTGCGGGCCAGGGCGATGAGTTTTTCGGCTTCCCAGTCGTCCTTGCCCTTGCCCTTCATCCAGGGCTTGTCGGCGGGATCGGGGCGGCTGTAGGAGAAATCGAACCAGAGGATGTCGATTTTGCCGTAGTTGGTGAGCAGCTCCGTCACCTGATTGCGCATGTACTCGGCGTATTTTTTGATGTCGCGGCCCTGGTTCTGCTGCTCGGCGTCCGGGTCGTTGCGCCGGGGATGCAGCCGGTCGATGGGGAAATCGGGATGATGCCAGTCGATCAGCGAATAGTAGAAACCAACCCGGAGCCCCTCGGCCCGGAAGGCCTCAACATACTCGCGCACCAGGTCGCGCCCGGCAGGGGTATTGGTGCACTTGTAGTCGGTGTATTTCGAATCGAACATGCAGAAGCCCTCGTGGTGCTTGCTGGTGAGCACCGCGTACTTCATGCCGGCGGCCTTCGCCTGGCGCGCCCATTCCTTCGGGTCGTACAGGTCGGGATTGAAGTGCTTGAAATACTCGTCGTAGTGCGCCTCGGGAGTGCATTCGCGGTTTTTGACCCACTCATGCCGGGCGGGCATGGCGTACAGGCCCCAGTGGATGAACATGCCGAAACGATCGTGCGTGAACCAGGCGGTGTCGCCGGGCGTCTTGCGGACAGCGTAGCTGGACATGGCGTAAACCTCCCTCATAATACTTGCCGGCTCCATTATATCACAGCGCGTTTGTTAAGGCAAGGTTTTCCTGCGCGGGAGGAATCCGCCGAAAATGTGAAAAACAGGAAACGGTCATTGCCTTTCGCGGGATTATCCGATATAATAATAGAATCGCAAAACCTGTCAATGCTATGGAGGACACCATCATGCCGATGGACGGCGTTATGCTGGGGTTTATGGCGCGCGAGCTCGACGAAGCGCTTTCGGGCGGACGCGTCGACAAGGTGACCCAGCCGGAACACGACGAAATCATACTGACCATCCGCAACCGCGGAGAAAACCACGCGCTGCTCATTTCGGCCAGCGCGAACAGTGCGCGCATGCATCTCACGCGCGAAAAGAAAAATAATCCCCTGGAGCCGCCCACCTTCTGCATGCTCATGCGCAAGCACGTGCTGGGCGCGCGGGTGCTGGCCATCCGCCAGATCGACGGCGACCGCATCGCCGAAATCGACTTCGAGGCGCTGGACGAGATGGGGGACTACGCCGTGCGCACGCTGGTGTGCGAGTTCATGGGCAAGTATTCAAACCTCATCCTCACGCACCGGGGCGGAAAGATCATCGACAGCGTGTGCCGCGTGACCGGGGAGATCAGCCGGGTGCGGGAGGTGCTGCCCGGACTCATGTACGAGCGCCCGCCGCAGCAGGGCAAGCTGGGCGGCGCGTCGCTGACGCCGGAGGCGCTGGCGCGGCGGCTCGTGCAGAGCGGCGGTCCGGCGGACAGAGCGCTGCAGAACGCCGTGGCCGGCCTTTCGCCGCAGACGGCGCGGGAGATATGCCTGCGGGCGGCGGGCGATTCCGAGATCCGCCTGGAGGAAACCGACGCCGGCGAACTGGCCGCGCGGGTGTGCGCCCTCATGGAAGGCTTCCCGGCCATGGCCCGGCCTACGCTGGTGATGGACGGCGACGGCCGGGCGGTCGATGTGACGCCCTTTGCCTACCTCACGCGCGCGGCGTTTGAAAACCGGCCCATGGCCAGCCTTTCCGAGGCGCAGGAGGCCTATTTCCGCACGCGGGACCGCGCCGAACGAATCCGCCAGAAGGCCGCCGCGCTGAACCGCACGCTGAAGAACAACATCGAGCGGTGCGAAAAAAAGCTGGGCCTCCAGCTCAGCGCGCTGCAGGACAGTGAGCGCATGGAGGAGTACCGCGTCAAGGGCGAGCTGCTCTCGGCCAGCCTCTACCAGCTTGAAAAGGGCATGAAGGCCGTCGAGCTGCCCAACTACTACGATGAAAACCTCGCGCCGCTGCGCATCGAGCTGGATGTGAAACTCTCGCCGGCGGCGAACGCGCAGCGCTATTTCAAGCTGTATCAGAAGGCGCGGTCGGCGCGCCGCCTGGCCGCGGAGCAGAAGCAGCGCACCGAAGAAGAGCTGAACTACCTGGAGGGTCAGCTGGAAAACCTCGGCAAGTGCGGCGAGGAAGCGGAGCTGTTCGAGATCCGCGCGGAGCTGGAGCGCGAGGGCTACGTGAAGCCCAGCCGCAACCGCCGGGAGATGAAAAGCCTGCCGCCCTCCCGGCCCCTGAAGCTCGCGGCAAGCGACGGCACGGTGATCCTGGTGGGCAAGAACAACCTGCAGAACGACCGGCTGACGGCCAGCGCTCAGCTGAACGAGGTGTGGCTGCACGCCAAGGACATGCCGGGATCCCACGTCATCATCGTGGGCGAGGGCCCGAGCGAGGAAACAATCGGCGAGGCGGCCTCCCTCGCGGCGTACTACAGCAAAGGCCGGGAGGGCAGCCGCGTGCCGGTTGACTACACGCTCAGGCGCTATGTCAAAAAACCTTCCGGCGCGAAGCCGGGTTTCGTGATTTACACGCATCAGAAGACGCTGTACGTGCAGCCCCGCGAGGTCATCGCGCGGACGTGACGGTTAAATATTCCCAAAAGCGGGACGGACAGCCCCGCGGCGCGAAACGAAAGAGCGCCGGGGCGCGTCTATTCAACGGAGTAATATGGTGAGGAGCGGTATCGCGATGTCAGAAAAGAAGAAGAGCGCCGCCAGGCGGGCGGGCGCTGAAGATATCGACGTCTTTGAAGCATACGAGAAAAAGCGGAAGAAGCCGAAAAAGAAAGCGGGCGCGTCCGCAAAGGCTTCGTCCGCCAAGGCAAAAAGCAGGAAAAAGAAGAAAAAAGCAGGCTCGTGGTGGGTGTGGCCCGTGACCGTTGTGATGATTGTGATCCTGGCCGGGCTGGGCGTGACCGCCATGCGCGAAAAGCAGCAGTACGAGCAGTTCACGCTGATGCGCGAGGCGGTGGACGTGTCCGGCTTCTATCCCGGCATCGCCGTGGACGGCCGGGATGTGACGGGCCGTTCGCTGAACGAGGTGCTCTACGAGGAGGCCGCCCGCGATCAGGCTTTCCGCGACAACCTGAGCGTGACGCTCGCCTGCGGCAGCCGCACCTGGACGATCACCGCGAACGACCTGAATTACCGTTCCGATTACGAAAAGGCCGTGCAGTCGGCCTGGCAGCTGGGGCATGAGGGCGGTGTGGCGCAGCGCTACGAGGCCATACGGCAGGTGCGGCAGAACGGCGCGTCCTTCAACGTGACGCGGACCTGGGACACCGACCGCCTGCGCGCCATGGCAGACGCCGTGTCCGCCGAGCTGACCGTTCCCGCGCAGGACGCGCAGGTGATCGCCTTCGATACCGCCACGCATGAATTCCAGTTTGCGCAGGAGCAGAACGGCACTTATGTGGACGCGGAGCAGGTTTACCAGGCGGCCCTGGCGGCGCTCAACTCAGGCACGGGCGGGCAGACGGTGACCATCAGGCAGGAGCCGGTTTATCCCACGGAGACGCTGGCGGAGCTGCAGCCGAAAATGGGCCTGATGGCCTCGGCGCGCACCTTCGTGGCGGGCAGCCGCGAGCGGCGCAACAACGTCATCCTGGCGCTCAATATCCTGGACGGCATGCGCCTTGAGCCGAAGGAGATATTCACCTTCAACGGCACGCTGGGCGAGCGCCGCGAGGAGGACGGCTTCAAGATGGCCGGCGCCTTCCTGGACGGCCTGATGACCGAGGAAGTCGGCGGCGGCATCTGCCAGGTGTCGACCACGCTGTTCAACGCGGTAGCCAAGTCCGACCTGGAGCTGATCGCGCGCAGCCCCCATTCGCGGCCCGTCGATTATGTGGACAAGGGCAAGGACGCCGCCGTATCCTGGCCGAACCAGGACCTCAAATTCCAGAACGACACGCCCTATCCGGTTTACATTGCCACCGAATACAACGCGGAGACGCGCTGGTGCACCGTGGCCCTGTATGGCCAGATGCTGCCCAACGGCACCTATATCACCATTGAGGCCGTGACGGTGGAGGAATATGAGCCGGGCGACGACATCTATATTTACACCACCGATCTCCCCACCGGCCAGAAGGAGAAAATCGAGGGCGCGCGGCCCGGCTATTACTGCGAATCCTACAAGATCTACCACAGCGCGGACGGCACGGAGCTCAGCCGCGAGCTGTACTGCCGCAGCAGCTACGCCGCTTCCGGCGCGAAGTACCGCGTGGGCCAGTGACGTCACGGGCGGCCATTATGGGAAAACATGCGGGGTGTTGCGTATGAACGTGGTGCTGGTGGAACCGGAAATCCCGCAGAACACGGGGAACATCGCGCGCACGTGCGCCGCGACGGGTTCGCATCTGCATCTCATCCGCCCGCTGGGATTCAGCCTGGCGGACAAGTACCTGAAGCGCGCGGGGCTGGACTATTGGAACCTGATGCGCTATACTGTTTACGACAGCCTGGACGAGTTTTTCGCGCAAAACCCGGGCGCGGTGTGTCATTTCGCCAGCAAAAAGGCGGCGCGTTCCTATTGTGACGCGCGTTACGGCCCGGACGATTGCCTCGTGTTCGGACGGGAATCGCGCGGACTCGACGAGGCGCTGCTGCGCCGCGAATACGACAGGTGCATCCGCATTCCCATGCGGGCGGAGGCGCGGTCGCTGAACCTGTCCAATTCCGTGGCCATCGTGCTGTACGAGGCGCTCCGGCAGCAGGGATTTCCCGGCCTGGCTGCGTCGGGCAGCCTGGAGGCGGCGGACGAGGGCGCGGCATGGACGGATTACGTTTGACTGAGAGGTGAGAAGAATGGCCAAACGGGGTTATACTAAAAAAGAAGCCAGCCGGCGGCGGACAAAATACATAGTGCTGGCGGGCATGGGCGACTTTGTGGGAACCGTGGCCGCGTTCTTCGTGATTCTGGCCTGCGTGGTGCTGCTCACGACGCTGTTCACCTGGCTGCGCGGCGACCTGCCGCAGGTGATCGACAGCCTGAAAAATCCGATCATCAACGCGTTCGGCTGAGGCCGGCGCGGCAGAGCGAACGACGGCGAAATGGGCGGAGGCGAGCGTATGACCACGTCCTGGGCAGAGCTGATGAGCGAAATCGAAAACTGCAGCGCATGTCCGCTGCGGGCGGGCTGCCAGCGCGTGGTGCCCGGCGAGGGCTCGCCGACGGCGGACATCATGTTCATCGGCGAAGGCCCCGGCGCGGACGAAGACCGGCTGGGCCGGCCCTTTGTGGGGCGCGCGGGTGAGCTGCTCACAAAAATGATCCACGCCATCGGCATGGAGCGCGCCGAGGTATACATCTGCAATACCGTGAAGTGCCGGCCCCCGGGCAACCGGGTTCCAACGCCTGAGGAGATGGCGGCCTGCCGCCCGTTCCTGCGCGCGCAGGTGGCGCTGGTGCGGCCGAGGATCATCGTGCTGCTCGGCGCGACGGCCGGGCGCGATGTGCTGGGCGATGGCTTCCGCGTGACGCGCGACCGCGGCAAATGGGTGGAGAAGAAGGGGGTATGGATCATGCCCACCTACCACCCCTCGGCGCTGCTGCGCGACGAAACGCTTAAGCGCCCGGCATGGGAGGATTTCAAGCAGGTGCGCGTCAAGGCGCGCGAATTGTTGGGAGGCTGACGGGCGGCATGGACACCCTGCGCAGGGAGATAACGGATTTCTTTCGGAAGCTGTATGTGGAGGAACAGAAGATCCTGGTGTTCGGCGAGGGGAATGTTCCGTCGCGCGTCGTGCTGATCGGCGAGGCGCCGGGTCCCCAGGAGACGCTGCAGGGCCGCCCCTTTGTGGGCAAGGCAGGGAAGATCCTGGATGAGTTCCTCGCCCTGTCAGGCATCCGGCGCGAAGAGGTGTACATCACAAATACCGTAAAATTCCGGCCGGTGAAGACATCGGCCGCGGGCAACACCGTGAACCGCGCCCCCACCCGCGAGGAAGTCAAGCTGTGCCTGCCTTTCCTCCGGCGGGAGCTGGCGCTGGCCGCGCCGCAGGTGATCGTCACCTTGGGCAACGTGCCGCTGAAGGCGCTCATGGGGCAGCAGGCGACGATCGGCGAAGAACACGGCCGCTGGCTGGAATGGGAAGGCCGGCGGCTCTATCCGCTTTATCATCCCGCTTCGATCATTTACAATCGCGCGCTGCGCCCGGTTTACGAACAGGACGTGACGCGGCTGGGCGAGGCGCTGAGGAAGGAACAATGAACTGGTTTGAACAGGGCGTCCTGCTCGCGCGGATGAGGCGCGTCTGCGCGGCGGGCGGATTGCGCTGCCCGGGAGGGCGGCGCATGTTTCAGCTTCGGGACAATCCCCTCCTGCGCGCAGGGCGGACGGAATGGATCCTGCAGCCGGGCGGCTGCGCGCTGACGGGCGCGTTTGGGAGCGAAGGCTTTTTCGCCGTTCCCTGCGCGGCTTCCCCGCGGGACGCGGACGCGCTGGTCCGCGCCATAATCGACCGGCAGCGCGCGTGGGGAAGCGGGCGCGTCGTCGGGCCGCTGAGCCCGTCCATCGCGGATTTCAGCTGCGGCGCGGCGCCGGCCGGGAGTGGTGCGGACGCGTCGCCCTTTTCGGAACGGATGCCCGCTTTCCTGGGCAGGACGCTGGAGGAAAACGGCTTCTCGGTTGTGTCGCGTTCAATCCTCTACGAACTGGATACTGCCGGACTCGACCTTGGGCGGTACGAGCGCGCGGCGGCTTATGCGCAGCGGCGCTTCGGCGTGGAAATCGTCTCCGCGCTGGCCATGGGGGATCGGGCGGCCTGCGCGGCCATCGCGCGGGTATCCCGCACAGATCCGGCCATGGCGCATACGGATGAGGAGACGGCGGTTCTGATCGGAGCGCTGGGCCGATACTGGTCTCGCCGCATGACGCAAATCGCCCTGCGCGGCGGCGAGCCGGTCGGCTGCCTGCTTTCGCTGGCGGACGGGCGGGCGCGCGTGGCGCGCGCGGCCACCATCCAGATCGTGCCGGCCTGGCGGAACCGTGCGCTTACGGCGGCTCTGGCCCTGCCCATGCTGCGCGCCGCGGCGGGAATGCGCGTGGAGTGCGGCGTGATCGACGGGAACAACCTCGCGTCCCGCCTCACGGTGGAGCGTGCCGGAGCAAGGCCGGCCGCGGTTTTTTTGCGCTATGGCATCGAATTAATTTAATGTAAGATTAACGTAAAAATATAAAATGAGTGATTTCATCATCGTACAGGTTGTGTATGATAGTTGTACTTGCGGGACAGAAACGTAACGTTTTTTGAGAGGCCTTCCAGCACTGTTTTGCGTAAACAGGGGTCGAGTGATAGGCCTGAAGGCGATAAAAAATGAAAACCGGCCTGCTATGAAAGGAAGGAATCTGAATGGCATTGATTAAATGTCCGCGCTGCGAGCTCAACTACATCCTGGATGGGGGCACGCTGTGCACGGTCTGCCGGCGCGAGGTTCGCGGCGAGCATGAGATCATCGATACGCCCGAAATGTGCTCCGAATGCGGTGAGAACCCGGCGGTACCGGGCAGTGACCTGTGCATGTTCTGCATCAAGGAGATGAATCGCCGCATGTCCAGCAGCATGGACGACGGCATCGTGCAGGAGGATGCCAACATCGGCATTGACAGCGTGAGCACGATGGATGAGATCGAGCTGGATATCGTGGACGACGCCATGGCCAGTGAATTCGGCGCGGAAGACGAGTTCAAGGATGACGACGAGGACGCGGACGACGGCGATCTGCTGAGCACCGACGCGCTCGCCGAGGACGAGGACGCCGAAGAGGACGACGGGGACGACGAAGACGAATGACGGAAACGGAGGCGGGCGGATTTGGCGGTATTTGCGATTTCTGACCTGCACCTTCCGGGCGGCGACGTTAAGCCGATGGATGTGTTCGGTGAACACTGGAACGGCCACTTTGAGAAGATTTCCGCAGACTGGCGCGAAAAGGCGGGCCCGGATGACATCGTGCTGCTGCCGGGCGACCTGAGCTGGGCGATGACCCTGCAGGACGCCCGCGCGGACCTGGACGCCGTCGGCGCGCTGCCGGGGCGGAAGGTGATCCTGCGCGGCAATCACGATTACTGGTGGAGCGCCATCGGGCGGGTGCGCGACGCGCTGCCGCAGGGCATGTACGCCGTGCAGAACGACTGCGTGACGCTGGACGGGCGCGTCATCTGCGGCACGCGCGGCTGGACGATCCCGACCAGCCAGACGGCTCCCGAGGACGTGAAGGTTTACCGGCGCGAGCTGCTGCGCCTGGAAATGACGCTGAAGGACGCGCGCAGGCATTCCGGGGACGCGCCGCTCCTGTGCATGATGCACTATCCGCCGCTGACAGACGCCCAGAGGGATACGGAATTCGTCGATTTGCTCGAGAGCTACGGCGTGCGCGATCTGGTGTACGGACACCTGCACGGCGTGTCGCTGAGGGGGGCCTTCCGGGGCGAGTACCGCGGCATCCGGTTCCACCAGGTGTCCTGCGATGGGCTGGGCTTCAGGCTGTATCGGCTGCCGGAGGAATAATCGCGATCAAAAAAGAGATGTGGCAAGAGCCAGGTCTCTTTTTTTCGTGGCGTAAGGCCTGCGCCGGGCGGCAATCGGCCATTGACAACGCCGGGCAGGGACTGTATAATTTTTAATGGGAAGGAATTCCAAGCCCTGTGGGCAGGATATCCCGATTCCCGCGCTCACCAGGCTGATGATCTGAGACTGATCAGGGGGACAAGCGCATGAATAAGGTCTATATCTGCTTCCCCGGCGGAAAGCACAAGGCGCTCACCATGAGCTATGACGACGGCCGCGAGGCCGACCGTCGGCTGGTGGACATTTTCAACCGGAACGGCATCAAAGGAACGTTTCACCTGAACAGCGGCCTCTTCGATGACCTGCGCCGCGTGCGGCCCGAGGAAGTCAGAACGCTGTATGAGGGGCACGAGGTGGCCTGCCACACGGTGACGCATCCCACCATTGCGCGCTGCCCGCTGCCCGCGGTGGCCCGCGAGGTGCTGGATGACCGCGTCGCGCTGGAGGCGCTTACCGGCCGTCCCGTGCGCGGCCTGAGCTATCCCAACGGTTCTCTGAGCCCGGAGATCGAGGCGATGCTGCCCGCCTGCGGCATCCGCTATTCCCGCGTGGTCGAAACGACAGGCGGGTTCGCCCTGCCGGAGAATCCCTACCGCTGGCAGGGAACCTGCCACCACAACCACAGGCTGATGGAACTGGGCGAGCAGTTCCTGGCGCTGAACAAGAGGCAGTATCTCTACCTCATGTACGTGTGGGGCCATAGCTATGAGTTCGACAACCAGGGCAATTGGGACCTGATCGAGGATTTCTGCCGTATGATGAGCGGAAAGGATGACATCTGGTACTGCACCAACATCGAATTCATTGACTACATGGACGACGCCAGGCGCCTGCGCTTCGCCGCGGACAACAGCTTCGTCTCAAACCCCAACGCGGCCGACTGCTACATTTCCGTAAACGATCAGGCGCCCGTCTGCATTCCCGGCGGTGGTTTCGTGCGGCTCTGACCGCCGGCGTCCGCCCCTGAACGACCAGAGTTTCAAGAGAGGATGGCCGCACCATGAATATCGGCATTCGCCTGCACGACACCCTGCCCGGAACGCTGCGCGAGCGGCTGGGCTTCGCCAGGGCGCAGGGATTCTCCTGCGCGCACCTGGCGCTGAGCAAGGCGCTTCCGGATTTTGCCATGGCCGACGCGCCGCGGCTGCTCACCGAAGAGATGGCTGCGCGGGTCCGGGAGGATTTCGCAGCCGAGGACATGGAGTGCGCCGTGCTGGGCTGTTACCTGAGCCTGGCCGATCCGAACGAAGAGGAGCGCGCCCGCATTCAGGCGATCTACCGGGCGCACCTGCGGTTCAGCCGCATGATCGGCGCGCGCGTGGTGGGCACGGAAACGCCCGCCAGTCCCAACGCGCGCTTCGACGGGCCCCAGCAGGACAGCGAGGAGGCCTTCCGGCTCTTCCTGGACAGCCTGCGCCCCGTTGTCCGCTGGGCGGAGGAGGAAGGCGCTGTGCTGGCCGTGGAGCCGGTATGGCGGCACATCGTTTCCACACCGGAACGCGCCGAGCGGATGCTGGAGGCCATGAACAGCGACAGCCTGCAGATCATCCTGGACAGTGTGAACCTGCTCTCCGCCGCCACGGTGGATCGGGCCGAGGCCTACATCGGCGAAGCCATACGCCGCCTGGGCGACCATGTGCGCGTGCTGCACATGAAGGACTACACGAAGGCGGAAAACGGAGACGTGCGCTCCACTGCCTGCGGCCTGGGCGTGATGCGCTATGAAGCGCTCATTGCCTTTGCGAAGGCCAACGGCCTGCCCATGACGCTGGAGGACACCCGGCCCGACAACGCCGAGGCTGCCCGCAGGTATCTGGAGCAGTTTGCCTGACACATATTTCAACACATCATTTTATTGAGGGAGGATTGGTTTACATGGACATTCGCTACTCCTGCAACCAGCGCGATTTCAAACGCTATACCACCGAAGAGACCCGCAGGGAATTCCTCATTGAAAAGCTGTTCGTGGCGGACGAGGTCATGGCTGTTTACAGCCATGTGGATCGCATGGTCACGCTCGGCGTGATGCCCATCCTCGAAGAGGTGAGCATCGACAAGGGCATCGATGTGTGGAAGAATTTCGGAACGGATTTCTTCCTTGAACGCCGTGAGTGCGGCATGTTCAACGTGGGCGGCCCGGGCCGCGTGACCGTGGACGATACCGTATACGAGCTGGGCTACAAGGACTGCCTCTATATCACCAGAGGCGCGAAGACCGTGCTGTTCCGGAGCGACGACGCGGCGAATCCCGCCAAGTTCTACATCGTGTCCGCCCCGGCGCACTGCAGCTATGAGAACCGCCTCATCCGCATCGCGGACGCGGCGAAGAAGCCCCTGGGCGCGCTGGAAACCAGCAACAAGCGCGTGATCAACCAGTTTATCCACCCCTCCGTGCTCAAGACCTGCCAGCTCTCCATGGGCATGACCGTGCTGGAGCCCGGCTCGGTGTGGAACACCATGCCCGCGCATACCCACGAGCGCCGCATGGAGGTGTATTTCTACTTCGAGGTGCCGGAAAACAACGTGGTCTTCCACATGATGGGCGAGGGCCAGGAAACCCGCCACGTCGTCATGCAGAACGAGCAGGCGATCATCTCCCCGTCGTGGAGCATCCACGCGGGCGCCGGCACCACCAACTACACCTTCATCTGGGCCATGGGCGGCGAGAACCAGGCCTTTGACGACATGGACACCATTCCCACCACCGCGCTTCGCTGAGGAGGACGCATCATGGATATGAAAGCATTCAGCCTGGAAGGCAAAATCGCATGGATCACCGGCGCAAGCTACGGCATCGGCTTCGCCATCGCCGAGGCGTTCCACGCCGCCGGCGCGACCATTGTGTTCAACGACATCAATCAGGAGCTGGTGGACAGGGGCCTTAAATCCTACGCCGAAAAGGGCATCCCCGTTCATGGCTATGTGTGCGACGTGACCGACGAAGACGCCGTGCAGGCCCTCGTGAAGACGATCGAGGCCGAGGTGGGCGTGATCGACATTCTGGTCAATAACGCCGGCATCATCCGCCGCATTCCCATGACCGAGATGAGCGCCGCCGAATTCCGCAAGGTGGTCGATATAGACCTGAACGCCCCGTTTATCTGCGCCAAGGCCGTCATCCCCGCGATGATCAAAAAGGGCCACGGCAAGATCATCAACATCTGCTCCATGATGAGCGAGCTGGGCCGCGAGACCGTGTCGGCCTACGCCGCGGCCAAGGGCGGCCTGAAGATGCTCACCCGGAACATCTGCTCCGAGTACGGCGAATTCAACATCCAGTGCAACGGCATCGGCCCGGGTTACATCGCCACGCCGCAGACCGCGCCGCTCAGGGAGCGCCAGCCGGACGGCAGCCGTCATCCCTTCGATCAGTTCATCGTCGCCAAGACGCCCGCCGCCCGTTGGGGCACCACGGATGACCTACAGGGCCCGGCCGTATTCCTGGCTTCGGACGCCAGCAACTTCGTCAACGGCCACATTCTGTATGTGGACGGCGGCATCCTGGCCTACATCGGCAAGCAGCCGTAACCGGCTGACATACGCATCCGAACCTGCTCCGCCCGAGCGGGTTCGGATTTGCATAGCGAAGCGGTTTTGACCGGGAGGCAGTCATGGAGATAAAACACGCGTCCCTCTGCGACCTGGACGCCCTGGCGGCGGCGGAGACGGCCTGCTTTCCGCCAACGGAAGCGGCGTCCCGCGAGACGCTGGCGGCGCGCATCGCCCGGTTTGGCGAGCATTTCTGGCTGCTGTATGACGGGGGGACGCTCGTCTCCTTCGTGGACGGCATGGTTTCGGACGACGCGGACCTGAGCGACGCGATGTTCGGCGACGCCGGCCTGCACCACGAGGCGGGGGCATGGCAGATGATATTCGGCGTGGGCACCGTGCCCGGCCGGCGCGGGCGGGACTGCGCCGCCCTGCCCCTCAGGCGCGCCGTGGAGGACGCGCGATTACAGGGCCGGAAGGGCGTCGTTCTGACCTGTAAGGCCCACATGCTCGGCTATTACGCGCGATTCGGCTTCAAAGACGAAGGCGTCTGTTCGTCGTCCCACGGCGGCGCCGCCTGGCATCAGATGCGGCTGACATTCTGACCGCCGCAGGATATGTGCGGACAGGAACAGGAAAACGGACCGTATTTTCCAAAAACGCCCATCTGGGTGGTGAAAAATGCTGCAATTTGTGTTATAATAAAAGTGGTTGATTATATACGCCGCCATGGAATGCCTGAATCGGCGCGCTGTGGCGGCCGGATCCTTCGGTTTGTCCCGCATTGCCATGTCAGATGCAACAAATGAAGACAATATGGGAGGAATGAAGCATGAAGAAACTGGGAGCGCTCGCGCTTGCGCTGATGCTCATCCTGTCCGCCGCGGCTTATGCGGACGCCGCGCCGATGGAGGAGGTCTATCGCATCATCGGCGGCCTGTGGTATCTCAGTACCATTGAGTACGGCGGCACCGTCGTGTCCGCCGCGGACGCGGGCTATAACATGACCATCCAGCTGAATGAGGACGGCACCGCCGGGGCCGTCACGCCGGACGGCGACAGCGAAGGCGTATGGCGGCTGGACGGCGAGACCATACTCATCACCATCAACGGCTCCGAGGCGCCGTTCAGCTATGTGGACGGCACGCTGGTGGGCGAAGGAGAAGGGACGAAGATGGTGTTCACCCGGGAGGCGACCGAGGCGTTCACGCCGGCGGAGGCCGTGCCCGCGGCGGACATCGCTGATTTCGACGGCGTGTGGAACGCCGTGACGGTGGATGCCTACGGCATGGTGATGTCCGTAAGCGCCGTCGCGGACCAGCTGAGCAGCTTTGGCCTTCCTTCTACCGAGCTGTGCATCAGCGGCGGCATGGTGGGCTGGAGCGGAGGCGAGAGCGAAGCCTTTGAGTTCATCGACGGCAAGCTGCTGCTGCAGGTGCCCGTGGGGGAAGGCGTAACCCCCGGCGTCCTGGACGAGGACGTGGTCATGCTGGCGGACGGCACCATCGCCTACACCATGCTGGGCATGACCTTCTACTGCGAGCGGGGCGGCGCCCCCGCGCCGACGGCAGAGCCTGCCCCAATGATCGACGACATTCCGGAGGGAGTTTACGCGCTGTACGGCGGCGAGTGGCGCCTGGTGGCGATCCTGCTGAACGGCAGCCAGTACGACGCGGCCGAGGCCGGCTACATGGTCATGCTCTCGCTCAATGAAGACGGCAGCGTGACTGCCGAAACGCAGACGGGAACCCAGACCGGCACGTGGTTTGTGGCCAGCGACGGCATCTACGCAAATCTGGAGGGCAAGGTCGTGCCGCTGAGCCAGCTCGACGACATGCTGCACATGCCCACCGACGAAATGGTTCTGGTGTTCGCCCGCGACGCCGTGGAGCCCACGCCTGAACCCACACCCGAGCCCACACCTGAACCGACGCCTGAGCCCACCGCCGAGCCCACGCCTGAACCGACGCCCGAACCGACGCCCGAACCGACGCCTGAACCCACCGAGGAGCCCGGGCCGGCCGTTCCGCAGGCAGTGCCTGCCGCCTCGGCGGACGAGCTGTCCGGCGATTGGGTGGCCGTGCTGATGCAGGCCGATGGCGAGCTTGTGCCCGTGGAGACGCAGCTGGAGGCCTGGCCGGTGCTGTTCGGCTCAGCGGATACCACCGTGAAAATCGATGGCGCGCAGGTGAGCTGCTTCGGCGGCGAGCCTGAGGAATTTGCTTTTGAGGAGGGCCGCCTGCAGCTGCTCCAGCCGCATATCCCCGGCGTGCCGGACGGCATGCTCGACAAGATCGTCGAGCTGCGTGACGACGGCGGCATCTCGCTGACGATCATGAACATGACCATTTTCTGCCAGCGCGCGCCGATGGATCTGACGCCATACGAGGGCCAGTGGAGCGCGGTCTACCTGGATACGCCCATCATGAAGGGCCATCCGCGCCTCATGTGGAACCTGGATATCACGCTGGCGCTGCAGCCGGACGGCCAGGGCGCGCTGAAGGGCCTGGGCGCCGATAAGACCGGCTCGTGGTATGAGCAGGACGGCGAAGTGCTGTTCGGCGAGGAGAGCCCGGCTTCTCTCCTGCTCGACGAGGATGGATTCCTGCACTACGAAGGCGAAGAGGGAACGATCATCTTCAGCACTGATCCGGAGGCCCGCTGGAAAGGCGATATGACGCCCGAGCCGACGCCTGAGCCGACGCCCGAGCCGACGCCCGAGCCGACGCCCGAGCCGACGCCCGAGCCGACG
>LVAP01000033.1 GCA_001603025.1 Clostridiales bacterium Firm_10 | reverse complement strand
GCCCGCCGCCGCGCCGGACTGGCGCTGTGTCCTTGCCATTCTCGGGTTTGGCTTCATCACGGGCATCGGGTTTTATCTCAACGCGAAGGCCATTCCGCTGGTGCCCTTCCAGATGGTGCCGCTGCTGCAGAGCACCATGGTGTTCTTTTCGCTGGCCTGGGGGATCCTCATCTTCCATGAGTCGGTCAGCGGGTGGATCGTCACGGGCACGGTGCTGTTCGTCGCCGGCATTGTAATCATGCAGCGGTCGGGACGCAGCTCCCCGCAGCAAGTCGGGGACAGAAGCGATGGCGTCGGCCCGTCGACGCCATCCGCGCCGGAATGACAGTCACCTCTCGAACAGTTTCAGGAGCTTCATCTTGATTTTCCCGGCTTTCCCGGAATACGGATGCTCCCGGAGGGGCAGGTTCCAGCGCGTCTTTCCCACCAATACGGTTGTCGGATGCGTGAATTCCCGGAACCCCCATTCGCCGTGGTACGCGCCCATTCCGGAGTGGCCGGTCCCGTTGAAGGGCACGCCCTTCACCATCATGTGGATGCAGACCTCGTTCACGCAGCCGCCGCCGTACTGATGCGTGGACATGACTTTCCGGGCCCACTTCCGGTCCGAAGTGAAAACATACATGGCAAGGGGATGCTCGCGCTCCGCGATCACGTCCAAAACGGCGTTGGCCTCGTCATCCCTGAACGGGACGACCGGCAGGAGTGGGGAGAACAGCTCATGCCGCACAATATCCTCGCTGATGTCCACGGGATAAATGATTGTCGGCGCGAACCGCCGGCTTTCCCTGTTGCCCGTTCCCCCGAATACGATCCTGTCGGCGTATTCTTCGGCCAGACGTTCACATTTGTCATAGGCGGCGCCGGTGATCAGTTTCGGATATTCGGGACTGAGCTCCGGCGTTTCGCCGATCTGGCGGAGGAATTCCCCTTTCAGCTCAGTCAGGAAGGCTTCCGCGGCCTCCTCCGCCACGGCGACCTGGTTGATGTTGATGCAAACCTGCCCCGCGTTGCACAGTTTGAGGAAAGCGACTTTCCTGGCCGCGTCCCGCAGGTCGGCGTCTTTTCGGATGATGCACCAGTTTCCCGTTTCGCCTCCCAGTTCCAGCGCTGCCGAGGTCAGGTGATGTGAAGCCGCCTCAAGCACGTGCTTCGCCACGGCGGGAGAGCCGGTATAGAAGATTTTGTCGAAGCGCTCAGCCAGGCACATATCCGCCACGTCGTGCCCGCCGTCGATGACAGTCACGTAGTCCTCCGGAAAGATGCCGGCGATCATCGCCTGAAGCGCGCGGGTGCTGGCGGAGGATTTGGAGCTTGCCTTGATGACCGCCGTGTTGCCCGCGCAGATGGCGGCCGCCAGCGGCCCCAGCGTCAAAAGGATCGGGAAATTGAAAGGACTGATGATGAGTGAGACCCCGTAGGGCATCTGGTAAACGATGGTGCTTGTGCTGGGAAAGCACATGAGGCCGCTGAAGCGTTTCCTGGGACGCGCCCATCTTTTAAGGCCGCGGATGATTTCGTTGATCTCTACGATCGTGGGCCCCAGGTCGCACAGATAGGCTTCAGCCGGGCTTTTCCCCAGGTCCTCATACAGCGCCTTTTCAAGGCTTTCCTGGTTTGCAATCACGGCCTGCTTCAGTTTCCTGAGCCGTTCGATTCTCCAGGGGATATCCAGGGTTTTGCCTGTGCGGAAGAATTGCCGCTGCCTGCACACGATCCCATGGATCGTTTCCTGCGTGACTGTCATGATCAGTATCCTTTCCTGTGATCTGGTCGGGCAATTTCATGGAAGGGCGGCCCGCGGATGAACCATCCTTCGCCGCCCGGCTTCACAGCTATTATACCACAGGAGAGGAGACGCATCTGCCGTGGGGCATGGACAAAGGGTGAATAATGTATTGCGGAGGTGTGACACGACACAGCCGCCCGGCCGCGAAGGCCCTGGAACGCCGGCCTGCGCGCCCCTTTTCAATTGACAAGGCTCCTGCCGCGTGGTAAACTTTTGTTAAGATACTGTGAGATTTGGAGGGCGCTGCCATGTTTTCTCCATTCGGGCATTTTTCGGAGGACGGATGTTCTTTTCATATCCTTACGCCGGACATTCCACGAAACTGGTATAATTACTTTCATACCGATTACTATGTGACCTTTACGTCCCAGTGCGGCATTGGTCAGGGCTTTTTGCAGGACAGCCTCGGCCGCCGCCTTATGCCCGTGAAAGGGCGCGGCCTGTACGCCGTGGAGGGCGGCGCGGGCTGGTCGCTGTGCGGCCTGCCGGTCTACGAGCCCCGCGAACAATACGAATGCGTCCACAGGCTGGGCTCTACCACGATCACCCTGCAGAAGCGGGGCATCCGGACGGATTATACGCTTTTTGTGCCCTGCGGGGACGATCCCTTCGCCTGCGCCGAGGTGACGGCTGTGCGCGTCACCAACACGAACGATACGCCCCGGGAAATCAAGCTGATCGCCTACGTTGAAAACGACTTCGACGAACCTTACAAGCCGCAGGGCTACAATACCTCCGCCGCCGGCAGGGACGATGCCCTGAACGGGCTGCACTATGAGTTTGAAGAGGAATTTGAGGGCGGGAAGCGGACGTTCTGCTTCTTCCTGGGCTGCGGGCAGGAGGTGACCGGGTGGGACTGCGCGCGCAACGCCTTCATCGGCCCTTACGGCACGCTGCAGGATCCCGCGGCGCTGCACAGGGGCGGCTGCTCGAACAGCGCGTGCGTGGCAGAGAAAATCGGCTACGCCGTGCAGACCACGCTGCGCCTCAACCCGGGCGAGAGCGGCTTTGCGAGCTTCACGACCGGGCTTGCGGAGAGCCTGGACCGGGCAAACGGGATCCTTGCCCGCTTCGCGGCGGAGGCGCAGGTCCTCGGGGAGTTGGAAAGGGTGGAGGAGAAGTATCGCGGCCGGCTCAATGCGGGCCTTTCCCTGAAAACGCCCGATGAAAACCTGAACCACCTCATTAACCACTGGCTCAAATACCAGACGGACATGGGCTCCCGCTGGGCGCGCGTGCGCCACAACGGCTATCGCGACATCGCCAGCGACACGGAGTGCCTGGCGGCGTTCAACCCGCGGCTGGCCTGGGAGCGCCTCAAACGCCTGCTGACCTATCAATACGCCAATGGCTATGCGCCGCGCACGTTTATTGACGGGCGCATCTGCGACAACAATTTTTCGGACTGCGCCGTGTGGCTCACATTTACGGCCTATTACATCCTCATGGAGCTGGGCGATATGACCCTGCTTGAGGAAGAGGTGCCCTTCAACGACGGAACCGTCGCCACGGTGTATGAGCATCTCAGGCGCTCAGTCGATTTCCTCTATGGCTTCCGGGGACATCACGGGCTCATCCGCATCTGGGGCGGAGACTGGAACGACTGCATGAACTACGTGGGCATCAAAGGGCAGGGCGTGAGCGTGTGGCTCTCCATCGCCTGGGTGCGCGCCTGCCGGCAGCTGCGTGCGCTGGCCGAAGCCGCGGGGAAGGATGAGGCCGAAATCGTCTGCCTCAAAGAGCGCGATGATGAGATGTGCGCGCTTATCAACGAATATGGCTGGGACGAGGAAGGCGGCTATTACATTTACGCCATCTCGGACGACGGCGAGCCCATCGGCGCGAGCTCCTGCGAAGAAGGCCGCGTTTTCCTCAACCCGCAGCTCTGGGCCGTGCTCGCCGGCGGGCTGAACGCGGGCCGGGAAGCCCGGGCGATTGAAAACAGCTATCGCCTCCTGTGGGACCGGCTGGGCACGCGCGTGAGCTGGCCGCCCTATACGGAAAAGAGTATCTGGATCGGCGGCATTGCGAAGAAGGCCCCGGGCGTGCAGGAGAATGGCGGCGTGTATCTGCACGCGATGTGCTGGAAGCTGGCCGTGGACGCGCTCATGGACAACGCGGCGCGCGTCCGGGAGGATGTGGACAGCATTGTGCCGTTCCGCAACGAGGTTGTCGCCGGCCGGGCAGAGCCCTATACCCTCTGCAACTGCTACATGGGCCCGGAGACGGGCTATCGCTATGGCACGCCCGGGCAGAGCTGGCGCACCGCCTCTGGCCAGTGGTTTTTGAAGGCGATGGCGCAGTTCGTGTTCGGCCTGCGGCCCCGGCTGGAAGGGCTTGCCGTGCAGCCCTGCCTGCCCGAGGGATGGGACGAGGCGTTCGCGGAAAAGGAATTCCGGGGCTGCCGCTACAGGATCACATACCGGCGCACCGGCGAGAAGGCCGTCTTCTTTGAAGGCGAGCGCCTCCCGGGGGACGTGCTGCCTCTGAGGAGCGGCAGCGTGCTGGTCACGTTCTGATCATTGCGCTTCCGCCGCCGGCGGGTTGTGAATCGCACATCCTGATTTGGGCGATCACCGCGATGTCATTTTCAACGGAGCCTGAGTTATGAGTTAAAGGAGGAACGATATGAGCAACGTGCTTGTGATTTCCACCAGCCTTCGGACCGGAAGCAATTCGGATATCCTGACGGAGCGCCTGATCGCCGGCGCGGCGGACGCGGGGCACCGGGTGGAACATATCAGCCTGAAGGGGAAAGAGCTGAAATTCTGCGTTGGCTGCTTTGCCTGCCTGAAGACACAGAAATGCGTCCAGAAAGATGACGCCGTGTGGATCGCGGAGAAGGTCAGGGACGCGGACACGCTCGTGTTCGCCACGCCGATTTACTGTTATGAGATGAGCGGCCAGATGAAGACCCTGCTGGACCGCATGACTCCGCTCTCTTCCGCCGACTATAAGTTCCGCAGGGTTTATATGCTTTCTACGGCGACGGAAGACGAGGCTTTCGTTCCCGAAAAAGCGCTGAGCGGCCTGCAGGGCTGGGTAGACTGCTACAAAAAGGCGGAGCTTGTCGGCTCCCTGTTCTGCGGCGGCATTGCCGATCCCCGCGAGGCGGCCGATAAGCCCGGGGAGCAGGCGGAAGCGTATGCGTTCGGAAAGGCTCTGCTGTAAAGAAAAATGCCGGGCAAAGCCCGGCTTTTTTTGCTTTACAGCAGCAGGTACGCTCCTGCCGCCAGCGCCGCGATCTGCAGGATCAGCAGCACGGGAAAGAATACCCGGAAATACCAGTGCTGCGTCTTATGGCGGAGCAGCTGCATGCCCAGCACGCCGCCCAGGCCCCCAAAGCATGCCGTCGCCAGAAACAGCGCCTTTTCCGGCACGCGCCACTTTCCCTTGCGGGCACATTTCTTGTCATGCGCCATCAGCGCGAAGGAAACGACGTTCATAATGACCACGACGGCGCATGCCGCGATGATGACGGCGGTTTTGTTCATGCATCATTCTCCCCTTTATGCTCGCTGAAAGTGTTGGCCCGCGAAATAATTGTGCGGGAAACCGGCCGGGAAGTCTTCGCAGCAGGCTTCGGCCGGCAACTCATTGTCGTGTTGGCTGCCCCGGCTGTGGCAGATGACGGTATGTTCCAAATGGTCGCACAGTTCCGTGCCGGGCTGTTTCCGTTTCCTCTGTTTTTTTGTCATTCGGCGCGCCCGCATGCTGTCAGGCGCGCTTTTCGCCGTAAATCTCCACCAGATACATGCCCGCAGGTTCGCCGCCGGTGACGCCCTTCACGACCACCCGCACATAGCGCGCCTGCGCCGCTGCCGGGAAACGAATGGGCAGATTGCTCTGCCCGGAGGCGCGGCCCTCCGCGGCCTGCGTCCACTGAACGCCGTCGCGTGAAAGCATGACGGCATAGTCATACCACAATCCGTCGTTAAGCCAGCGCACAGTCAGGCCGGACACCAGCGCCTCGTTTTCCAGGTCCGCCTGCCACCACTGAGGCAGCGATGCGTCCGCCGCCACCCAGGGCTCGCGGATGACGCCCTGATTGATGTTCCCCGGCGCGGTACCCTCTCTGGTTGACGAGGCGGCGCAGGGCCTTGAACGGCCCAGGTCATAGCTGAACCAGGGCTCCAGCTTCAGAGACTGGCGCGCTGAGAAAAACGCCTTCGCGTCCTCCGGATAGACCGGCCGGCCGGCGGGAGGCTCAAATACGCCGCCGGGCAACAGGTCAAGGGGATTTTCCGTCGTCTCCAGGGTGAGCTGCGCCGTCGCGAGGCCCTCGCTCTCCGCGGTCAGCGTCACCCTGCCGGCGCGATACCCCGCCCGCAGCAGCGCGCACGCCGCACCGGCCTCCGCCCGCATGGGATTGGCCTGCGTCCAGGGCCGGTCCGCCCCTACGATTTCAGCGTCGCCCGCGATCGAGAAGCGCACCATGGGCTCGGCGGTTCTCACCGGCGTGCCCTGTTCATCCTCGATGAAGGCATGCACCAAGAGCAGGTCGGAGCCGTCCGCCGTCCACTCGTTCTCACCCGCCCATTGGGGCTCAAGGCGGAGCCGCTGCGGCGCACCGGGCGTTCTGACCTCGCAGCTGGCGACGACTTTGCCGCCGGCAATGGCCTCGGCGCGGAGCGTGCCGCTTTCCCAGGGGACATCTTTGAACACGATGGGCGGGTGCACCCCGTCGGGCAGCGGTTTTCCGGCCAGTTCATCCGTGCAGATCCGGGCGTTCGCCCAGCCTTCTTCCGCGGTCAGCGCGGCGATCTCCCGTCCGTTCAGCAGCAGGCGCGCGGCGGGGGCGTTAGTGTACACCTGCACGTCCCGCGGGGACGCCTCCGTCCAGTCGTTGGCGAGGAAGCACAGCGGGCCGGCCGCTTCCATATCCTGCTGCGCCGCCATGATGTGGCGCAGACTCTTGGGCAGCCGCAGCCAGTCCAGCATGCCTACCGCGGCTTCGCTGTCCTCATAGCCCCGGTTGTGGTCGATGCCTGCCCACAGCGCCGCGCCGGAGAGCGCGGCGTCCATGCGGTGAAGGGCGTATTCCTCGAAGTGCTCCTGCGCCGAGCGGATCATGGCTTCCTCGCCGCCGGCATAGAAGCTTATGTTCGCGCCCCGGCGCACCCGGCGCAGCGTCTTCATGGGGCCGAACTGCTCGGTCCAGTTGTCGCCGTACTCGCGGATGTAACGGGGCCGACCAGGGCTGGGTCGTCGGTCGTAGATCACAGGGTAGCGTTCGGCGCAGGCGTAATGACTGTCGCAAGCCGCCCAGGCCGCCTCCGGGCCCAGCTCCTCCCGCACGATTTCCAGCTGTTTCTCAGCAAAATAGGCGGGATAGTCCGTCTCGTTGAGGATGGGCTCCCACAGGCAGGCGCTGGGATGGTTCCGGTTCATGCGGATGAGGCGGCGGGTGTTCTCATAGGAACGCTCGTCGAACAGCACCGAGGCGGGATGGATCTGCCAGCCCGGCGTGGGAATGACGCACAGCACGCCCAGCTCGTCGCAGGCGTCCATGAAGGCCTGATCCTGCGGATAGTGGGCCAGGCGAACGGAGATGATGCCGCTTTCCCGCAGCAGGCGCACGTCCCGCCGCTGCAGGCTGTCCGTCAGGGCGAAGCCCACGTAGGGGTATTCCTGGTGGCGGTTCGCGCCGTCCAGGAACAGCTTCTCGCCGTTGATGAAGAAGCCGTCCGGCCGGAATTCGACGCGCCGTATGCCGATGCGCTCGCTCACCTCATCCAGCACCTCGCTGCCGCGCAGGAGGCGCGCCGTGAGGGTGTACAGGTTCGGATGGTGCGGGTGCCACAGCCGGGGAGACGTCACCCGGAAGGCTGCCCGCTCCACGCGCTCGCCTTCCGCCGCGATGATTGCGGGGCCGCCCGCGCAGACGGGCTCGCCGTCCAGCAGGAACTGCACGGAAACCTCCTCCGCCCGGGACGAGCGGTTTTCAAAATGCGCGTCCACGCGCACCTCGGCGCACGCCGCGGAAACCTCGCCGCAACGCACGAACAGCCCGCCGCCGGCGGGTCGCCCGGCGTGCACGGCGCTGGTGAAATGGACGGGGTTCATGGCGTGCAGCCATGCGTCCCGATACAGGCCGCCAAAATAGCAGAAATCCAGCGCGCCCTGGGGTTTTCCGGGAGGCACGTCCGGCATGTCCGAGTTGTCCACCCTGAGCGCCAGCAGGTGCTCCTTTTCCGGCTCGAGCCCGGTGAGATCGAAAGCCATGGGCAGGAAACCGCCGTGGCGCACGCCCAGGGGACGGCCGTCCAGCCAGGCGTCCACCCGCTGCATGGCGGCCTCCAGCTCGAAATACATGGTTTTTCCGGCGCAGCCGGCAGGCAGCGTGAATCGACGGCGATACCATGCCTCGCCCTGGTAATTCCGTCCGCCGGAGCACATCAGCGCTTCCTCGCGCACGGTGTGCGGCAGCGTGGCCCGTTCCCAGGCCGTGTCGTCGTAGCATACATCCCAGGGGTCGAGGCTGCGCGACGCGCGCCCCGCGCCCTGCGCGGGAGCTTTCCCGCGATAGAAGCGCCAGTTCTGGTTGGCGGAGAGTTTCATTCGCTGGCTCATATTTTATCCTCCTGATGCCGGCAGTTGGCCGCGCCGTATGCCGGGTGTGGATCGGGAACTCAATTCCGATAAGCGCCGTAACGATCGACCAGTGAACGCACGCGGGCGATCCGTTCGGGCCGGCTGTAGGGCGGCACCTGGTCCGCCACGCCCAGCACATACCTTGGCTGGGTCGCCCAGGTGTCCAGCACGCGCTTCACGTATTTATCGAACTGCGCGTCCGACACCTTGTCTGTGAAATACGCGCCCGGGATTCCACCCCATATCACGGTATGATCGGCCACCCAGTTGTGAAGGCCCTCAATTTCGATATCGCCCGTCGGCGCCGGCGTGAGGGCTTCCATCACCCGCGCGCCGGCCTCCGATACCTCCCGCAGCAGCCCGCGCATTGTTCCGTCCATGTGAACAAAGGACACCTTGCCGCGGGCTTTGATCCGTTCGAACCATTTTTTCTCATAGCGCTCCATATAGCTGTGGTAAGGGCCTTTTCCCACAACTTCCGAGCTGATGTTTTCGGGTATCATCAAAAACTCTGCCGGCGACTCCAGCGCAATCTGCGCGGCCTTGTCCGCGCACACCTCCAGCCGGTCCAGCAGCTCTTCAAACGCCTCCGGCTCATCGCACACCATGTCTGTAACGGCGACGATTCCCGCCTTCAGCGCGACCAGGTCCATGTAAGGGCTTTTCGGCAGGTAACACAGCACGGTTCCGTTGTCCCCGACCAGGCGCGCGCGCTTCTGCGCCTCCGCGTAATTGCTCTGATAGCGCGTGTGCTCGCAGATGTAGACGTAGGTTTTCAGATCGTCCAGCGTCTTGATCATGTGCTCTTTGATCGCGGTGGTATAGGATTGCGGCAGATTCTGCTCGACCTGGCGCAGGGAGCCGACGGGCGTTTTCCACACGGTCGTCGTGTATACCCCGTCCTGAATCCGTTCCACATCGGTGTTTTCGGCCACGCCGGTGAAGGGTTCGTATCCCTGAAGGTAAAAGCCCAGCCCCAGGTCTTCATGCAGCTGATACAAGCCGTCGCCCCGATACTTGGCGTCTATGATGCGCCTCTGGTGGGCATAGGGGAGCCAGTATGCCAGATCGCCAAACCAGGGCACCTGGTCGGGCTTTCCGCCGGCCAGGAGCGTCAGGATGCGCTCTCTTTCCTTCATCGTTTTCCATTCCTTTCCGTTTCAGTCTGCCTGTGCATTTTCAAACGGAGACGGCGCGCCTCCATGGAGCCGGAACGCATGGATCAATAGCCGGCCACGATGCCGAGGGACAGGAACAGGATGACCAGCGCGAGGTTTGCCAGGAACAGCGGCGCGCTTTTTTTGAGCCATTTGAAATAGTCGACTTCGATCATGGACAGCCCAATCAGCAGCACCGGGGAGGTGGGAAACAGGACGTTCGTATAGCCGTCGGCGAAGGTATAAATCAGCACGAGCATCTGTTTGGACAGCCCCACGTTGACCACCGCGAGCATGCCCATCACGAGGATCGCCTTCGCCGTTGAGGAGGAGATGAAAAACTCCAGCACGAGGATGATCGCGTAGAGGATGAGCGCGATCATGAACGGGTTTTTGTCCGCCGCGAGCACGTTGATGGAATGCACGATCGTCGGCATGATGGAGCCTTCGTCGAAGATATACTTGACGGAAGAGGCGAGCGCGATGAATACGATCGTCGGCAGCGCGCCCAAAACGCCCCTGAAAAAGCTCCTGAACACGGGCTTTGCCGATCCGGATCCGATGACGCCGACGGCGATGCCGAAAATAAGGAAATAGGCGGTGAGGACCGGAACCGTCATATCGCGCAGTGAGGAAATGGCCGAGCAGGTGATGAGCAGCGCCAGGCATACGAGCAGGAAGGCGATGTAGCTGACCCTTATGCGCCTTGCGTATGCGTCGCCGTACGCGGCCTCAGGCTCCCTCGCGCCTGCGGCGCGCAGCTTTTCATCGTGCGCGGCGGTCAGGCTCCGAGAAGGGTCTTTTTCCAGCCGCCGCACATACAGGAAGATGAACGCAAGCAGCAGGAGGTACATCACCGCGAAAATCAGCACGCGGAACAGGATGTGTTCCAGCGGGTTCGCGTTGATGATACGCGATGCGAGCAGCACCGTAAAGGGATTGGTGATCGCGCTCGCGAAACCAAAGCCGCTGGCGATGATGCAGACAAGAAAGCCGGTGAAGGAATCAAAGCCCGTCAGCACGCACAGCGCGGTTATGACCGGAAGCATGGTCAGCATTTCTTCAAACTGGCCGAGAAACGCGCCGAAACACATGAAAAACAGCGTGACGGCGCAAAGCAGCAGGTTCCGCCGCCTCTGGAAGCGCTTCGATACGGCGCCGACCAGGGCCCGGATGCCGCCGACGTCGTTCATGACCTGAAACGCGCCGAAGATCACGAGCAGGAACAGTGACAGCATGGCGAGCGCCAGTCCGCTGGGGGAGAAGAAAACGAGAACCGGCGCCAGCAGCCCTTTGTACCAGGCGATGCCCGAAGCGCCCTCCGTCCTCTGGTAGGTCAGATAATCGGTGCTGCCGTCCGGGTTGAGGGCAAAGCTGCCCTTCGGGATGACGTATGTGAGCGCGATCGAAACGAGCATCAGCGCAAGCAAAAGCGCCGTTACCTGCAAAAAGGTTTTGGCGGACAGGCCGGCGAGGGTTTCAGCTTTTGTTTTCTTCATCGCGTTTCTCCTTCATCATGTCGACGAGCAGCGCCCAGCGGGCAACCTGCGCGCGTTCGGTTGACGGGTAGAAATAATAGAGGTCGTCGTTGTGATAGACTTCAAATTCCTCATTGCAGGAGAATGGCAGCGCGGGCAGCGACTCGAATCCGATCGTAAACGACTCGCGTTCGGAACGATAGGACAGGCCTGCGTCCGTGAGGCTGCAAACGCCTCTGTCGCGCGTCCGGTAACGCCCCCTGGCATGGTAAATCACCGTTTTGACGGGCGTTTCGAGATGCAGTCCGTTCAGGCTTTCGCGCTCAAGCGCCTGGATGCGCCGATAGTAAGCGTCGATCGTATAAGGCGCTTCCGCGAAGCGATACTGTTCGCCGAGGTGCCAGGCCGAGCCGCATGCCCGGCAGACCAGCCCGTTATTGACGCCCTGCGTCGCATACAGCGCGCCGCAGTCAATGCAGCGATAGAGCACGGTTTCCAGGCCCTTCGCCTTGTCTTTCTGCCGGTAAGTGTTTTCCGGGCGTCCGGATTCGTCATAATGCAGCGCCGATTCGATGGCGTCGTTGAGCGCCGTTTCGCTCATGTCTTTTGCCTCGTCCGCCCGGATCACGCGATCGACGCGCACCGATATGTCGGAGGGATAGAACGCCTTTCGCCACTTCGGTTTTGCGAAATAAGCGCCGGAGATCCTGGCCAGCACGAGAGGCACGCCAAGCTTCTGATAGAACGACGCGCTCCGTTCCACGATCGGGTAGGCAACGCCCGTCAGCGACAGGCGGCCTTCGGGAAAAATGATCACGGGATATCCGTTCCTGATGGTGTGGAAGATCTTTACCGGCGTGGCATAATCCTTGTTGAAAAGCCTTTTCGGAATGAACCCCGCCTTTTTCGCCAGCGTCCGGACCACCGGCATGGAGATATAGTGCCGATTGACGACGTAAGCGGGGTTGACGTTTTCAAAAAGCTGCTTTATGTAGTAAAAGTCGTAAAAGGATTCGTGGTTGCACAGCACGATATAGGGGGGCTGCAAATCGCGAAGCGCGGCGTTATCCACATGCAGGCGCTGGCGACGCCTGAGCACCGCGTGCGCAAAGCGGAAAAACGCGCCGTAGACAGCCGAATCGGGCGTGCCGTCGTTTTCCTTCAGATAGATCCGGTCGAGAAACAGGAATAGACATGCGAACAGGACGGCGGCGAGCAGCACGATGATGGCGATCAGCAGCGCCAGCGGCAGGTCGTTGCCGAGAAAATACCTGCCCGCCATGCCCATCAGGTTGGATGTGACGATGGAGGGAATCACGCCGGTTGCCACCGTGAGGATGTAGCGCCTGTACCTGAGCCCGCGATGGCTTCCGTAATAGCAGATCGCGCCGAAGGGTATGAGCGGCATGATGAACAGCAGATAGAGCAGCAGCACCGTGCTGCGATGCTTGTTTTTCGCCGTCGCTGCGATGCGGTCGATCATCTGCTCCTTATTTTCAAGCTGATCGTTGCTGAAGTGGAAAACGCGCACGAGCGCGTAGATGATCGTTGCGCCGAGGCAGATGCCAAAATCACACAGGAGAACGGCAATGCAGAATGGATAGCTCATGCCGCTGGAAATCTGTATGAACTCCGCGGGAATGAAAACGACCACCATCTGCAGCGCTTCGACCAGCGCGACCGCAAGAAAGCCAAGCGCGCCTTTGGAGACCAGCAGGGCTTTCGCGCCTTCGAGGTCGTTATTCAACTCCATCCTGACGTATGGGATCAGAATATGGCTGAGGAAAACCGCAAAAAGAGAAACGACGGCGATTAACGACGCAAAGACTATGACCCGTTGCGCACGTTTATTCATAGTATTTGTTCCGCTCCCCAAAAGAAATAAGAAAGGGCTGTTTCAGCCGATGAGGATGTCGGCGTTATGAACGCCGCTGCGGCTGTCGTCTGTCGCCGATACCGCAGCCATCCCGGAAAGCATACCGCGCCCTTGAATTTGCAACAAAACAATTATACCAACCATCCGGCAAATAGTCAATCATTTATTGGGCCCCGCGGAGGCCTGTCCCACGGGAAGCAGGCGGCGCGGCTGGCACGCGCCGCTGTTGATGGCCGGCGGCAAATATGATAGAATAAGGCAGGTGAAAGGGGGCTTTGCCATGAAATTCAGCTTAAGCACACTGGGCTGCCCGGACTATTCTTTTGAACAGATCGTCGAGCTGGCGAAAAAGGTCGGTTATACCGGCGTGGAGATTCGCATCTACAGAATGGCGGAGGATTTGAGGACGCTGGATGAATTCCGGCCGGAGCGCCTCGGCGCGGTGCGGCGCATGTTTCACCAGGCGGGCCTGGAAATCACCTGCGTGTCCAGCAGCGCACGGTTTGCCTATCCCGAGCCGGAGAACCTGAAGGAGCAGCTCAGGCTGGCCGGGGATTACATGAAGATCGCCTCGGCACTGGAATGTCCCTATATTCGCGTTTTCGGCGGCCCGTACCCCGTCAATTTCACCGGCAGGCGCCAGAGCGAGCCGTTCATCGAGGCATATCGTGCCGGCATTCCCGCCGAAAAAACCCGCATGCTGACCCGCGAACTGTGCGACAGGGCGGTCATGGACTGTCTGGGCAAGCTGGGGGAAGAGGGCCTGAAATACGGCGTCATGCCGCTGATGGAGACGCACGACGATTTTTGCAGCGGACAGGTGGTGCGCCGGCTGATCGAAGGGAGCGGCAGCGACAACGTGGGCATACTGTGGGACTGCCTGCATCCGTACAGGTATGGACTGGATCTGCGGGAAACCTTCGAGGCCGTGCGCGACCGGATCCACCATGTGCACATGAAAGACGCCGCGGACCTGTCGCCCTGGGGCTTTACGCCGACGCTGGTGGGTGACGGCGACATGGACCTGCAGACGGCCGTTGACATTTTACGGGAGAATGACTACCGGGATTACGTGTGCTTCGAATGGGAAAAGCTGTGGCATCCGCAGATCGCGGATGCGGAGATCGCGTGTCCCCAGTTCATGGAAAGCGTTCTGAAGATGCTGGAGCGGCCGGGCAGCGGCGCCTGATCGCTTAAAAACCACGGCCTGGCGCCCTTGCCGGCAGTCATCGTATCCACTTATCCGTTAGTGTGGGCGTTTCATAACCCCAGTCTTCACCTGCCGCGTGAACGACCAGCGAGAACCCGTTTTTCTTCAGCACGCTGGCGGACGCCTGGTTTTCAACCATGGTGCTGGCCGTGATGATCTCGATGTCCGTTGAAGAATACAGGTAATCGATCATCAGCGCCAGCGCCTCCGTGGCAATGCCCCGACCCCAGCATCTTTCCATAAGGCGATAGCCGACGCTGATCTTGTGAATCGGTTCGCGGTATCCATACATTTCCGCAAGGCCGCAGAAAGCGTCGTTCATAAACACGCCGAGGATGATGGACTCCTTACAGCATTCATCATACAGGCGGTCAATGACGAGCCGGGCGTCCCCGTACTTCTTTTCAAACAGGAAAGTCGGGAGATACCTATACACATTCGGGCTGGCCGTCAGCTCCGCGAGGGCGCCGGCGTCGGATGGAACCAGTCTTTTCAGAACAATGCGATCGCCTTTCAGATAAGGGATTTCAGAAAACAACTTTTTCTTTGTCTTCATTCCGGCTGCCTGATCCTGCAAGGTGAATGCGCCTCCCGCTTCCTGTTTCTCCCGGGGTGAATTATATTCGCAGCGGATGGCGTTGTCAAGGCAATTATGAGTGCCTGAATATTCAGGCCAGAGGCTTGCCGGATCCGGCATTCCGCGCTATACTCTATTCAGCGGCGATGGAGTCGCTCTGGCACCTCCTGACATGAGATTAAAAAAGAGAAGTGAGAAAAACAAATGCATAAACTGGGCGAGGACAAGAATAACGAAAGGCTCCTTTTTGCGGCAATCTTTCTGTTCTGGTTTTCCGTTTACACCTATCCTTCCTTCCTGACGACGTACGTGGTCGACAGGCTGGGGGCCACGAAGGTCATGGCGGGCATGATCGTGGGCAGCTACGGCCTGACCCAGATGGCGCTGCGCATTCCCCTGGGCATTATCTCCGACGTGCTGAAGAAGCGCAAGCCGTTTGTCATGGCGGGCTTTGCCCTGTCCATCCTTGCCTCCGCCGGACTGTCGGCCGTCGCGCTGGCGGCAGGCCGGGAACACGTCCCGCAGGGGCTGGCCTTTGCCGCATTGATCTTCCGGGGCATGTCCGGCATGACGGCGGCGACCTGGGTAAACTTCTCCGTGCTGTATTCAGCCAGCTGCCGGGGCGATCATGTGGCAGCCGCCATGAGCCGCATCGTCGTGCCCCAGTGCGGCTCGCAGATCATCGCGATGCTGCTGGGCGCCCAGCTGGCCGGTCGCATGGGTGAAATCTATGCGTTCCTGCTGGCCACGGCGGCGGGCGTTGCCGGTTTAATCGTGATGTCCTGCGTGCGGGAACAGGCGCCGGAAGGGGAACCCATGACGCTGCGCGGCTTCATCGCCGTGGCCAGGGACAGGAACCTCATCGCAGGGACGCTCCTGGCGACGGTTTACCAGCTCGTCGTTTGGGCGACGGTGCAGGGATTCGTGCAGAACTGGGCGCGGGAGGTCATTGGGCTGACGACGGCGCAGCTCGGCTACCTTTCCGTGGCGAATCTTCTGCCCAACACGGTGCTGTCCCGCTTCAGCGGCACGGTGCTGCGCCGCCGGTTTGGACGGCGGGCCGTGCTGACCGGCGGTTTTGTTTTCCTGGCGCTGGCCTGCTGTCTCTATCCGCGCACAAATTCGCTTGTTTCGCTGCTGGCTGTCCAGGCGCTGCTCGGATCAGGCGTGGGCCTGATCATGCCGCTCACCATGGCAAGTGCCATTGAAACCATACCGAATGAAAAACGCGGCGCTGCGATGGGCATCTATCAGGCGGTTTACGGGCTGGGCATGTTCCTGGGGCCCGTGATCGCCGGATCGGTGATCGAGCGCTTTACCAGGACGGAGGCCGGGACAGTGAACGCAATACCCGGTTATATCGCCAATTTCTATACCGCGATGGGCCTCGCCGTGATCGGCGGCGCGCTCGCGATGCTGCTTACGCGGGGGAAAAAGTATGAGTCATGAGCGGAATTTGCGAAATCCTGTCCGGCGTCGGCAATGTTGCGCCCGGCGCCTTTTCGTGGTAATCTGATACTGTCTGCGGAAAACAAAGCAAGAGGAAGGGAACGCCATGCGCATACACATCATTGCCTGCCGGATCTTTGCGCGGGAGCTGAGTTATCTGGCAGCGCTGAGCGACAACCAGATCGACATCACCTGGGTCGGGCGGGGCCTGCACAACACGCCGGAGAAGCTCTGCGCCCGGCTTTGCGGTGCGGTCGACGAGCTGTACGGGCAGTTGTCTTCCGGGGAGATGGAGCACCGGCCGGACTATATCGTCATGGGATATGGACTCTGCTCAAAGGCCGTCGTAGGGATCCGCTGCCGGGACATTCCCATCATCATCCCGCGAACGGACGACTGCATCGCCCTGTTCATGGGGTCGCAGGAGCGGTACCTGAAGGAGTTCGCAGAGGCGAAAGGCGCTTACTGGCTCAACAGCGGATGGATCGAGCGGAGCGCCCGGCTGTTCGACGGCGACGACATGAAGCGGCGCCGGTGGATGGAATACGCGGAGAAATTCGGCGAGGACAACGCGGACTATCTGATTGAAATTGAAAGCAGCTGGGAGAAGAATTATACGACGCTTGGTTTTATTCACTCGGAAGTGCATGATTCCGACGCCTACCTGCAGCGCGCCAGGGAGGAAGCCGACCGGAAAGGATGGCGCCTGCGGGAGCTGGACGGTGATGTTCGGCTCCTGCGCATGATGACAGAGGGCACGTGGAACGACCGGGAATTCCTGATCCTGAAACCGGGTGAGCGCGTCGCCCCGGATTATTCCGGGCTGAAGCTCCGGGCCGTGCCGGACGGTGAGGCCGACGGCGTTCCGGGGAGCGTGTGACCGCCGCGCGGATTTAGAAATATAAAACGCGGCATGGATGTTGCGGGATTCCGGGATGTGTGCGATAATACCGCATGAACGGGAAAGGATTGCGGCACGCGCCTTCCAAAGGAGAATCGGAATCGTATCGGAGAAAGGGGAATGTCCATGGAACAAAATGAAGTTTATGTGCGATCCACCCTGGACGGGACCATGCAGCCTTCGCTGTATTACAGATCGCCCTCCCGGGAAAAGCGGCCGCTGCTGGTGGGCCTTCATACCTGGAGCAACGATCGGTTCAATCAGGTGAAGCGGATGGTTCCCTGGGCGGAGAAATACGACTTCAACCTGCTGCTGCCGGAATTCAGGGGCCCCAATCTCGATACGAATCCCCAGAGGACGATGGCCTGCGCTTCGGAGTTTGCCATGAGGGACATCCGTGACGCCGTCGACTGGGCGGTTTCTGATGGAGCCGCGGACCGGGATCATGTGCTCCTGTATGGCGAGAGCGGGGGCGGCCATATGGCGCTCATGATGGCGGGTTATTGTCCCGAGTACTTCGAGGCCATCGCCGCCTTCGTCCCCATTACGGACCTGAAGAAATGGGCGGGCCAGAACGCGGCTTATCGGCCGCACATCCTGGCCTGCTGCGGCAATGACGAAGCGGAAATGGCCCGGCGTTCCCCGGTTTTCCATATCGACCGGATCGCCCAGGCCAACGTGAAGATATTCCACGGCAAATACGATCCGTCCGTGCCCGTCACCCAGAGCGTGGAGCTGTTCAACATGCTGATGGAAAAGTATCCCCGCTCCCGCGTCTACCTGGACATCTTTGACGGCGGACATGAAACGGATGAGCATAAGGCTCTGTATTGGCTCCTTTCCCAGCACGGTAAGAAGCGGGGAGAGGCCGTGACGGGCTGAAGGCGGCGATTCCGGCGTCGCTGTGAGGAAAACATGATAATTAATGGGGGAGTTATCATGAAGAAGCTGATCTGCATCATCCTTGCCGCGCTGATTGTGTTCGGTGCGCCGGCCTGCGCCGCCGTTTCACAGGGCGACAGAGCCGTCATAGCGCACTGCAGTGAATATGTGACGCTGCGCCAGTCCAACTCGAAAAACGCTGCGGCCAGCATCAGGATCCCACTGGGCGAGACGGTCATGGTGCTGGGCTTTGCCGCGAACGGCTTCGCGCAGGTTCAGTATTTCGACCGCACCGGCTACGTGCTGGAGGACTACCTGGAACCATGGCGGGAACCTGCCTACAGCGCGCAGACAAAGACGGTCTCGGGCTATCCGGTCTACTGCGGCAATTGGGGCACGGCCAAGCATATTGAGGGAAGGACTGTCGTGGTGGCCATATTTGCGGATGACGCGACGACCTCTTGGGATTTCAACCGCGACGCTGACGCCAGAATGCGCCTGAGGAACCGCTTCAACCTGAGCGTTGCCTGCGCGTGGCTGACAGAGCAGGCCAGGCGCTGGGGCGCCGAGCCGGGCGGCTTCGTGTGGGACTGGAGAGAATACGGCGATCTGTATTATGCCCATGCGTTTTCCGAGGACATCGTGCACGGCTACAGCAGCCCGGAGGTCAGGACCGCATTCAATGAGTATATCCACAACAGCATTCCGACAAAAGAGCTGTTGAGCAAATACAACGCCGATAACATCATCTACAATCTCTATCTCAATGCGTCGAACAGCAATGACTATCGCTCCTGGACGACAGCCGTGCTGTACAACGAGGTCAGCGCGGATAAGTACTGCCCGGAGGTTTGCGTGTTTGTACCCTACGGCCATGGCCGCGAGAATACGCCGGCTGTCTTTGCGCATGAGATGCTGCACTGCTTCGGCGCGTATGACCTGTATGAGACGAACGGCAGCAGCCCGATCACGCAGGCTTATGTCGACTACCTGATGAGCCACAGCCCCAACGATTTGATGAACCACTGCTATTTCAGCGATTACGATATCATCACAACGGAGTTCTCGGCGGTAGACGCGTACTATGTCGGGCTGATCCGGAACTGCGGCGACGTTGAAAAGTGGGGGCTGGGTGCCGCCATATTCGAGCGCTTTCCGCCCAACTGAATATGCCGCTCCATTCGTGGGGGCGGTTTGTGCCATTGCCGGAGCGGGAACCTCTGTTTTGACATGAAATGAAGCAGTAATGGAGGAAAAGAACATGGAAAAGAAGCTCAGGATCGCATTTATCGGGACAGGCGGCATGGGACGGGGCCATGTCAACGCTTTTTCACAGGATCCGCGGGTGGAAATTGTGGCGCTGTGTGATCTGGTGCCGGAAAAATGCCGGAGGATCATGTCGGAACTCAATATGAACGTGCCGGTGTACACTGATTTCCGGGAAATGATAGAGAAGGAAACGCTGGACGCGGTGGACGTCGTGACGTCCAATGATTACCACTCCATCGCGGCGGTTTACGCGCTGGAGAAGGGCCTTCACGTCTTCTGCGAAAAGCCGGACGCCATCAACGCCGCCGAGGCGCAGCGAATGAAAGCGGCTTCGGAAAAGAGCGGCAAGGTCCTGATGGTCATGCGCAACAACCGCTATTACAACAATTCCCGCTATCTGAAAAACTACGTCCTGAGCGGCAGGGCGGGGGAAATCTATGCGGGACGGTGCGGCTGGATCCGGCGGCGGGGCGTGCCTGGACGGGGAGGGTGGTTCACCGAAAAAGCCCGGTCCGGCGGCGGCCCGCTGATCGATCTGGGCGTGCATATGATCGATCTGGCCATATGGCTGATGGGCAATCCCGCGCCTGTGTCCGTTTCCGGCTGCACTTATCGGAAGTTTGAGGACAGCAGGGCGGAGGCCGATTCCGTCCATGCCGCCTTTGGCGAAAAGAAAGAGAACGGCGTGTTCGATGTGGAGGACCTGGCCATGGGCTTCATCCGCTTCGACAACGGGGCCTGCCTGCAGATCGAGTTCAGCTGGGCCTCCAACATTGAAAAGGAAAAACGTTTCGTGGAGCTTCGCGGCACGAAGGCCGGCCTGGACTGGCGGGATGACGGAACCTGCGCCGTCTATACCGAGGACGATGACGGCATGCTCGTCGACATTCATCCCCATGTGGGGGAGATGGGCAATGGGCACAGGCGCGCCATGGAGCACTTTGTTCGCATCTGCCTCGACGGAGCGGAGAAGGACTACGTTCCGGAGCAGGGCGTCAATATGATCCGGATCCTTGACGCCATATACGAATCCGCGCGGACGGGACGCGAGGTGCGGCTGGATTAATGCGGCGGGGCATCTTTGCCGATTGAAGGCGCGTCGTCTGGCTTTTGCCTCCGGAATGATGCGTACCGAAGCCTCAGGGAGATCGGAATGTGCACGGCATTTGTCAGAAACGGAAATGATTGCATCTGCGGATTCAATGAACCATGGAAAAAGCCGCAGCGCTGCTTATGTTCGGCGCTGCGGGTCTTCGGCTGTTTCGGGTTCCATGGCTTGGACGGGCGCTTTGAAAATAAAGGCAAAACCATTCGCGTCATTTTTTCGTCAATTCGTCGCATTTTATTGGCCGGTTGGATGATCTGTGGTATCCTTTGACCATCGAGGAAAAACACAAGGGGGCCTACCTCATGAAGGAGTTCAAACTTGACAAGCGGACCGTGGCGGGCATTCTGCTGGGCATCGCGCTCCTGACCATGTTTTTTGACTGCGTCTCTTTTTCGGGCAGCAGCGACATGTCCACATTGCTGCGCTATTCCTTCGGCGTCAGCGCAAGCCTGTATGGGAATACCAGCGAGACGAGGATCGCCAATTCGATTTCCAACATGTTCAGCAGTGGCGGCCTCACTGTGTATGAGATCCGCGGCCTGTTCGCCAATCTGAACAGACTGGATCATGAGGAGAGCTTTTCGGCCTTTTCCATTATCTTCGCGGTGTTGATACTCGTTACGCTGTTTGCGGGCGGTTATGCCCTCTATGGCGTCTACCTGCGCAAAAAAGCGCGCGGCTTCTGGTTCGCGTCCATGCTGCTGGTGCTCATCATGGCGGAGGGCATCATCGCGGCGGCCATGGGATCCGGCTATTATGTTGACGCTTCGATGACTCTCTGGCCCTTTATCGGGCTGGGCTGCGCGATTGCCTCGATCGTTCTGTGCTTCAAGGCGGCAAAGCAGAACGCGGCGTTCAGCGGCGCGGCGCCCTTTGGCGCGCCTGCAGCATCTTCCGGCACGGGCGGCGGAAAGCTGGGCATTGACCTGGCGAAGATTCTGGACATCGGCAAGGCGCTTGGAAAGCAGGTAGGCCAGAAGGTGGGGCAGGCGGCCAACGCGGCAGCCAACATGGCGGCGAATGCCGCGGCCAGCGCGGCGGCTGCAAACAGCTGGACCTGTCCGCAGTGCGGCAGGCAGGTGGATGGCGCTTCCAGTTTCTGCAGCGCGTGCGGCTCCCCGCGGCCGGAAAAGCGCTTCTGTCCCAAGTGCGGCTCCGAGTGCAAGGACGGCGCGGCCTTTTGCTCCAAGTGCGGCTTCAGGCTGGGCGACATGAGCAGCCAGAGCGCCCAGCCGGCGC
>LVAP01000032.1 GCA_001603025.1 Clostridiales bacterium Firm_10 | reverse complement strand
GGTGCGGGTCATGGAGTCGGTGTCGATCAGGCCTTCCTGATACCACTGCTTCATCATGGCCAGCCAATCCTTGTAGCCGGGCTCGAGCTGCGCGTAGGTGACCTTGCCCTCTTCGTTCAGCATGAAGCCGTTGCTGGTGACGCCGGCCCAAGCAGACAGGAAAGCGGGGCTGGTGTAGTAGCCGGAGTTCAGCTGCTCAAGAGCCAGAGGCACCTTGACGCCCTCCACATCCTTCATGGCGACCAGCACATCGTGCATCTGGTCGATGGTCTCGGGCACGTCCAGATCCAGCTCGTCCATCAGGTCCTCACGGATGACCATGCCGGTGTGCTGCTGGCCCAGAACGGGCACGCGCTGGGAAGCCGCGCCGAAACGGAACATGCCGCTGTCGGTCTTGAAGTTGGCCGCCGCGGTCTCGTCCCAGTTGGTGTGAGCCTCGGTCAGGTAGTAGTAGCCGTACTTCTCGATGTAGGGGTTCAGGTCAATCAGGACGCCGTCAGCGATGGCACCTTCGGTGCCGCCGATGTAGTAGCTGTTCCAGTTGCCGGTGATCCAGATGTCCGGCAGGTCGCCGGAGGCAATGGTGGTGTTGAAGAACTCACCGTTGTCGTTGAGCGGGGGATGGATGAAGGTGAAGTCCAAGCCAGTCTTCGCTTCCCACTCCAGGATGGCGACGTGCTCGTCATAGGTGAGGTAAGCTTTCTCGTAGCCGGCTTCGGTGCCCATGTAGATCTTCAGCTGCGGCACGGAGCCGTCGCTGATGGGCAGATCGTACTTCTCGGGGATCGGCGGCAGATCGACGGCCAGAGCCGCGACGCTCGTCATCACCAGCACGAACGCCAACAGAAGGGAAACCAGAGTCTTCTTCATGCGGAGGACCTCCTAATGAATTATTTTCCTAAACAGGCTTGCGCCTGCTGTAGGCCATTCGGATAAAACAATCGAAACATTTGTTTACACATACTTGACCCTTCATAAAAATTCTAGCATACCGGTTCTGCATTGTCAACAGTTTTTTGCTTTCTTGGGCGTATGGGAGGACTGTTCTTCTGACATTTTCCACAAAACAAAGGCGCGCCGCATGCTTTTCCCGATCCGTGAAATCAGTGCTGTTGTTTACTCAAATTTCTTCATTCAAAGCCGGAAAAAATGAAAAAAACTATCCCAAAATCCCCGAATATGTGATATACTATCTACATGTACCGGAGTGTTGCCTTCTTTCGGCACTCCGATTATCTAAAAGGAGGTTCTCCGAACATGAAAAGCATTCGTGTTATTCTGGCGCTGCTTTTGGCGGCAAGCCTGCTCCTGCTCACGGCCTGCGGCTCCGACAACCAGCCCCAGCCTACCGCCGAGCCCACCGCTGAGCCCGCGGCGACCGACGAGCCCACGGCCGAGCCCGATGCGGCGGCGACCGATGAGCCAGCCGCTGAGCCCACGGCAACGCAGGAGCCCGGCACTGAGGTGGCCAGCAGCGGCATGACGGTTATCGGTGTGGGCGGCACCGGCTCTGCCAGCGATACCAAGACTACCCTCACCAGCGCCACCTCAAACGTGGAAGTGGACGACAACGGCTGGATCGCCATCGCCAGCGGCTATGATTATGTCATGGCCCTGCAGGCGGACGGCACGCTGTGCGGCTGGGGCATGAACGATTTCGGCCAGATCGGCTCTGGCACCTACAAGGATCCCTGCGTCATGGCTGTGCAGGCCGTGCTGAAGGACATAGCGGCCGTCGACGCAGGCAAAAAGCACACCGCCGCCGCCGGCAAGGACGGCACGCTCTACCTCTGGGGACGCAACCACAACAGCCAGCTGGGCGACAACACGCATCAGGGCCGTGACGAGCCCGGTGTCGCGAAGAGCCTGGTCGAGACCGGCGAGAAGATCGTTGACATCGCTCCCGGCGACACGCTGACCTTCGCCCTGGCCGAGGACGGCACGCTGTATGGCTTCGGCGATAACGGCAAGGGCCAGCTGGGCGGCTATGCTGAAAAGGAAGCGCCCCTGCCCGCGGCCGTGGCCGAGGACGTCGCCAGCGTTTTCACCGCCGGTGAATTCTCTATCATCATCAAGAAGGACGGCACCGTGTGGGGCGCCGGCAGCAACAAGCGCGGCCAGCTGGGACTGGGCGAGGACGTGAAGTCCGTTGACACCTGGACCGAGATTACCACCATCACCGACGTGACCTCCTTCGCCCTGGGTGAGGAATTTACCCTCGCGCTCAAGAAGGACGGCACTGTGTGGTCCGTGGGCCGCAACAACCGCGGCCAGCTGGGCACCGGCAGCGAGGAAAAGGCCGTTTACGAGTGGACACAGGTCGCTGAAGACGCCAAGGCCGTGCTGGCGGGCGTTGAGACCGCCGGCATGATCAAGAACGACGGCACGCTGTGGATGTGGGGCCTGAACGACTGCGGCCAGGTCGGCAACGATACTACCGCCAATCAGGCCACGCCTGTGCAGGTGCTTGAGGATGTCACCATGGCCGACTGCGGCCAGAGCCACGGCGTCGCCCTGAAGAGCGACGGCAGCGTCTGGGTATGGGGCCAGAACAAGTACTACCAGCTGTGCGACGGCACCACCGTGGACTGCCATACGCCCAAGCAGGTCGTGACCCATTGACCGCCCCGCACAGGCTGCTGAAAACATATTAACAAAAGGCTTCCGCGAAATGCCGCGGGAGCCTTTTTGTGGCGAGGGACGCGCGAGCTGTCAGATCGCCTGCTCGATGAACTTTTCCGTTTTCCTGCCGTCAATAAAGACGTCCAGGATCTGTGTTTCGATGCTGAAGGGGGAGCCGTCCGCGATCACGATGTCCGCGTCCTTGCCTTCCTCGAGCGATCCGATGCGGTCGGCCAGGCCGATGTGCTCGGCGGGGTTGATCGTGACAGCCTTCAGGGCCTCAAAGGGATCCATGCCTGCCTTCACTGCCAGGCCGGCGCAGATGGGCAGGTATTTCTCCGGGATAACCGGGGAGTCCGTGATGATGGACACATGGCAGCCGCTCGCGGCCAGCACGCCGGGCGTGCTCCAGGATTTGTTGCGCAGCTCGAACTTGCTGGCGTGGCCCAGCGTCGGCCCAATGGCGAGCATGACGTTTTCCTTTGCCAGCTCGTCCGCCACCAGATGACCTTCGGTCACGTGCTCCAGGGTGATTTTCACGCCGAACTCATGCGCGATACGCAGAGCGGTGAAGAAATCGTTGGTCTGGTGCGCATGAGCCTTGAGGGGCATTTCACCGCGCAGCACCGGCACCAGCGCGTTAAGCTTCATGTCGAACGCGGGCGCCTTTGAGGGGTCGTCCTTCGCGGCGTCCAGCTTGTTCATGTACTCGCGTGCCTTGAACAGCATCTCCCGCAGGTGCGCGGCGGTGGTCATGCGGCTGCAGTTGCCCTTGTCGCGGTAGCAGCGCTTGGGGTTTTCGCCGAAGGCACACTTCATGGCCACTTCGGCCTTTACAACCATGTGCTCCACGCGGACGCCTACCGGCTTGATGGCGGTGAAGGTGCCGCCGAGCACGTTTGAGCTGCCCGGCCCCACGCACAGCGTGGTGACACCGGCGCTGCGGGCTTCGGCAAGGGCGCGGTCGCGGGGCTCGATGCCGTCGATGGCGCGCAGCTGGGGCGTCATGACGTCGCCGTACTCGTTGTAGTCCTGTCCTTCAAAACCGATGCCGTAGCCGTCCAGGCCGATGTGGCCGTGCGCCTCGACAAAGCCGGGATAGATCTCCCTGCCTGAGGCGTCATAGACTTCGGCATCCGAGGCCTCGATGTGCGGCGCGATTTTTGCGATTTTGCCCTCCGCAACCAGGATGTCGCCCACAAAAGGCTCGGGACTGACGGCGTTGTGGATGAGTCCGCCTTTGATGAGAAGCATGTGTTTTCCTCCTTCACACGGGTCAGGGCGCGGCCCGGCCGTCCGGGAGACAGCCTGAATGAAACGCGCCGTTCAATGGCATGATTATATCATAAAGCAGCCGGGCAGGCAATCCGGGAATATGCCGCCGGCCTGCGGGATGGATTCGCAGGGCGCCGATTGGGAGTTGACATCGCGTTAAGCGCTCGTTATAATAGTACAAGACATCAGAAAGGAGATGAGTGGTATGCGGACACAGGAAGAGGAACAGGATGTTTTCCACGTCATTCCCGAAACAGATCTGGCCGGTTGCCCCGATGCCGCGGCCCTCATCGCCGAGGCGCTCGTGGCACACGGCGCTGTGCGCATCCCGCGCCTCACCGATCCCGTGTGCCTGGAGAGGCCCATTGCGCTGGCTTCAGGCATGAGGCTGAGCGTTCATTCGCAGACTGTGCTGCGCATGAAGCCGGGCCGGGGCGGATGCATGGTGCGCAACGAGCACCTGCTGGACGGCTGTGTCGGCCCGATGACGGGTGAGAGGGATCATGATATCCTGATCGAAGGCGGCATCTGGGAGGACGCCCGGCGCGACGGCGTGCCGGACGACGATGATTTGACGCTCAGGCATTTTCAGGATGACGGCCTGCTTCTGGGGGCCATCTTCTTCTGCGGAGCGGATCGCGTGTCGGTGCGCGATCTCACCGTGCGCCGCTGCGAGGAATACGCCGTGCTGCTGGCCGGCTGCAGCGATTTCAACGTGAGCGGCATTACGTTTGACGACCAGAAAAAAGACGGCGTGCACGTCAATGGACCGTCCGAGCGGGGTTTCATTGAGAATGTGCGCGGGCTGTGCGGCGATGATATCGTGGCGCTCAATGCCTGGGATTGGGACACCTCCGCCGTGTCGTTCGGCCCGATTCGCGATGTCGAAGTGCGCGGCGTAGCCTGCGAACGGGGCGAACTGCGCCTGCTGCCCGGCCGCAAGACCTATCCGGACGGTACGCAGGCCGACTGTCCCATCGAGCGCTGCTTGTTCAGCGGCATTGACGGCGTGTACGCGATCAAGATGTACCAGCAGCCCAACTGCTTCAATTTCAGGCGCGTTGTGCCTGACCGCTCAGACATTCCTGGCTTGATAAGCGATGTGAGCTTTGAAGGCGTGCGCCTGGCCGGAACCGTGGAGAGCGGTTTCGGCGAGGTGTGCCCGCAGGGCCTGTTCGAGGTTGGCGCGGACTGCCGCGGCCTTCACATCCGCGATGTGGCTGTGAGCTTCCCGGCATCCGTCTATGCCGGGCGTGGAGGCGCGCTGGTGTCGGTGGGCCCGAAGTCCTCCACATGGAAACGGGGCTGCGAGGATCCGGCGGAATGGAGCGAATTGTTTGAGCCGGATCTGGTATGCACGGCGGACGACGTTACGTTTGAAAACATCCGCTTTGCCGGAGCGGTTTGCACCGATGAGGAGCTGCTCATCAAGGCGCGCCGGCTGATCATAAACGAAGACTATCCAGTCACCACGCCGCGTGGGGGCACGGGCTATGGCGTTGTGCGGAATGTGCGCGTGGCGGGTGCGGAATCGGAGGCCTGAAAGCCCCGGGCCAGACGTGGAGGGGGCATTGAGAAAGCGGACAACAGGGCGAAGGAGTTATAAGAATGAAGGTATCGATTTTTCTGGCGCATCTGTCCGAGCTGGCATCCCAGAAGGGATGCACCTTTGGCGCCGCCGTGCGGGAAGCCAAGCGCTCGGGCATCGACTATGTCGAGGTGGACTATAAATACGCCGCAGGGCGCGCTGATGAGCTGAAGGCGATGCTGGACAGCGCGGGCCTGCAGGTGGGCGGCCTGAACACCTGGTTCGATTTCACTCACCTTTCGCAGCCAGAGCTGATAGAGAGCGCGGTTGAAACGGCGAAAAAGCTGAACGCGGCGCACATCATGGCTGTACCGGGCTTTGTGAATCCCGGGGAGAAATGGGAAGTCCTGCGGGAAAAGCTGGCGGCGGGCCTGAACGAACTCATGACCGCGGCGGCAAGGCAGGGCGTGAGTGTCGCCATGGAGGATTTTGACGGCGCGGAGGCGCCTTACGGCCGCATGGATGAGTTGAACTGGGTCCTGCATCAGGTGCCAGGACTGGGCTGCTGCTTCGATACGGGCAACTTCCTTTTTTTCGGCGAGGACGTGCTCAAAGCCTACGACCTGCTGGAGAAGCGCATCGTTCACGTACATATGAAGGATATCGCCTTTGCGCCTCTGCGCGGAGAAAAGGGCAAGGAGGCCCTCACCGGCAAAAAGCTCTATCCGGCGCCGGTCGGCAGCGGCGAGCTGCCCATGGCGGAGATCGTG
Organism: Clostridiales bacterium Firm_10; assembly: GCA_001603025.1. Classification (GTDB taxonomy): domain Bacteria; phylum Bacillota; class Clostridia; order Christensenellales; family Aristaeellaceae; genus Firm-10. The sequence goes on along the minus strand of LVAP01000032.1, from coordinate 28,731 downwards.
AGACGGCTGTATGAGCGCGGCTACAGCGGCATCTTTGCCATCGAACACTTCAGCGCGGGCGATCAGCTGCTGTTTATGCGGCGTTCTGCCCGGTGGCTGAACAACATCTTCCGGTGAAAAAAGGAAAGACTGTCCGCTTGAAAAAGGGTTTCATGAAAATGGAATCCTTTTTTGATGAGAGTTTCAGGACGAGGTAAAAAAGGGAGGCGGAAGCGCGCATTTCAGCGCTTCCGCCCTTTTAAAATGAGGTAGAGATCGCCCAGCCGCTGGCGGCGGGTGAACATGTCGGCGTAGAGGCCTCGATAGCGCTGAAGCGCCAGCCACTTCAGCAGGCTGCCTTCTTCGAGCGCGGCGCGCCTCAGCGCGGCGTATCGTCCGTATGCGGGATCGAGAGGCGGCAGACTGAGCTGGCGGCGCTGCGCCTCGACGCACCGGCGTGCGGCGTCAAAGCGCTCAATGGTCGCCATGCGCCCCTCCAGCGAAGGCCCCTTTGCGCCATTCACAGCGCTCTCCGGGAGCCCGATGGCGTTGCCGCCGTGCAGGCGGTAATCGATTACCGGCGCGTTGAGGAAGCAGAAGCCGCCCGTCTGCCAGGCCAGCAGCACCACTTCCCAATCGTGCTGCAGTTCAAAATCGGTCATTTCAGCCCAGGCATCCACCGTTTTCCGGTCGGCCATCAGCGTACAGCCCAGCGCCGCGTTGCCGCAGAGCAGCATGGCGGCGTCGCGGCGGCCCTGGCCGAAGCAGTACTCTTCGCCGGGGGCAAGCGGCCTGTGGATCATACCGTGGTTGGCCTGGCCCGGCGCTTCCGGCGCCTCGATGCGGCGCCCCGCTGCATCGATCAGGTCAAATGAACCCGCCACCGCCCGGGCCAGGGGATGCGCCCGCGTCAGGCTGGCGAGGCGTTCCAGCTTGTCCGGCCGCCACACGTCGTCCTGGTCGCAGAAGGCCACCCAATGGCCGGTGGTCTGCATCGCGGCCTCGCGGAAATTACGTCGGTAGCCCAGGTTTTGCCCGTTCACCGAGAAGCGCCAGCTGCCGAGGCTGTGCCTGCGGATATAGTCCGCCACCAGCGCGGCGGTGCCGTCTGCAGAGCAGTCATCCCGGATGACGACCTCGCCGGGGGGAAGGGTTTGCGCGCGGAGGGAATCCAGCTGCTGCGTCAGGAACCTTTCGCCGTTGTAAGTACACAGGGCGACGGAGATGTCCATGTCTGCCATCACCGCGCCTCCAGTCGGCGGGCCCTGCGCGCCGAGAGATGTTCCTTCACCACAGGCGACATCGTCTGTACGATGATGGCGACGATGAGGATTGCGCCCTTCACGGTGTCATTCAGCAGCGTGTTCATCTTGAGCGCCACGATGATCTTGTCGATGATGGTGTAACTCATGATGCCAAACAGGATGCCCACGCATTTGCCGCGCCCGCCGGCCATGCTGATGCCGCCCAGCACAACCGCGGCGATGGCATACATCTCATAGCTGCCGCCGGTGGTGGCCGGGTCGACGGAGGCATTCATGCTGATCCACAGAAAGGCGCTGACGCCGGTCAGCACGCCGGTGATCACAAACACGGCGATGCGGCAGCCATCCACGTTGATGCCGGTCAGCCGTGCGGCGCGCTCGTTGCTGCCCACGGCGTAAAGCTGCTTTCCGAACTTGGTGGAGGTGGTCACATACACCACGATGGCTGTCAGCACGATGAGGAACAGGCCGGTGGTGGGCAGCGTGAGGAGCTTGCTGTTGCCGAAACTGTAAAACGGCCTGAACATCGAGTTGCCGGAGATCAGCTTGAAAAGGCTGTTGCTCCCGCCGGAGATATCCGGGGAAATCTCGTGGCATATGAAACGCGTGAGGGAGCGGAAGATGAGCATGGTCGCCAGCGTGACGATGAACGCGGGCATCCTCGCCTTGCCCACCAGCACGCCGTTGATCAGGCCGCACAGGCCCCCGCAGGCTATGGCGGTGAGGCAGGCAAGCAGGATGCTGTCCGTCACGTTGAACGCCATGACAGTGAAGCCGCCCACGAACGCCAGCATCGAGCCGACCGACAGGTCGATCTGTCCAGTGATGACCACCAGGCCCATGCCCAGCGCGATGATGCCGATCACGGCGCTGTGGCGCAGGATGTTCGTCACGCCAACCCAGGTGAGGCTGGAGTTGACGATGATATAGGCGATGAAGATGGCGGCAAATATGAACACAAAACTGTAGCCGGACCAGATTTTCGATATTGTTTTCAGCAGCGAGCGCCTGTTTTCGTTCATGCCTGTCCCTCCATTGTCTGCGCAGCGTTGGTCGAGTACATCATCACGGTGTGTTCGCTGATTTCCCCGTGCGAGAGGAGTTTTATGAGCCGGCCGTCGTAGAACACGGCGCACCGATCGGCCACCTTCTGGATCTCGCCGATTTCCAGCGTATTGATGAGAACGGTTTTGCCGGACTCAGCCAGCATGAGAATCAGCTGGTATATCTCGGCCTTTGAGCCCACGTCGATGCCCTGCGTGGGGTTATCCAGGAGCAGAATGGAACTGCCCGTGTTCAGCCAGCGCGCCAGGAACACCTTTTGCTGGTTCCCGCCCGACAGCGAGAGGATGGCTTCCGAGCCGCTGCCTGCCTTGATGTTCAGCAGGAGCTTAAGCGATTCGTATTTCTTCAGCTCGGCGCGGCGGGGGATGTGCTGCCGGCGAGCCGAAAGCGTATGCTTGGCAAGATACACGTTTTCCAGAACGCTCATGTCGGGCACCACCGAGTTCTCCTTGCGGTTGGAAGGCAGCATGGCAATGCCGGCCTGCATGGCCGCATGGATGCCGCGCCTTGTCAGCGGCTTCCCGTTCACGCTGACAGTGCCGCTTTCGATGGGCAGCGCGCCGAAAACAGCCTGCATCAGTTCGCTGCTGCCGGAACCCTGCAGCCCGGTAAGCGCCAGGATTTCGCCCCGGTTCACGGAGAGATCCACGCCGTGGAAGCCCGGCCCGCTGAGGCGGCTGAGTTCCAGAACGGTGTCGCCAAGGGTCCTCTGGCGATACACGTCGCCGGAAGAATACGTTTCTCCCACCATCAGGCGGGCCAGTGACTCCGCGTCTGTGTCGGCGATGTTCCCCTGCGCGATGAATTCCCCGTTGCGCAGCACGGTATAGCGGTCGGAGATGGCGAAGATCTCCGGCATTTTGTGCGATATAAAGATAAACGACGTGCCGCCTTTGCACAGGCGCTTCAGAATGGCGAACAGTCGGTCAATCTCTTCGTTGTTGAGCGCGGTGGTAGGCTCGTCAAGGATGAGAAGCTTCGCGTCGAAAAACAGCGCTTTGGCAATCTCGAGCAGCTGCTTCTGGCCCATCCTGAGTTCCGATACCAGCGCGGTGGGGTCGATCTCCACACCCAGCTCCCCGAGGAAGCGGCGCGCCCGAGCGATCATTTCGCGCTTTTTCAGCATGCCCCAGGGATATGCGGGTTCCTTGGTGAGGAACAGGTTTTCATACACCTTCATGGTGGGGAACAGGTTCAGCTCCTGATGCACGAAGGCGATGCCCAGCTTTTCGGTGAGGGACACGGTGGGCCGCTCAATGGGCTTTCCGAGAAAGGTGATGCGGCCGCCGTCCATCGGCACGACACCGGTGAGTATGTTCATCAGCGTGGATTTGCCGGCGCCGTTTTCACCGAGTATGGTGTGTATTTCGCCTTTCTCGATGGTCAGATCCACGCCCCTGAGCACCTCCACGCCGTTAAAGGCCTTTGAGATGCCCCTCATTTCGAGTATGCTCATAGTTATTCTCCGGATGGATTCTCAAATGATAATTGCGCTCCCGCGCGATGAGGCGCGGGAGCGGAGGATTCGCGGAATGAAAATCAGTTGAAGCCGACGTAGTCAGCCACGTTCTCTTCCGTGACGATCTCGACGGGCACGATGTACTCCTGCGCGACGTCCTCGCCGTTCAGGCTGGCGACCATCAGGTTGATGGCGTCCTGGATCATCGCGGGACTGTAAGTGGCCACGGCCAGCCCGCCGAAGGAGGCGGCCAGCTCGGCGTTTTCCTTGCCGCCGATCACGTCGTACAGCGCCTGGGCGCCGCCCGCGGCGGAGATCACGATCTCGTTTTCCAGAATGGCGGCCTTGGTGGCATCGTCAATGGCGGAACCCTGCAGGGCCTCGATGATGCCAAGCGCGAACTCGTCGTCCTGGGAATAGAACCACTTGATCGCGGCGTTTTTGGAATCGCTCATCAGGGATTCAAAGTATTCCTTCGCAGCGGAGCGGCTCCAGTTCATGGCGCCGGAGAAGGTCAGTGAAGCGAGCTGATCCTCGGTCCATTTGGCTTCGTCCGCGATGGCCTCGCCGGCATAGGCCAGCTCGCCCGTGAGGTACTTTTTGAAGCCGTCGTCGCGATAGGTGGTGACGGAGGAAGTGTCGCCCTCGAACACGATGATCTCGTCGCCGGGCTTGAGACCCAGGGAGACGAAGTAGGCCGCGACGGCCGCGCCGACACCCTCATTGTCGCCGGAAACGTTGGCCACGGCGGAATCCTTCACGCCGGCGATGATGCGGTCGAAGGCGACGTAGGGGATGTTGGCGTCGATCAGCTGCTGAATGGCGAACTCGACGGTGTCGTCCTGGGGCAGGATGACCACACCGGCCGCGTCCTTGGCGTGGTTGGCGACGATGTCTTCAAGCTGGGTGATCTGGGAAGCGGCGTCGGGCGCGGTGCTGACCTCGGCCTTCCAGGTGCCGGCGGCGTTGATTTCCTCGGCGGAGGTCTTGGCGAACGTGGCGACGGAGCCGGTCCAGCCGTGATCCTCGGTGGGGGTCAGGATGTAGATAGTGTCGCCCTCGGCCAGCGCGCTCAGCGGCATGGCGAGAAGAACGAGACACAGGATGACGGCGAGCAGGGTCTTTTTCATGATGGTTTACCTCCTAGCAGTCTTTTGGATTCACAAGAAAACCCACATAAATACTACCATATTTTGCGCTGACAGGCAACAGGTTTTTGAAAGCACGCGGACGAAAAAATGCTTTTGTGCAAAAAAGCGGCGGCCGGAAACAGGGTATCCGGCCGCCGCGTATGCTTCTGGAAGACAGGAATCAGCCTTTCGCTTCTTCCTTTTCAATTTTGGCGTCTGTGGCGTTCTTCTTCACGGATTCAATGCCGTTGACGCAGCTGGCCATGGACTTATAGCCCTCACTGGAGCCGATGATCTGGCCATTGGTCGCTTTCAGGCGGAAGCGGGTCTCGCCGCCCTTGTCGGTGTAGATTTCAAACTTGGGGCACTTTTCCTTCGCAAAGCCCTCCGCGGTCTGGTCTTCCACCGCGGCGATGGGCGCGTTGCGCTGCACGCTGGCCACGCCCTTCAGGCAAGAACGCTCGGAGCGATACACTTCGCTGGTGAGGATGACTTCACCGTTGCCTGCCTTCAGGTCGAACTTGATGCCGGTCTTGGTTTCTTTGACGACAAATTTACCCATGATATTGCCTCCTCCGTCATTTTTTTATATATGATTATTATAATGCTGATTTTCCAAAATTGCAACCATAAATCAATAAAAACGGGCGTTTTTCCTGAGACAGAGGAGGGGCGTTCTACCATATGCGGGGCAGGAGACGGTGTTTCACGCGCTGCTCATACGCTGTGTAGCCCGGCAGGTCCCGCTCGAGCACCTGTTCTTCGTTTCTGATGCGCCGCACGATGATGGCGGGATAAGCAAGGAAGGGGATGAGCGCAATCAAAGACCCCAGCACGATTGGCATCGCGAGGAACATGACGAGCGTCGCGGCATACATGGGATGACGCACCAGGCCGTACAGGCCGGTGTCGACCACGCGCTGGTCCTGTTGTACTTCGACGGTCCGGGAGAGGTACTCGTTTTCACGCAGCACTTCGCCGAACAGCGCGTAGCCCGCGAGAAACAGCGCGGCGGCCAGCCCGGAAACCCACACCGGCATCTGCAGCCAGCTGAACCGGTAGTCCAGCCCGGCCAAAACAAATCCGACGATGAACATGCCGCCGCTCAGGGCGATGTTCTGCTTCTGCTGCATCTCCTGCTCGCGGGCGTTCAGGCGTCGCCGCAGCAGGGCAGGATTCCTGACCATCATCACCACGCCGGCTGCGAGCATGGGAATGAACAGGATGCCCATGAACAGCCAGCCGCGAGGCCAGCGGAACGTTCCGGCGGGCAGAAACAGCAGCAGCGCCACCAGCGCGGCGCCGGCAGCATATTTGGCGATGGCCTGTGTGAGGAGCTTCCGATCCATGTTGAATCACGCGCCTTTCATGGTTGTATCTGCCGGGATAATAGCGGAAAATCCGTTTCCTGTCAGCCGTTTTCGCTTGAAAACCGTTGTTTTCCGATTGAATTGTCAGAAAAAGGCACGGCGGATATTATTCGCCATGCCGGATTATCATTCTTCGCCGTTATCCTGCGGCGCGCCGTCCGCTCCATCCTCTGCGTTCTCCTGGCGCACCGGTGGATGAGCCCGGCGGTAAAGCCTGCGTTCCAGCGACCAGATGCGTTCGGTGAACGAACCGGGGTTGACGCCGTCCAGCGCGCGGTTCATCTCGAACATGCGCGCGTCCAGCAGGTCGATCACATGCAGCACTTCGGCCTCCGGGAACATGGGCGGCTTCGGGCTGCCGTATTCGGGCAGGTCGTGGTGGGCCAGCAGCATGTGCTGGAGCATCAGCTTTTTCTCGCCTTTTACGCCTGCCTCGTCGCATGCTTTGGCCAGCGCGCTCACGCCCATCACGATGTGGCCAAGCAGCTGCCCTTCCCGGGTATAGTCCGCAGCGACACCGGACTCGTCCGCCCGGATCTCGTCGGTTTTGCACAGGTCATGCAGGATGACGCCCGCCGCGAGCAGGTCGCCGTCCAGCGTTGGATAGACCTGGCAGACAGCCTCCGCCAGCTGAAGCATGGTGCTGGTGTGATGCAGCAGCCCTGCGCGCTCGGCATGGTGCAGCTTTGTCGCGGCGGGGTAGTACATGAGCTTCGGGCCGCATTCCTTCAGGCGCAGGCGCGTGACCTTTTTAAGGTCTTCGTCCTGCATGGCGTCGATCCGCGCGTTGATGGCGGCAAGCATCTCTTCGGCCGGCGTGGGCGCGCAGGGCACGAGCATTGCCATCTCGACCTGATCCTTCTCAACGGCGGGGCGCATTTTGTCCACGCGCAGCTGCGGATGGTTGTTGTATTCCTGCATCATGGCGCGGATCTTGACCACAGTGCCGGGCGCGGGCGGCTGAACGGTGCCGTCCCACATCTTGGCGTTGAAATCGCCGGACAGATCGCACACCGTCATATCCAGAAATTTGCCGCCGTTGGAAGAAGTGCGCTGCTCGGAGGCGCGCACCAGAACAAATCCTTCGAAAATCTGGTTCTTCAGAACCTTGGCCAATTGAAGCTGCTGCATGGCATTTGCCCCTTCTGCGGAATTTTGTCACGGGGGAACGGCGGTTAAATTTTTCATCAGGTCGCCGTCCGATGATCTTCTATGCTACAATATATCATAATGCATCGTGCGCCGTTTGGCAAGCGAAAAGGAGAAGAAAAAATGAAGTATATGCTGATCGTCGGCGACGGCATGGCCGACGAAAGAATCGAGGCCCTGGGCCGAAAAACGCCGTTGGAATGCGTAAATGGACAGCACATGGCCCGCGTTGCGGGCGGCGAGCTGGGCCGCGTGCGTACCTGCCCGACAGGCATGCCGCCCGGCAGCGACGTGGCGTTTCTCTCGCTGCTGGGCCACAATCCCAAAGCCTGTTATCGCGGACGGTCGCCACTGGAGGCAGCGGGGGAGGAAGTCTCCCTGGCGGAGGACGAGGTGAGCTTCCGCATGAACCTGGCCACCATTTCCGGGAGCTACGAAGGCGGCGTCATGGCCAGCTACAATGGCGACGGCATCGACGGCGAGGATGCCCGCGCCATTGCCTCCGACCTTGTGAAAGCTCCCGAATTCGCCGGGCTGATGGATAAAGCGAAGATGCGCATCACCGTGACGCCGACCTTTCGGCACATCGCTGTGGTGAAGGCGGACGATGAGCCCTTTGAGCTCACGCCGCCGCACGACATCGCGGGCCGGGTGATCGACGCCTATCAGCCGAAAGGACAGAAGGCGGCGCTGCTGCGCGCCCTGCAGGAAACGGCGCACCGCGTGCTGGAAAACCATCCCGTCAACCTGCGCCGTAAGGAGGAGGGACGCATGCCTGCCAACGCCGTGTGGTTCTGGGGCGCTGGCCGCGCCACCGTGCTGCAGAGCTTTGAGGAGCAGTTCGGCAAAAAGGGAACCGCTGTATCCGCCGTGCCGCTGGTACGGGGCATCGCTTGGCTGAGCGGCCTCAGGGCTCCGCGCGTGCCCGGCGCGACCGGCGCGCTGGACACCAACTACGCGGGCAAGGTGGAGGCCGCGCTGAAGGCGCTGCTGGATGAAGGAGATGATTTCGCGCTGCTGCACCTTGAGGCCCCGGACGACCTGAGCCACCTGGGCGATACGGCGGGCAAAGTGGAATCCATCCGCCGGCTGGATGAGCGCATGGTGAAGCCGGTGCTGGCGGCGCTGGAGGCGTCGGGCGAGGACTTCCGCATCCTGCTCATGCCGGATCACTACACCCTTCTTTCAACTCAGACCCACGACGGCAGGCCCGTGCCCTACGCTCTCTATGACAGCCGCTGTCCCGGCATGCCGCGGCCATTCTGCGAGGCCGCCTGCGCGGACAGGCCTGTGCTGGAAAGCGGCGTGGACCTGCTGAAAAAGCTGTTCGAACTGTAATCAAATATTGAAGAAAAGGAGACTGCCCATGAATTATATGCTTTCCGACGACCGCTGTGTCCACGCGCTTTCGGCGGATGAGGAACCCATCCTGCGCGTGCCGGACGGCGCGACCGTCTCGGTGAAGACGAAGGACTGCTATGAGAACACCCTGCGCGCGGAAAACGACCCGCGCGGCCCCTATACCGGCCCGGCGGGCGGCGGCAATCCGGCCACCGGCCCCATCTTTGTGGAAGGCGCGATGCCGGGCGACACGCTGGCCTGCGAAATCCTGTCCATTGAGGTGGGGGAATACGCTTCCATGCGCATTTCCGGCCGCGGCGGTTTCCTGCGCGACCGCGTGACGGCGCCCATCGTGCGCTGCATTCCCCTCAGGGACGGCTTCGGCGAATTGGCCGGCGTGAGGATGCCGCTCGATCCGATGATCGGCGTGATCGGCGTAGCTCCGGAAACCGGCGCCATCGATACCGAGACGCCCGGAGCCCACGGCGGCAACATGGACGCGCGGCTCATCCGGGCGGGCAGCACGCTGTATTTGCCGGTGTTCCACGAAGGAGCGCTGCTGGCCCTGGGCGATGTGCACGCGAAAATGGGTGACGGCGAAATGTGCATCTGCGGACTGGAATGCCCGGCTGTTGTGACGCTGCGCGTCAGCGTGATCCGCGGCCGGCGCGAGCAGTGGCCCGTGCTGCGCGGCCCGGACGGCTCCTTCTCCGTGCTCGCATCAGGCGAAACGCTTGAGAAGGCCGCAAGGCTCGCGGCGGACGCCATGCTGGATTTCCTGCAGCGGCGCACGCAGATTGATGTGAACGAGCTGATCCTGCTGATGAGCCTTGTGTGCCATCTGGAAGTGTGCCAGGTGGTCGATCCGCTCATTACCGCGCGCGTGCGGCTTGAAGGAGGCGCCATGCCGGGCCTGGCGTTCTGACGGAACTTCCGATTCCATTATTATCCATCCGATGTTTTTGATGCGAAGCGCCGCCGGCAGATGGCGAAATGTGCCGGTGGCGCTGTTTTTTCTGCCCTGTGCGGAAAGATCAGAAAAACGGTCTGTTTGCGGAAAATGCTGCGGCGGCTGACAACACATTTCGGAAGGCATGATCAAAAAAACGGACGGTATATCATATTTTTAACCTTGTGTTTTGCAGGCTTTTAACTTATGCTGAAACCGGTGAGAGACTTGGCGGGCCGTCCAGGGAGGCGCGGCCTGTCCGATGGTGCGAGGAGGGCGGGCATGAAAACAGCCAGCGGTTCCATTCAGATCCATACCGGGAACAGGCGGCGCCACTTTGCCGCGTCCGTCCGCAAGCATAAGCTTCACCTGCTGATGCTGGTTCCGGTGATGGCCCAGTTCCTCCTGTTCAAATACGGCCCGCTGTACGGCGTCACCCTGGCCTTTAAGGAATTCCAGATTCTGAAAGGCATCACGGGCAGCCCATGGGTGGGCATGGCGAATTTCCAGCGGCTGTTCACGTCATACGATTTCAAAAACGTGTTCACAAACACCGTGACGATCGCCTTCTTCAAGTTTGTTTTCGGCTTTCCGGCGCCCATTATCCTGGCGCTTTTCCTGAATGAACTGCGTTTCCCGCGGTTCAAGCGCATCACGCAGAGCATATCCTACCTGCCTCACTTCATCTCCTGGGTCATCCTGACCGGTATTTTCATGGAACTGCTCTCGCCGTCGCGCGGACCGGTCAACGCGCTGATCCGTCTGCTGGGCGGCGAGCCCATCTTCTTCCTGGGCAGTCCGCGTTACTTCAGGAGCACGCTGGTGGTCACGGGCATATGGCAGGGCGTCGGCTGGGGTTCCATCATCTACCTCGCCGCGCTGGGCGGCGTGAACGAGGAACTGTACGACGCGGCGCGCGTGGACGGCTGCGGCCGCTGGCGGCGCATCTGGCACGTGACGCTGCCGGGCATCCTGCCCACGGTGACCATTATGCTGATCCTGGCCGTGGGTTCCCTTGTGGACGATAACTTCGACCAGATTTTCAACATGCTCAATCCGGCAGTCTATTCGGTGGGCGATGTGCTGGGAACCTACATCTACCGCCAGGGCGTGATCAACATGGACTATTCCTATTCGACCGCGGCGGAGCTGTTCCGCAACCTGATCTCCCTTGTTCTGGTGGTCAGCGCCAACTTTGTCTCCAAGCGGGTCAACGAATACGGACTTTGGTAGGAGGGACGGGCATGAAGGAGCGCAATTCCGCGCCCAAACCGCGCAACCGCATCTATGAAAGCCGGGGAGAGCCTTTCTTCCAGGCGATCCTGGTGGTCATCTTCGCGCTGCTGAGCATCACGTTCCTCTATCCTTACTGGCACGTGGCGGTGACATCGTTCACCTCGCCGGACTACGCCTCGGCCTCTGGTTTCAAGTTGTGGCCGCGCGCCTGGTCCTGGGACGCGTACAAGCACATGTTCAGCGCGCATTTCCTCTGGTCGGGCTACCTGAACACCATCAAGGTGGTGCTGCTGGGCTGGAGCTGTTCGCTCACCGGCGTGGTGCTCGGCGCTTATCCGCTCTCGAAACGCGACCTGCCCCTTCGCTCGCTGTTCACCACGATCATCCTGGTGACCATGTTCATTTCCGGCGGCATGATCCCCACCTATCTGCTGGTGAACAACACGCTGCATATGCGCAATTCCTACTTCGCCATCATCCTGCCGCACTGCATCTCGGTGACGCATGTCATCATCGCCCGCAACTACTTCATGACGCTGCCCGAGGGGCTGGAAGAAGCCGCCATCATTGACGGCGCGAACTCCCTGCAGGTGCTGATGCGCGTGGTGCTTCCGCTGAGCACGCCGATTCTGGCCACAATCAGCCTGTGGGTCATCGTGAGCAACTGGAATGCCTATTTCAACTGCCTGCTCTACATTACGGATTCATCGAAGTACGTACTGCAGGTGGTGCTGCGCCGCATCATTCTGACCGATTCCAAGGAGATGACGGCCGCCAGTGAAGCCGTGGCCAACAGCACCGACACAGACATCGTTACGCTGCGCGCCGCTTCCATCATGCTGGCCACCGTGCCGATCATCTGCGTCTATCCCTTCCTGCAGAAGTACTTTGTGAAGGGCATGCTCATCGGCTCGCTGAAGGGCTGAACAACGTTGTCCGCCGGGCGGTGCCCGGATAATAATCCATATGCCAAGGAGGTATTTCCATGAAGAAACTGTTGTGCCTGCTGCTGTGCCTGCTGCTGACGGCCGCGTCCGCGGCGCTGGCCGACGTGGATCTGGACGCGTATACGTCCGATCCGGCGGAAAAGGTCTCGATCGCCTGGCTGGCCGGCCATGACACCGATGCCATCCCTGAGGGAGACACCGTCGTCGCCTGGCTGGAAGAGAAGTTCAACGTGGATCTGGATGTGTGGTTCCTGGAACGCGAGAACTACGACGAGCTGCTCACAACCCGCATTATCGGCGGCGAGATCCCCGATGTGTTCATGCTGCAGAACGCTGAGCAGTTCTCCAAGTATGTCAAGCAGGGCGTCGTGATGCCCCTGCCCATCGAGGTCATCCAGAAGTGCATGCCGGAGAGCTACGCCTGGCTGATCGAGTACGATCCCGGCTGCTTCAACACCGTCTCCTATGCCGGCGTGAATTACGGCCTGCCCCGCGTCAACGGCGACGGCCGCTTCAACTATGCGCCCTTCTGGCGCGCCGACTGGCTGGCCAAATTCGGCTACACCGACGGCAAGGTGCCCATGACGCTTGAGGAGTGCGAAGACGTGTTCTACAAGTTCGCCAACGAGGATCCGGACGGCAATGGCGAGAAGGACACTTACGCGCTGAGCAACACCGGCATGAATCCCATCTTCGGCGCCTTCGGCGCGCTGCCGGACCGCTGGATCGAGGACGAGAACGGCGACCTGGTCTACGGCGCTGTGTATCCCAGCATGAAGGACGCTCTGACGCTGCTGGCCAAGTGGTACAGCGACGGTCTGATCGATCCTGAGTTCATCACCGGCGAGAACCAGGGCGGCTACTGGGCGCTGTCCGTGCCGTTTGAGAACGGGCAGATCGGCTTCTCTTCTTCCGGCGCGTACTATCATCTGGCTCCCGACTTCGACGGCCCCGAAGATGAGGCGACTGGCGCCGGCACCAACTTCAAATTTGGCCGCACCATGCGCACCTTCGCTTCCACTGTGGGCTATGAGAACATGATCATCGGCTACAACCCCACCGGCCCGGACGGCAAGCAGGGCGGTGAGAGCTGGGGCCTGACCACGGACGAAGCCATCGTGTTCAGCTATCAGCTGGCCGAGCAGCCCGCCAAGGTGGCCCGTATTTTGGAGGTCATCAACAACATCGGCTCTGACTTCGATACCTGGGAGAAGATTTGGAACTGGGATCTGGAGTCCGATCAGTACGACTATGACGACCTGCTGGGCTTCGTGGCCAAGGAAGGCCATACCAAGGCCGACGAAGGCAGCCACACCAACATGTTCAACACCCTGCAGAATCCCAATTTCGCCATGAAGGCCAAGCCCGCTCAGTACAACTGGGCGATGAGCATGCCGCAGTTCCAGACGGGCGGCTACTCCAATACCCTGCTGCCCATCACCACGGCTTCCATGCCCAACTGCTGGACCAGCATGGAAACCCTGCGCCTGACCACTTACATCGGCATCATCACCGGCGAGGCGCCCGTGGATGCGTTTGATGGCTTTGTCGACAGCTGGTACGCCATGGGCGGCACGGCGGTCACCGAGGAAGCCAACGAGTGGTATCACTCCAGGTAACAGGCTTTGTCAATCTGATCCGGGGCCGCTCTGTCGGAGCGGCCCCATTGTGGCATTGCACACAAAACAACGCACAGCGACGGAAGGAAGTTAATTATGCGCCTGCCCGATGAATTCGCGACCAAACTGCCGCTCACGTTCCGGAAGGACGGCGGCTATCGCATCCTGATGATGAGCGATGCCCACCAGAAGCCGAGCGCAGACGACCGGACCATCCGCGCGATGGGCCTGCTGATCGACCGCACGAAGCCCGACCTTGTGCTGCTGAACGGCGACAACGTGTCCGGCTGCGCGACGAAGGAGGATTTCATGGCGCAGCTGGCGCTGATCGCTTCGCCGATGGAGGAGAGAGGGATCCCGTGGGCGCACGTCTACGGCAACCACGACCAGACGGACGTGCTTTCCAAGCGCTGGCAGCAGACGGTGTATGAGAGCTACCCGCACTGCGTCTCCCGGACAGGCCCAGAGGAGCTGCCGGGCACGGGAAATTACTTCCTGCCTATCACGGATGAGGCCGGTGAACCGCTGTTCGGCGTGTGGGGCATCGACTCCCAGCAGGACTGGCAGTCGCAGACCGTGCCGCTCAGCTACGGAGGCGACCTGTACTGGGATGTGATGATGCCCATGCCTATCGCCTCATATGCGGATTACGATTTTATTCGCTTCGAGCAGGTGATGTGGTACTGGAACACTTCCGTGGCGCTGGAAAAGCTCTGCGGCCGGAAGATCCCCTCGCTGATGATGTTTCACATCCCGCTGTATGAGTTCAACGCCATGCTGAGAAACGCAACGCGCACGCAGCTGAAGGGCGAATACAACGAGCGGCTGAGCAATTCGGAGATCAACTCCGGCATCTTCGCGGCCGTATTCCAGCGCGGCGACGTGAAAGCCATCTTTGCCGGACACGATCACATCAACACCTTTGACGGCGTATACTGCGGCATTCACATGGGATTTGACGGGAGCATCGGCTACCAGGCGTACGGCACGCGCGCCAATGATCCGGGGCAGGACCGCGAACGCCTGCGCGGCGGCCGGATCTTTGACATTTCACGCGCCGATCCGTGGAAAATCAAAACGGAAATGGTGTTCGTCGGCAGGCTGGACTGAACGGTGGAGGACGGGAATGAAGGATTATTGCGGCTATGTGAACGTGTTCCAGGGATGCGGTGAGATCGACCTGCCGCAGCCGCAGGGCGTCGCCGCGGCCTGGCGCTTCATCAAGGGACGCTGCGGAAATAACACGCCGGCGGCGGCGCTGCCCTTCGGGCGGATCACAGCGGGCTGTTACAGCGGCGGCTATTCATCCGGCTACGGACGGCTGATGTACAACACGCATGAGGAGATAAAAAAGCTCTGGCCTCAGGACATGTTCCGGGGCATTTCACACCTGCAGAACGACGGCACGGGCGATATCGACACCTTTTATAACTATGCGGTGGTGTCGCCCTTCACGGGCGATCTGGCCGGCGCCGCGGCGCCGCGCGTTTTCGACGGCGAGCGCGCCGAGCCAGGCTGGTACGCCTGCAGGGATTCGCTCAGCGGCGCGCTCTGCGAAGTGACTGTGACGCGCCGCGCAGCGCTGCACCGCATCACCTTTCCGGAGGGAGGCGGCCGGGTGTCCGTCGATTTCTCGAACGACGGGCTGTATGACGACGGCGGCCACCTGCGCTCCCCGGCGGGAGAGGCTCACCTGCGCCTCATTTCTGATCGCGAGGCAGAGGTGAGCGCGCGCCTGCACCAGCTGACCATTTTTTTCTGCATCCGGGTTGAAGGCGTTTCCGGAGCGCTGAAGCTGTGGGCGGATGGCATTCAGCGAGAGGAGCGTGAGCTCGCGCTCGATCCCGGGCACACCTTTGGCGTTGTGTTCGACACGTCGGAAACGGTGAACGTCACGCTGGGACTGTCGCCGAAGAATGCGGACATCGCCCGGCGCGACGCGCTGACCAACGCCCTGGGTTTTGACGAAGCCCGCCGGCAGGCCCGTGCAGAATGGAATAAGGCATTATCGCGCGTGGACGCGCAGTTTGACGACCTGCGCGACTATGAGATATTCTACTCGAATCTGTATCACTCGCTGGTGAAGCCCTGCGATTTCAGCGGCGAGAGCTTCCTCTACGACGAGGAGGATTTCACGCTGGAATTCGCGACCATCTGGGATCAGTACAAGACCGCGCTGCCGCTGATCTATACGCTCTATCCTGACATGGCCCGGAAGATCGTCATGACGATGCTGAATGTGGCCGAAGCCACGAAGAAGATGCCCCACACGCTGATGATGTGCGGCGACTACGAGTCCATCAGCACGGCGCAGGCGCGCATGCTGGCTGAACATTCGA
This sequence comes from Clostridiales bacterium Firm_10, assembly GCA_001603025.1. Lineage (GTDB taxonomy): Bacteria > Bacillota > Clostridia > Christensenellales > Aristaeellaceae > Firm-10. The sequence goes on along the minus strand of LVAP01000032.1, from coordinate 12,883 downwards.
TCGTGGACGCCTGGCTGCGCGGCGTCGATTTCGATGTGAAGCGGGCGATCCGTCTGATGCTGGCTGACGCTTTCGACTTCGGTCGGTTTGCTGAATATGCGGCGCATTGGGAGGCTGCGAAGCACAAGGCCTTCCTCATCGACATTACGGACGCCTGTGCGGCCTGCGCCCTCATGGCGCGCGAGGCGGGAGACGGAGCCGCTGCCGCGCGCTTCGAATCCGTCGCGGCGCTCTGGGTCAATGCCTTTGATGAAAAAACCGGCCTGCTCCGGGATGGCGAACGGTTCTACGAGGGCACGAAGTGGAATTATTCCTTCCGCCTCATGCACGACATGCCCGCAAGGATGGCGCTTGCCGGCGGGAAAGAGGCGTTTGCGGCGCTGGCAGACCGCTTTTTCGGATTTGTGCATCCCGAGGATGAAACGGCCTGCTGCTTTGAGGGTTTCAACAACGAGACGGACATGGAATCGCCCTATGTATATCACTTCGCGGAGCGGCACGACCGGCTTTGCGAGGTGGTCAGCGGCGCCCTGGCGTACATGTTCGTCGCGGGTCGCGGGGGCGTGCCCGGCAACAACGACAGCGGCGGCCTCTGCTCGTGCTACCTCTGGAACGCGCTCGGGCTGTTTCCCGTCAGCGGACAGGATTTGATGATCGTCGCCTCGCCCCGCGTGAGCGGCGCGCGCCTTTCGCTGGCCAACGGGCGGAGCTTCATCATCAGCCGGCAGGGAAAGGGCATTTACGTGAAGGAGGCCCGGTTCAACGGGAAAAAGCTGGATGTTCTCTCGCTGTCCGTGCGGGAGATGATGGCGGGCGGCGAGCTGCTCCTGACGATGACGGAATCTGTGAAGGAGGCGCAGCTGGCATAACAGATACGCGGGCGATCCACCTTGAAACAAGGGCAGGGAGGACGGGGCGCGGCGATGCGGCCGCGGGCTGTTCCTCCCGGCCCGTTCTTTTTTCTTGCGAAACGGGAGCAAAAAAGGTATAATGGGAAAGGGACAAAGCACGGCAGAAAGGGGGAGGACGCCATGAGCGGCCGACGAAGCGTCAATCTGGCCAGCGTATGGATCGTGATGATTTTTACGGTCATCGCCGTGACGCTGGTGGCCATTTTCCTCCTGCTGTACAGCTCTATACAGAACCGGGAGCTCCGCTACACGCTCAGGGAACAGATCACAGTCCTCAGCGACAACGCCAACGTCCAGGTAATGGAGCCGATACGGAACGAAGCCGCGCGCCGGCTCACAGCCAAGGCAGGTTTCGCGGAAGCGCTGCAGGACATCTGTGTCCGCGGCGAGGCCGACAGCCTCAGGATACGCACCCTGTCCGGCTGGTGCGCCGACGTCAATGCCGCCATTCCCCAGAGCAGCCATGTGGACATCTATTTTCCCGGCATGGCCATGGTGGTGGGCTCGGAAGGCGTCCGTTTTCTGGACGACAAAAAGTACACCGTGCAGGCCAGCAACTACGCCTTCCTCCTTTCGCTGGATCCGGCTGATTCCGTGTGGATTCGCCGTGTTTTCCGGGAGAATGCGCTGGATGTCCCCTACGTGGTGTACGCGCGTCCCTGCCCGGGCATATTCACAGAGTGCGGCGCGCCGATGATCGTCACTGCCGTGCAGGAGGAAAAGCTGCACACGCTGCTGAAGGGCTCCCTGCGCACGCTGGAAGACGGTGATGGGATCCTGCTGACAGATTTCCAGGGTGTCGTGTGGAGCGCCGCGGATGCTTCACTCGTCGGTACGCAGCTGCCGCTGGCCGAATCTTCCGGCCAGGCGGTGCGCCTGCAGAACGGCGAACAGACTCTTTTGACAGAGAGCAGCGACCCGAACGGCCGCTTTATGTACGTGCTGGCCCGCCATGACCGGGGCTGGCTGAAACAGTATGATCATCTGATCTCTACCTGGGTCATCCTGTGCGTGATGCTCCTGTGCGCGGGCCTGGTCGGCGTGCTCCTGGTGCTCATGAAGCATTATGGCCGGCCGATGAGACGGCTGATGCGCCATTTTGCCGCGCCTGGTGAGAAACGAGGGGGCGGCGGACTGATCGATTCGCCGAGCGAGCATTTCCTGACGTTGGAAACAGCCCTGCAGGATATGGACAGATACCGGAAGGAGCGCGGCGAATTCCTGCGCCAGAGCCGTCCGGTGCTGCAGGCTGCCTGGCTCAATTGCCTGATCAGCGGCGAGGCCCACTACACGGCGCCCATGCCACAGCTGGGCATAGAGTTTCCGCATCCCTTTTTCCAGGTGGCGCTGGCATCCGCCAAGCCTTCGCCTCAGGATGAAAAAACCATCCTGGACTGCTTCCCGGCTCCGTCCTTCACCATTGTCCCTTTCGACAGCCGCGAAAAGGAACGGGTGTACCTGATCAATCACGGGCAGGACGCATCCGCCGTTACGTCGCTGCTGCGAAAGGCGGGAGAAAGCCTGGAAACTCTGGGGCATCCCCTCGCCTTCGGCGTGGGCATTCTCGCCACAGCGGAAGACATGATTCCCGCCAGCTTTCGCTGCGCCAGACGGGCGCTGTCTTCGCGCTATTTTGGCCAGCAGGGGCCAGTGTTTGTTTTCGATGTGGGAGCGCCGCGCCTGCAGGGAGAGGAGGCGCTTTCCCCGCTGATCACCGACCTGTACAACCTGACCGGCGTCATCCGCCGCCAGCCCGTGGAAAAGGTGGACGCGGCAGTCGAAGAAATCGTCGCCCGACTGAAAGAGAGCGTTCCCTCGATGGGCACCGTGCGCGCCCTCATGCTGTTGGCCGCCATGTTCCTGTGCAAGGCGGTATACGACGTGAAAGGCTCGCCCGAAGAGGTGTATGGCGATAACCTGATGAACGCCTACTACCACATTGAAGGCATCGACGAATTTGCCAGCCGCCTGAGGCAGGACAGCCTCGCACTCAGCGCCTACCTGGCGAAGCAGAGCGCCGAGGGCAACCGGAGCGTGGTGCAGTATGCCATCCATCACATCCGCAACACCCCGCCGGCAGAGCTGTCCATTCAGTCCATTGCCGATGCGTTAAGCATCAGCACGGGGCATCTGAGCCGTATGTTCCACCAGGAGACGGGGAAAAAGCTGGTGGATTACCTGCAGGAAATCCGCATGGAGCATGCCGCGCGGCTGCTGGCCGGGGGCATTATGACCAACGAGCAGATCTGTGAGGAGGTCGGTTACAGCCGACTGCAGTATTTCTCCGCCAAGTTCAGGGAATATTACGGCCTCACGCTCAACGAATACCGGCGCAGGAGCCAGCTGGAACGGAAAAAGACAGGGGATTGATCATTCGGGAAAATGGCTGGTTTTTGTCCGCGGCAGACCATTTGACCATTGATTATTTGTCTGCATCCTGTTATAATTATAAAAGAGATGCAAATCATGGGTTTCACCAAAAGATCAGCGCTGGGGATACAGAAAGGAGCAGAAATCGATGGATGGCAAGATCAAACGCATCGGCGTACTGACGAGCGGCGGGGACGCGCCCGGCATGAACGCGGCGGTTCGCGCTGTTGTGCGAACGGCCATCAGCTTCGGCTTGGAGTGTATCGGCATCCGACGCGGCTGGCAGGGTCTGATCAACAGCGACTTTGTGCAGCTTGACGGCGCCGCTGTCGGCCATATTCTGGATCGGGGCGGCACGATGCTCTATACCGCGCGCAGCGATGAATTCAGGGAGGAAAAGGGTCGGCTGAAGGCGGTCGCCACCTGCAAAATGCTGGGCATAGACGCCGTGGTGGCTATCGGCGGTGACGGTACTTTCCGCGGCGCGCTCGATTTCTCCCGCATGGGCATCCCGGTGGTGGGCGTTCCGGCGACGATCGACAATGACATCGGCTGCACGAATTATACCATCGGCTTTGACACGGCCTGCAACACGGCCATCGAGTGCATCGACAAATTGCGCGACACCATGCAGTCCCACGAACGGTGCTCCGTCGTGGAAGTCATGGGGCGCAACGCCGGCTTCCTGGCTCTTTATGTGGGCATATCCGTCGGCGCGACGGCTGTGCTGGTGCCGGAACGCGAGCTGAACTTTGAACGCGACGTGGTTGAACGCATCCGCAGCGCGCGGCTGGCCGGCGTCACGCACTTCATGGTGGTCGTGGCGGAAGGCGCGGGCAGCGCCGTGGAAATTGCCAAGCAGATTCACGAGGCGATCGGCATCGAGCCGCGTGTGACCGTGCTGGGCCATATCCAGAGGGGCGGCTCACCCAATGCCCGCGACAGGGAAACGGCGACCCGCATGGGTTATTTCGCCGTGAAAGCCCTGGCTGAGGGTCGGACGAACCTGGTCATCTCCACGAGGGACGGCGCTATTGTGGAAACGCCCATCGAGGAAGCGCTGCAGATGAAGAAGCACCTGCAGATGGATCGCTACGAGGTGCTGGAGGCAGTCGGCGTATCCAAACCGCACGTCTGAAACCAGAACTCGCAGTCATGAGGCAAAAAACGGGGCTGTGCCGGAAAACGCGGCGCAGCTCCGTTTGGGATAAGTGGGCGCATTGACCGCTGTCCGCACGCGCCCGACCGTGCGAAAGGATGGATTTCACTTGAGTTATCAGCTTTCCTATGAGGCGGATGGCCGTCTCGTCATTTCCGGCCTGGAATGCGGCTGCCCCTGCGAACACAATGAACCCGCCCAGGATATTTACGTGGGCAGCGGCGTGCTGGACAACATCGCCCGCTGTATCCGACGGCGCAACCTGGGCGACAGGTGCGTGCTGGTCGCCGACAACATCACCTGGGAGGTCGCCGGGCGGCGCACTTTCGAGCTGCTGACGGCAGATGGATTCAACGTGACGCCCTGCGTCATCAGGCGGGACGCTCCCATGGAGCCGGATGAACGGGCAGTGGGCGAGGTATTCCTGACGATCACGGCAGACACGCAATTCCTTGTGTCCGTTGGCTCGGGCTCCATAACAGACACAGTGCGCGTGAACGCGAAGCGGATCGGCCTTCCCATGGTTTGCGTCGGCACGGCCGCTTCCATGGACGGCTACACCTCGTCCGTGTGTCCACTGACGCTGCGCGGCATCAAAATTCACCGCGAGGGGAAATGCCCGGAGATCATCATATGCGACCTCGACGTCCTCAGAACGGCGCCGATGGAAATGGTCTGTTCCGGGGTAGGCGACGTGCTGGGAAAGTACATCGCGAAAGTCGATTGGATCATCGGCAGCATCATCAACGACGAGGCATACTGCCCAACCTGCGGCGAGATCGTTACGGACGCGGTCAATAAGCTGGTGGAGAACGTGGATGAAATACGGAGCCGCTCCGAGAAGGGCATGCGCATTCTCATCGAAGCGCTGCTGCTGGCCGGCATCACCATCATGATCATCGGCCACACGCGGGCTGTTGCTTCCGTCGAACACAACATCGCCCATTATTGGGAGATGATGCAGATGATGAACGGCCGTAAAGCCCCGCAGCACGGCGCGGCCGTGGGCGTGGCCACGCTGCTGGTCTGGCCCCTGTTCACCCGCTTTGCGCAGGAGGACCTGAGTAAACTGGACCTGCAGGCCCTCAAGGCCAAGCGTCAGACCCGTGCAGAGCGGGAGAAATGGCTGGTACACGCTTACGGGGAAGAAGCGGCTGCTTCGATCATCCGCGAAAACGAATGCGATTTCCTCACCTGGGAGGAGCAGGAACGCCGCATAAGGCGCGCGCAGGAGCGCTTCGATCAAATCAGGGAGTGCATCGCCAGCCTCCCGCCGCTGGAGGATATCCGAGGCGCTATGGCGCGATTGGGCGCGCAGATGACGCCGGCGGACTGCGGCGTGGAAGAGCCGCTGCTGAACCTCTCCATGCACTGCGCAAAGGACTACCGCAGCCGCTACACACTCTTCAAGACGCTGGATGAATGCGGGTTGCTGGAGGAATACCTGAAGGATTATCCGATCGACTGGCAGGCCTGATCCCGCCTGCCCGCCTGATCGACTTTGAAAAACAGCCGGATTGAAAGGATGTTTTGCCCATGAAAAGACGGGTCGCAGTTCTGGTTTTCGCGGCGCTGCTGCTCTGCCTGCTCCCTGTGGCGGCTCAGGCGGAAACCGGCAACGCGCTGACGCTCAGCCAGTCCGACGCGCTGCTCTATCTGCCGCGCTCGCTGACGCTGCGGGCGGCTCAGGAGGAGGGGTTCCGCGAAGAGGTCACCTGGACGAGCTCCAATCCCGACGTAGCCGCCGTCAGCCGTTACGGCTCGGTGAGCGCCAAATCAGTCGGTACCGCAGTCATCACGGCATCCGTGCCTTCCGGGGCGACGGCCTCCTGCCGCGTGACCGTGGAGGTAGGCGCCCGGTCTGTGTCACTTTCCGCGCCGGAGACCACGCTGTATCAGGGACTGGCAGGCGTCCAGTTTGCCGCCTCGGTTCAGCCGGCTGACACCACGAACAAGGCCATCACATGGGAATCATCCGATCCGGCAATCGCCTCTGTGGATGCGGCCGGCTTCGTGACGCCGCTGAAGGCCGGCAGTGTCCGGATTACCGCCACAGCCGCCAGCGGCGCGAAGCGCTATGTGAGGATTCACGTCCGCATTCCCACCAGCGGCATCACCCTGGACAAGACTGAAATGACTGCTTTTGCCGGCAAGAGCACCCGCCTGAGGGCGACGGTCACGCCGTCCAACGCATTCATTCGCCGCGTCACCTGGACATCTTCCGATCCCGCTGTCGCCACGGTCAACTCCGGCGGCACCGTCGTGGGCCGGAAGGAAGGCACAGCGGTCATCACCGCCTCCACCGCGCAGGGACAGACTGCCGCCTGCGTCGTCCATGTGGAGGTGGGCGCGCGTTCACTCACCCTGAAGGCCGAATCCAACACCATTTATGTGGGCATGGGCGGCACACAGATCAGCGCGACTGTGTCGCCGGAGGATACCACGAACAAGACCGTGGTCTGGAGCAGCTCAAATCCGGATGTCGCCGCCGTTGACGCCAACGGCTACGTGACCCCCGTAGGTCTGGGTTCTGCGCGCATCATGGCGGAGACGGCCAACGGCATCCGCCGCACGCAGACCATCCACGTGCGCATACCGGCCACCATCGTCGAGCTGAAGCACGCCGAGCTGACCGCCTATGCCGGCAAGTCGGTGCGCATTCCGGCCGTTGTTGGTCCCTCCAACGCCTACAACCGCAGGCTTACCTGGTCGTCATCCGATCCATCTGTTGCCACCGTGAACAGTTCGGGCACCGTTACGGGCCGCAAGGAGGGCACGGCGATTATCACAGCCACAACGTCCGCGGGTGTCAGCGCCCGCTGCACCGTCCGCGTGGAGGTGGGCGCGCGCTCCATCGCCCTCACGGCGCCGGAACGCGCTGTTTACCTGGGCGAGGGCGGGCTGCAGCTGACGGCTGGCATTTCGCCGGAAAACACCACGAACAAAACCGTGACATGGACATCCTCCAGGCCAGAAGTGGCCACGGTCAGCGCCAGCGGCGTGGTGCGGGCCGTTTCCTCCGGCAGCGTCGTCATCACGGCCACCGCGTCCAACGGCGTCCGCCGCTCGATCAGCATCCGTTCCTATCTGCCGCCGGCTTCCGTCGCGATCAAACAGAGCGAGCTGACCGTCGCGCTGAACCGCACGGGCCGCCTCGCGGCTGAGGTACAGCCTGCCGAGGCATTCAGCAAAAAAGTCACCTGGATTTCGACGGACACCTCCATTGCCACCGTCAACCAGTCCGGCACGGTGAGCGGCAGAAAGGTGGGCTCCTGCCGGATCATCGCCCGCGACGTGCGCGGACACGAAGCCTCCTGCACGGTGTATGTGGAGATCCCCGTGGCTTCGCTGTCTCTGGATGCGAAAAGCGTGACCGTGGTGCGGGGCGGCAGCATGAGACCGCAGGTCGCCATTAGGCCGGCTGACGCCACAAACACCCACCTGACGCTGACCTCCGCCGACCCGGGTGTCGCCGCCGTCCGCGCAGATGGCACGATCGCCGGCGTCCGCTCCGGCAGCACCACCGTGACCATCTCTTCCGTCAATGGCCGGACCGCGGCGCTGAATGTGCGCGTGGTGGATCCCGCGGAATCCATCTCGCTCGACCGCGGCACCCTTTCCGTGGAGAGCGGCAAATCGGTGCAGCTGAACGCCAACGTCCTTCCCGCCACTGCGGGCGATCGCTCGGTCTCCTGGTCTGTGAGCGATCCCAAGGTTGCTGTCGTGACGCCAGACGGTCGGGTCATCGGGCATAAGGCGGGCACCTGCACGGTCACCGCGCACGCCAACGGCGGCATCAACCTGAACGCCGTCTGCCGCGTCACCGTCACCGGACAGCCCAATAAACTGATCGCCCTGACATTCGACGGGACCATGAGCGACAACTCGGCGCGCATCCTGAACGTGCTGAATCGCTACGGCGTGAAGGCCACCTTCTTCCTGGTCGGCAACGACGCCTCCTATACCTACAAGAGCGTGCTGCTGCAGATGGTCGCCGCCGGGCACGAGATCGGCAACCATACGCACACGCATCCGCACCTGGATCAGGTGAGCCTGAATTACGCGTTGAACGACATCCGCATCTGCGATGAGATCATCGAGGATATTACCGGCAAAAAGCCCACTATCTTCCGCGCGCCGTACGGCCGGTCGACCGCGGCCCTCGCTTCGGCGGATAAACGGCCCGATTTCATCTGGAACGCGGACTCGCTGGATTGGAAATACCAGAGCGCCAACAACATCTACAACCGGGTTATCGGCGGAGCAAAGCACATGGGCGTGGTGTTGATGCACCAGACCATTCCCGCGACGGCTGAGGCGCTGGAACGGATTTTGCCCAAGCTCATCGAAGAGGGCTATGATTTTATTACGTGCACCGAGCTGTACAACATGGTGGACGGCAAATCGGCCTATCCGAACACGTATTATTTCCTGGCGGTGCGCTGAGCGACTGGGCAGGATGGCGTAAAAACAAAGGGCGGGAGAGCAGAAGCTTTCCCGCCTTTTGAATCGTCTTTTCGTCAGTTGTTCAGATCATACAGCCGCAAGGCAGCGTCCTGCATCAGGCGTTCGAAGGCCGGCACATTGGTGCGGTTTCCGAACATGCACAGCACAAACGGCTTTGGCGCGTAGATGATGGCGGCGTCGTGGGTGATGCCGTCATCCTCGCCGGTCTTGTGCGCAATGCCGCAATCCAGGAAGAAGGGGAACTTCCCGTTGAGCTGCTGCGCGCGCAGGATGTCCAGCATCCTGGCGCTGACGGCAGGGGAGACCAGCCGTCCAGCATACAGCCCTTCCAGCAGGCGGCCGATGTCGGCCGCGGTTATTACGTTCTCAATGCCGCGGGCGGAAGCCTCGCTGTCGAACAGCCTGCGCCGCAGAATCGTGCCGGCGGCGCCGCACGTGCGCATCGTGGCGTTTACGTTTTCCATGCCGATGATGTCAATGACCATGTTCGTGGCGGTGTTGTCGCTCACGATGATCATCAGCGTGATCAGATCCTCCAGCGTGACGCGCAGTCCGTTGTGCATAAAGGTGAGCACGCCGCAGGGCGGCAGCTTGTGCTCCGGCCGCAGCTCGTATTCCCGATTGGCGTCCAGCTGGCCGGCCGCGATCTGCCGGAACGCCTCGATCATGATGGGCAGCTTGATGACGCTTGCCGCGCAGAGAGGCGCATCCGCGTTGAAGGCGATGCCTTCGCCGCCCGTCAGCGGTCTGTAGAAGAGCGAAACGTCGCCCTCCATGGCCCGAAGGCGCGCGAGAATTGCGTTCATTGCATCACTCCCATTTGCATGCGTTTACTCAAAGGCTCGCGCCAGCGTTCCGCGCGCTTCTCCGGGCTTGCCGCCCGCCATCAAGAGCGCCTTCATGCGGCGCTGCAGCGTCGTGTCTTCAGGCAGATTCGACAGAGCCTCCGGATGGAGTTCGGCTTTCTGCCTGCCGGTGAGGTTGAACACCCAGGTGATGGCGCCGTCAGTATCCGGATTCACTTCTGAAATGTCAAACGCCCGCTGGAAGCGGAGAATGTTTGAATTTTCCGGGAGCATCGACTTGAGCGCCGGGGAGAGCAGCCATGTGTGGCAGGTCATCGGAAGATCTGCCCAATCCGGGAAATACCGCGCGAGGAACGCACGCGCTTCGGCAACGGATCTGTTCAGAAGATCGGGCGTCATGCGGGTGTCTGAGGGGATGTGCAGCGAGATCGCGCGGCTGTTCTCATCTTCCCGCAGCTCATATTCCAGCTCTCCGATGCGGAACAGGCGCGCGTTGATTTGCCGGGTCGTCCAGAAACCGCGGTCAAAGGCATAGGCGCCCGTGGCGCGGAAGTGTTCGTTGACAAAGCGGGTGAAGCACTTCAGGGTTGCGATCCAGACGTCCTCCGGCAGGTCCTTCCACGGGCCGTGGTCGCGGTTCCCGAGGGCGGTCAGCAGGTGCTGCGCGAGCTCGTCCGCGCCGTCGCCGTTGGCCTGCGGCTGTTCGCCGCAGTATTCCGGAACGGCCGTCCAGGCGAAATCCATGGCGCGCAGGGCGAAGGGCCTCGGCATGCCAATGTCCTGCAGCAGCTTTTCGAGCTTTTCCTGCAGCAGCAAGCCGTCGCAGATGCGCCAGGTGTTCTTCATTTCGGGAACATCCCGCAGAGCGGCGCGCTTTGCCTGTTCGGCGGCCGCTTCTTCGGGAGAAATCTTCCACACGCGTTCCGGGGCGGCGTTCAGCCCGAGCGGCTCGATCCGCTTCTGTGCCGCGCGGATGGCATCCTGGAATTCTTCCCAGGAAGGCGCGGCGTTCGGCCGACTGGCTTTGAGCGCCACGGCGGGGATCCTCGGGAAGAGGAGGTAGGCAGCGCGGCGCGCGTTGGTGACGCGTTCGCCCCACATGGGGCACTCGATGCCCAGCAGGTTTTGTGGATTTTCGCGGGCGTAATCCGGCACGGACGGCGCGTTCCAGATGTTGTAAACATCGATATCCCCATAGGGGCGGCTGATATAGTAGTGCTCTGTTTCGGAAGAGATGACCTGCCCGCCCGCCGCCATGAACGCGGCGGTTTCGCTGTCGTTACCCCACCAGTGCTGAACGATGAAATGCTCAGGCAGCAGGCCGCCTTCCAGCGATTCGTTCCACACGATGGTGCGCCGGCCCTTCTGCGCCAGGTATTCGCCGATTTGCAGCACCAGCCAGCGCTGCAGCTCGCGCTCGTTGGACAGTCCTTCATCGCGGATGCGCTTCTGGCAGTCCGGGCAGCGGCGCCAATGCAGCTTGACGGCCTCATCGCCGCCGATATGGATCTCCGGGCCGGGGAAGAGATCGGTGATTTCGTCCAGGATATCCTTGAGGAAGCGGACGCACTCGTCGCGGCCCGCGCAGATGAGGTTTGGAAAAACGCCCGCGATGGTGACCACCTGGTAATCGTAAGGCTTTTCGGAGACGGTTATGCCGTCCGGCTCGGCAATCTCACGGCGGCAGCCGTATTCTGGGTAAGCGGCCAGCATGGCGCTGGCATGGCCCGGGATTTCGATTTCCGGCACGATCTCGATACCGTGGGCTCGCGCAAACGCCACCACGCCGCGGATTTCAGCCTGCGTATAATAGCCGCAGTTGTTTTCCGCCTCGTTTTCGGCGCCGAAGAAGGAGGAACCGCGCATCGCGCCGACCTCCGTCAGCCTGGGATAGCGCTTGATCTCGACGCGCCAGCCCTGGTCATCCGTCAGGTGCCAGTGCATGCGGTTCATCCCGCACAGCGCCGCAGCCTCAATGATGCGGCAAACCTCCGAGACGGGCATGTAGTGGCGGGCGACGTCCAGCATGAAGCCGCGATAGGGATAAGCCTTGTTTTCCATGTGATTCACGGTCCTTTCCTGATGTTGGCATGCGGCCGCGAGGGGATGGGATGCGGCGCGTCGGCTTTATTATATCACGCCGCGCGGCGGGCGGCAACGGGAAAGGAAAGAAACGCCCGTTTGCGCCAACCGGTTTTCTGTGATATAATGACAAAAAGAGATGAATGCGGGAGGATGGTGCGCTTGTGATACCGATCACCCTATCAACGATCCAGAACATACGTGATCTAGGCGGCACAAAGACGGCTGACGGACGCGCCATACGGCCGGGCCGCCTGATTCGCTCGGCACACCTTGCGCAGGCTTCGCCGGAAGACCTTGCTTTGCTGCGCAGGCAGTACGGCCTGCGCAGGATAATCGATCTGCGCACCAGGACGGAGCGCATGGAAAAGCCGGACCGCACGGATGGCCTTGAATACCTGGCTTGCCCGATCATCGACGAACTGAAGGGCGGCATTACACACGAGAAGAAGCAGGGTGAGCCGGATCGGCTGCCTGACATGCGCGATCTGTATCGGGAAATGATGACGGATGAATTCGGCATTTCCGGATTCCGGCGTGTCGTTGAAACCATTTTCAATCATGATTTCGGGCAAGGCGCCGTGCTGTGGCACTGCTCGGAGGGAAAAGACCGCTGCGGCATGACGACCGCGCTTGTCATGACGGCGCTGGGCGTCGATCGTAATGTCATCATGGCGGATTATCTCAGCACAAATCAGGTCAATCTGCCGAAAGCCCGGGCCGTTTATGAGCAGCTGCTGCCGACGCGCGGCAAGGTGTTCGCCGAAAGCGTTTATCGCGCGTTCATCGCGGACGAGAGCTATCTGCAGGCCGCGTGGGACGTCATGGGGGACGACTACCTCCGTGGCGTTCTCGGCATTGAAACGGAAACGATAGAGCGTTTCCAGGAAGCGGTGCTGGAATGAGGGGAGGCTGCGCGCAGTGGAGGATGTTCTGATTCGGGGCGGCACGGTGATTGACGGCACAGGAAGGCCCGGTTACCGTGCGGACGTGGCCGTTAAGGATGGTGTGATCTCGCGGATCGGCAGCCTGGGCGGCCTGAGCGCCGTGAAAGTGTTGGACGCTGGCGGTCTGGCTGTCGCACCGGG
>LVAP01000031.1 GCA_001603025.1 Clostridiales bacterium Firm_10 | reverse complement strand
AGAGCGACGACAGCGACATCGACCTGTACATCGAGCAGACCGGCCCCGCCAGCCAGCCGGACGGCGCCTTGGGCGAGACCATCGAGATCCCCATCAAAGCCACCAACGTGGGCTCTGTGCCGCTGCACGACTACTACTGGGTGTCCCGCGACGGCGACGACAACGACAGACCCCTGGACAACGAGAGCGTGACCAGCGGCAGCGGCTTCAAGCTGTATCACGACGACTCCTTCACTACCATCTACAGCATCGAAGTGACCCAGGCGGACGTGGACGCGGGCGTCATCCGCCGCGTCTTCTGGCACAAGGCCCATCCGTGGGTGGTCAGCGAGGCGGCCGAGTACGAAGACTGTGACACAGACATCGCCTCCAACAAGCTGGAGTTCGAGTTCCCGCTGCGCCAGGTTCCGCCGGAAGGCGACGGCGCCCTGAAGGTGGAAGCCGGCACGCCCAGCCAGCCGGACGGCGCCCTGGGCGAGTGGATCGACGTGCCGCTGAAGGTGACCAATGACGGCGGCGTCGCGATCTGGGCCAACAACCACGTCATGTGGAGCCCTGAAACAGGCGACGACCTCAACGGCCCGTATATCGAGAATCTGTGGACAGGCACCGGAGTTCCCTGGCCGCTGCAGCCCGGCCTGTACTTCGACGACATGCTGCACATCCATGTGACCCAGGAGGACGTGGACGCGGGCGAGATCAGGCGCACCGTGTATTACTACGGCAAGCGGGACGACGCGGATGTGAACGTGTTCTCCAACACGGAAACCATCACACTGCCCCTGCGTGTGACTCCGGACGACGGCTCCTACGTCGATTTGGAGCTCGCCGTGGACGGCCCCGTGGCCGTCGTGTACCCGCAGGTCGACGACGTCGTGGACGTGCCCCTGATCCTCACCAACAAGGGCACAGCCGCGGCCCGCATGTCCGGCTGGACATCCTGGTATCAGGACGACAGCGCGGCCTATTACCTGGACAACATAGACATCGACTTGCCTACCTGGTACTGGCTGGTTCCCGGCGGTGAAAACCACCAGACCTACCACGCGAAGGTGACCGAGGACGACGTGAAGGCCGGCGTCATCATCCGCTACGTGCAGCAGGCCGGCCACCGCTGGCTGGTGTCCGGCGGCCTGAGCGATCCCAGCGCGGAAAGCGCCGAGAACGCCGCCGTGCTGGACTTCAACTTCTACAATACCAACGTGGTAAAGATCGAGATCCCGCTGCTGCAGGATCCCCCCGTGGTCGTCGAACCGGGCGAGCCCAAGCTGGTGCTCTCCATGGTCCAGCAGAGCCCCGTGAAGACCGCCTACGCCGACGGCGAGGTCATCACCTATAACTGGACCCTCACCAACATCGGCGACGCGGACTGCGACTTCGGCGGCCTCAAGGTGCGCTTCACCAGCACCGACGGCAGCCTGACCGTGGCGGAGGATGCCTTCGTGGGCCTGGACGGCCGCCTGGTGCTGGCCGCCCACGGCGGACACACCGAAGGCACGGATTCCCTCAAGCTGGACGCCGCCAAGATCGCGGACAGCGGCACCATCCGCGCCGTGTTCTACGGCCGGGGCTATTATCCGCACACCACCGATGTGTGGGTCCTCTCCAACGAGAAGGCGTTCACATATCCCATCGACAACAGCATCTGGACGCCCGATCCGGACACCACTTACAAGAACCTGCTGGTCGAGAAATGGGAAGAGCCGCCGCGGCCCCGTCCGCAGGGCTATGCCCAGGGCGAATATGTGCTCTACGGCGTGTGCATGACCAACAAGGGCGACGTCACCCTGACGAACATCGTCGTGGAGGATCCGCTGTATGTCAACGACGAGAACACCCACGTGCTGGGCACCATCGCCTCGCTGAAGCCCGGCAATAACTACACCTACTTCTACGTCTACACCGTGCAGCCGGAGGATGTTTCCAGAACCTACATCGAGAACACCGCCACCGCCACCTGGCCCGATCCGGGCCTGGGCGACCCGGTGACCTCCAACTCCAACCCGGTGACCGTGCCCACCTGCGACTTCCCGCCGGTGCCGGTGACGAACGCCATCAGCGTAACCAAGGTGGAGAAGACCGGGCCGAAGAACGGCAAGTTCTATCAGCAGGGTGAGGAGATCGGCTACAACATCTTCGTGGTGAACAACACCGACCAGCCCATCCACGACATCAAGGTGACCGACACCCTGGCCACTGGCGACAAGGTCATCGCCACCATCGCCGAACTGGCGCCCCACACCGCCCATGACGTGGGCTTCGGCTATTATGTGACGGCCATGGACTGCGGACTCAAGAGCGTGACCAACACCGCCGGGGCCTCCGGCACGGATGTCGGCGGCAATAAGGTCAGCGCCGTGAGCGATCCCGTGACCTCCAAGACGGGCTTTGAGACGCCCGATCCCACCACCGGCAAGAAGGACCCGGACGGCGAGTATCCCTTCGGCGTGCTGACAGGCCTCAGCCTCACCAAGACCGAGACCAGTCACCCCGCCAACGGCAGCTATTACACCGAGGGCGAGACCATCACCTACAAGATCACCGCCGTGAACACCGGCGAGACCGTGCTGACCGACGTGACCGTGTATGATGCGCTGGCGGGCTTCTCGGAGGCCGAACTGGGCAGCGCTGAGCTCCTGCATCCCGACGAGGCCCGGAGCTTCAGCTTCAGCCACACCGTCACCGCGGCCGACGTGACCAGAGGCTACGTGCTGAACACCGCCACCGCTGTTTTCACCATGGGCAGCTACTTCGACAGCGTCAACTCCAACGACGTGCTGAGCGATACCGACGGCAACCCAGATGACATTACCAACCTGAAGGAGAGCTTCAGCAAGGTGACGCTGCCCGGCGAGGGCGAAGGCTACGTGCCCTGCACGCTCACGCTGAACGCCAAGGGCGACGGCGTTGCCGAATACACGCAGCATACCTGCGCCGTGCACCTGTTGGTGCAGCGCCAGATTGAAGCGCTGCTGGCCGGCGCGGCCACAGACGAGGCCCGCGTGACCACCTGGAAACTGGCCCGCGCGCTGTGGCAGGGCGAAATCGACAAACTGTACAACGCGCTGTACGAGGCCGCCGACGGCCCCCGCGGCAAGGCTGCGATTCTGAATGAGCGCGTGATGTTCTACGCTCAGGCGGAGGTCTTCGAAGCCGCCCTCATGCTGGTGAGCGGCGACGAGCTGCCCGTGGCGGAGAAGATTGCCGGCGTCATGCAGAACAAGTGCGCCCAGCTCTGCTACGAGGTCCACACCGCTCCTGAACACCGCGTTGACAGCTGGCTGAACGACGTGACGGCGCTGACGGCATCCGACGCCGCCCAGTGCGGCTGCGCCGTTCTGGAGCGGCAGGAGGCCGACGTGCGCTACCTCGAGGCCCTGTGCCCCGAACATGCCGCCACAGACGCCGCCGTGCTCGACCTGCTTGAGCGGGCTGCCGACGACGAAGCGCTCAAGGAAGCCTGGGAAAAGGCCCAGGGCATGTGGGTGGCCGCTCTTGACGCCGACGCAAATATCCGTTATCGCGCGGTGAAGGGCGACGACCGCAAGGTCGTGGCCTCCGATCGCATGACCTTCAACAACTGGCTGGCCCAGCGCCGCGCGCTGCTGGATCTGCTCTATCCCGACAGCGCCGAGGCGTGTGAGGTTGCCGCCAGGACCGTCATGATCCGCACGGTAGACTACTGCATCGCCGAAAGCGAGGCCGGGAACTGACGCGGAAAGACCGACCGACATAAGCGCTCCTTCGGGAGCGCTTTTTTCATGCGGAGGGTGGAATAGGGAGCGGAAACGTGGTAAAATACAGACAGGTGTTGTGATGGGCCGCTGCCGCGGCGCCGGACGAAATACAGATTGGAGGCATTTCCATGACGCAGACCTGGCAAGATCTCACCCTGTCCGTCAATATGTCCGCCGAAGTGACCGCGGAGGCGCTGGACGGCAAGCGCGTCCGCTTCCGGCTGCGTTGGGACGTGCCGGGCGTCCCCGCGCCGGTGTTCACCATCGCCTGGGCGCTGCCCCTGGTGGACATCCAGTTCGAGTGGCACCCCAATTGCCGCTTCGACCGCTCCCTGCGGGTGGACTGGCAGGGCCCGGTAAAATCGAAGATCTCTTCCTCGGCGCCGGTGTTCTGCTTCTACAACAGCGCGGCGCGCAGCCGTTTCACCATGGCCCTCAGCGATGTGTTTACCCAGCTGGGCTGCGCCCTGGGCGTGCGCGAAGAGGACGGCATGCTGCTCTGTCGGGTGGAGATTCCCCTGGACGCCACCGGCGTCACCCATGAGTACACCGTCACGCTCTACCGGGACCGCGATGACGTGTCCTTCGCCGAGGCGCTGCGCCGGGTGACGGCCTGGTGGGAGGAGGACTGCGGTCTGCGTCCGGCGGCCGTGCCGGATACTGCGCGCCATGCCATGTATTCCACCTGGTACAGCTTCCACCAGGCCACCTTCGCCGGCGAGATCGAGGCGGAGTGCGCCAGGGCGGCGGAGATGGGCATGGAGACCGTGATCGTGGACGACGGCTGGCAGACCGGCGACGGAAACCGGGGCTACGCCTTCTGCGGCGACTGGCAGGCGGAAGCGAGCAAGATCCCGGATATGCGCGCTCACGTGGCGAAGATTCACGCCCTGGGCATGAAGTACATGCTGTGGTACAGCGTTCCCTTCGTGGGCTACAACTCGAAGCACTGGGACGCCTTCAGGGACATGCTGCTCTGCCGCCTGGACCGGATGGGGGCGGGCGTACTGGATCCCCGCTATCCCGAGGTGCGTTCGTATCTGATCGACACCTACGTCCGGGCCCTGCGGGAGTGGGACCTGGATGGTTTCAAGCTGGATTTCATCGATTCCTTCAACCCGGGGCAAGGGCCGCTGCCCCCGCCCAACGAGCGGATGGACTACGCCCTGGTGGAGGGCGCCGTGAACCGGCTGATGACCGACGTGATGAACGCCCTGCGGGCCGTGAAGCCCGACGTGCTGATCGAGTTCCGCCAGAGCTACATCGGCCCGGCGATGCGCGCCTTCGGCAACATGTTCCGCGTGGGGGACTGTCCGGCCGATCCCCTCAGCAACCGGGTGGGCACGGTTGACCTGCGGCTGCTCTCCGGCTCCACCGCGGTGCATTCGGATATGCTCATGTGGCACCGGGAAGATAAACCCGAGGCCGCGGCGCTGCAGCTGCTGTCGGTGATTTTTGCCGTGCCGCAGATATCCGTGAGGCTGGAGGGGCTTCCGGAGGCGCACAGGCGGCTGCTGTCCTTCTGGCTGGGCTTCATCCGTGAACACAGGGAGCTGCTGCGCGCGCCGCTGGAGGTGCAGGCGCCGCAGAACCTGTATCCCGTGGTGCAGGCCCGCAGGGACGGGGAAGCTGTCATTGCCCTGTACGACGGCGGCCGCATCGCCGATGTGCCGGCGGACGCGGACACGGTGTACCTGCTCAACGCTACCCCCGATACCCGGGTGGCTCTGGCGGCGCCCGCGTCCCGGCGCTTCCGCGCCGAGCTGTTCGACTGCATGGGCAGGGCGGCGGGAGAAGCGGAGACGGCAGGGGAGCTGACGCTTCTGCGGGTGCCCGTGTGCGGCATGGCCCGCCTCACCGCCGTTTGACGGAATGACGCCGCGCGGCTACAGAAAAAAGGACGGGATTTATTCCCGCCCTCTTTTGTTGCCTGAGTCCCTTGCCAGGCGCAGCGCAGGCGGCAAAAGGCCCCGGGCCAGAAGACCCGGGGCCTGGCTGCTGCCGCGCGGTGGAACGATTACTGCTCATCGGGGACGATTCCATTCAGGCCGAAGATCTGCAGCGCGGGTTCTCCGCCGTCAAAGGAGCTGAAATCCGCGAGCCACACTTCGCCCGCGCCCATGCAGATTCCTTCTCCGTTGAAGAACATGTTTACGCAGGTTTCATTTTCCATCTCCTCCCTGTCGCTCTCAAGAACGTGTTTGCCGTCCATGTAGGCCAGGAATTCACTCTCGTCCTTCACTTCGACGTCGGAGTACATGATGATGGGGTAGTTGATCATGCCGGCGATCGTTTCCCAATCGGCGTCCAGATAAGCCTGCTTCACAACTGCGGCAAAGGCTTCCACGTCGGCCTTGTCCATCTCGGTCACCATCGCGTAGAAGGAACTGTCCTCCTCAGCGGCGTTTTCCCCGGCTTCGAGCAGCTTGCCCGGATCCAGCGCCGTGATATGAGAAACGGTCACCTGGCCGTCCAGATTCTCATAGAGATAAACCAGCGCGTAATAGGGCGACGCATTGGGCGAGACAACCGTTGCCTGGCAGAGGAAGCAATGGTTTGTCCCACTCACAACCTGAAAGGCGAGATAAGCGACTGGCACGTAGTTCACGCCCACGAGGCCTTCCATACCTTTGTCAAAGATCGCCCGGATTTCCTCGGTCATCTCCGGAGACTCGGTGGCGTTCCATCCGCCCATCAGCTGATCCGCCAGGGCCGTGGTGGTGAGCATCAGCATAACGAGAATGAGAGCCGTCAGTTTCTTCATAATAAGGAACCCTTCTTTCAACTTTTTTTGTTCTGTTTTCCGGATTACGCCAGATTAGACGCGCCGTGTGGCGGCAGGTTCCATTTTCCACAGCAGGAATGACGGCACCGGAAAAATAACATACGGGGATTCGGAAAATCTTTGCATGTATTTCGCGAAAAAACCGGTGCGCGAAGTCGCATAATCGTGTATGATTTAAATACAGGTATAACGCCGCTCAGGCGGCGCTCCGCGCACAGGAAAAGGAGAAAGACAACATGACGCATTTTGAACGTATGGCGATGGCGCTCTCCCATAAGGAAGCGGATCACGTGCCCGTCTATCCCATTCTCAGCGGCTGCAACCGCCGTCTGGTCAACGCCACCTATCCGGAATGGTCGCAGGATGCCGGGCTCTGCGCCGAGAGCTACCTGCGCGCGGCCGAGCAGTTCGACCTGGACTGTATCGTCACTCTGATCGACCTGTCCGTGGAGTGTGACCTCTGGGGGCAGGAGCTGGTTTTCCCGGAGAATGAGGCGGCGCACCCGAACTATAAGAACAGCGTCGTCAAGGAAATCGAGGACTATGAGAAGATCACGGTGAAGGATTACCGCGAGAGCCGGCGCATGATGATGCACATCGACGTGGTGCGCCGCCTCGCTGAGAAACTGAAGGGGCAGGTCCCCATCGTGGCGTTTGTGTTCGGCCCGCTGGGCACGCTGTCCATGCTGCGCGGCCAGGAGAAGCTGTATATGGACATTTACGATGACATGGAAGCCGTGCAGCAGGCCACCTGGAACGTGGCGCGCTCGCTGAAAGCGTACGCCGGCGCGCTCATCGACGCGGGCGCCGACGCCATCATGTGGGATACGCTGTTTTCCAGCGGCTCGATCATGCGCAAGCAGATGTGGATCGACCTGGAGGCAGGCCCGATTCGTGAGCTGGCGGAGTACGTGCGGGAGCGCGGCTGCATGAACATGATCCACAACTGCGGCAACAAGATTTATTTCGACGCGCAGATCGAGGCGATTCAGCCGGCGGCAATCTCCTTCCTCTATCCGCCGGACGACTGCGCGGATTTCGCCGAATGCAAGGCGAAATACGGCGACAAGACCACGCTGATTGGCTGCGTGCCGCCCACCAATACCGTCGTCGGCGAGGATGGGGAATGGGACAGGCTGTGCCGCGAGCAGATCGACCTGATGGCCAAGGGCGGCGGCTTCATGCTGGCCACCGGCTGCGAATATCCGGCCAACGCGCCGTTTGACCGGGCCTGCCGCATGGTGGCTGTGGCTAAGGAATACGGCCGATACGGGAAGGGTAACTGACCTGAAGCCAAAAAGGATTTCCGCCGTTCGGGGCCTTGGAGCGCCGGACTGCGGGAATCCTTTTTTTCGCATGGAGCGCCGGCGTTTATTCTTCCGGACGCGGGGGATACTTTCTGCGCCATTCCTCCTGCAGCCGTGCGGCCTCGGCGTGGTAGTCCCTGTAATTCATGATGCCGAATTCGCTCTCGATCCGGGCAACGGGCCATGTCGGATCGTTCGATTCGACGGTGAACACGTTTTCCTCGGAATAGACGCGGATGGTGACTTTGTCGCCCAGCGCTTTGCGGATGGCGTCGATCTTCCGGTACTGGCGGTCTATGTGATACAGCTCGGTTTCCAGGTCGATGGCCGCCATGGCCAGGCCGTTCCAGCGCGCGCCCTCGGCGACGGTGCGGCCGGTGAGGTCGATGATCTGCGCGTGGTCCGTGCGCACGGAGGACACCACATAGTACATGTTGTGCGCCGCGTAGGCGTTCAGCAGGTTGCCGCCGTCGTAGGCAGCGGTCCAGATGACCAGCTTCGCGCCCTTGTCGGAGAGCGCCTTCCAGCCGTCGCGCCAGCCGATGTCGAAGCATGTCTGGAACCCGATCCGGCCGAAATCGGTGTCGAATACGGGATAATCGCAGCCCGGAACCACCATGGATTCGGTTGATTCCTCATACACCGTGTGTACCTTTCGGTATTTGCCGGCCACGCCGCCTGCGCGGTCCAGCAGGAAAACGGTGTTATAGCGCAGGGTATCGCGCCCGGGGTAGGGCTCGTAGACCGGCGCGGCGATGTAGCAGCGCATCTCCCCTGCCAGGCGTTTCAGCTCGCCCAGCATGGTTTCGGTGATTTCACGCCAGCGGGGATTGAGCCTGTCGCCGCCGATCTTCAGGAACGCCTCCGGCAGCACGATCAGGTCGGGGTGATATCCCCGCACCGATTCGATCTTATCCACCACCACGGGCACAATCTCCTCCTGCGTCTTGCCGCGCAGGAAGTCTTCGTTCAGGCCGAATGACGCCACCATGGTCTTACGTCCCATATGGAAGCCTCCTTCATTGCGATTTGTGTTTTTTCGGCAGGTCGGTTCAATGGGATATGCGCTTCCGGGATCCTTTGCGTGTTCAGATGTGCTCCACAAAGTGGTTCGGCCAGCGCTTTTTGGAACCCTCGTATTCCCGGGTTTCGTTTCCGCCCAGGTTGATCTGATACATACGGAAAACCAACAGGAAATTTTTCGGCTTCCACAGTTCCTCATAGGAGTAGCGATAAGCCATGCCGGCGTGTCCGCCTTTTCCGTTTTGTTTCCGGATCCATTATAGCATGAACGGGGGAGGCGTATCTGCCGGAAGGACGAAGACAAAACGGTGAATTGTGTGTTGCGCAGATGTGACAGGCGGCGCCGGCTTGACACGGGACGATTCGTCCCCTATAATCAAAACCGCCGGGGCATGCGGGCGGAGGAGAGAAAAAACTGGCGCTGAGACGGATGCGGGAGGGATGGCGTGATGGCGTTGCCACTGGAATCGAACCGGGCTTTGAACGGCGGCGTGCGGATTCGGGATGCTTTCTGGAGCCCGAAGCTGAGCACTTTCTTCAATGTGACGCTGAAGGATACCTTCGACAAGCTGGAGAAGGACGGCGTCATTGAAAACTACGAAAACGTGGCGGCGGGGCGCCTTCATACCCATAAGGGCGCGCCGTGGCACGACGGCCTTTTGCTGGAAACGATCCGCGGGGCTTCGGATTATCTGCGGCGCGGGGAAAGCGACACGGCCCTGGTGAAGCGGATCGACGGATATGCCGAGGTCATCGAGGCGGCGCAGCTTGCGGCGGGCGGCGGCTATCTTTCCACTTATACGATGCTGGAAAGGCCGGATCAGCGCTATGGCGAGAACGGCGGCAGCATCCTGTGGCAGCACGATCTCTACAACAACGGCGCGCTGTTTGAAGCGGGCGTTCACTATTACCGTGCGACGGGTCATGACAGGCTGCTGAAGTGCGCGATCCGCGCGGCCAACGAGCTGTCCGAGCTGATCGGCCCACCGCCGGGGAAATGGATCGTTCCCGGCCACGAGCTGCCCTCCTACGCGCTGATCGAATTGATCGGACTGCTGGAGGAAGAGCCGGAGCTGCCCGACCGCGTCGGCATACCGGCGCGCCCGAAGGACTACCGGGCGCTGGCCCATTTCTGGATCCACGGCCGCGGGCACCATGAGCACCGGACCAATCACCCGCAGTATATGGGCGAGTACAGCCAGGATCACGCGCCGATCGAGGGCCAGGTCCAGGCCGTCGGGCATGCCGTCCGGGCCACCCTGTACTATACCGGCGCGACGCGGCTGGCCATGCTGGAAAACGACGAGGCGTTGCTGCGGTGCAGCATGAGGCTGTGGGACAACGTGGAACAGCGGAAGCTGCACGTGAACGGCGGTATCGGCGCCACGCATTTTGAAGAGAAATTCGGCGAGGACTACGACTTGCCCAATACGGCCTATCTGGAGACCTGCGCGTCGGTGGGCCTGATTTTCTGGGCGGAATCGCTGAGCCGGGCCACGGGAGACGCCCGCTACTTCCAGGTGATCGAACGGGCGCTCTGCAATCTGATGCTGTCCTCAGTGACGCTGCAGGGCGACCATTACTTCTACCGGAACCCCCTCACGTCAAAGGGCGACGACCATCATTGGGCATGGCACGGCTGTCCATGCTGCCCGCCCATGATCCACAAGACCTTCGGCATGTTTGACCGGCTGATTGCCGCGCAGGACGACCGGGGCGTGCTCATCAACCTGTTCGTGGGCGGAGAGATCCGGAGCGCCGGCGCATGGGGACAGGCGTCGCTCCATGTGGATTCATCCCTGCCCTGGCGGGGACGGTGCGCCATTCGCGTTCTGGAAGCGGAGAAGCCGCTCCTGCTGCGCGTCCGCATACCGGATTGGGCGGAGCAAATCGCCTTTGCGCACAACGGCGAGGCCGCGGACCCGCCGGTGGAGCGGGGCTACGCCGTGTTCCGGGTGGAGGCCGGCGACGAGGTCGCCTTCAAAGACGGAATGCCCGTGCGGCGGATTGAAGCGCACCCCTATGTGCGCAGCGACCGCGGCTGCGTGGCCATCGCCCGGGGCCCGCTCGTTTATTGCGTTGAGGGCGTGGACAACCATGGCCGCGCGGACTTCACGCTGGATGAAGCCCCCGATTTCGAACTGGAGGAAAGGCCGGACCTGCTGGGCGGCGTCGTGGCCATACACGGGAAGACGGACGGCGGCGAGCGCTTCACGGCCATCCCGCTCTACGCGTGGGACAACCGCCTGGCCGGCGCCATGAACGTGTGGCTGAAGCAGCGGAACAAGCCGGACACGTGGGATGTGGCCGACTGGAAAAAGCGGCTGTACAGGACCTACAGGGGATAGGGCGGGTCACCCGGCAGCCGCGCCTTCATTCAGGGCCGGACCTCGATGATCTCGTGAAGCGCCACTTCGTCCACGGTCACTTCGGCGCGTCCGTCGCGGTATTCAAAGGGAAGCTCGCGTCCCTCCGGCTGAAGGATGAGCGCTTCGGGGCGCCGCTTCAGCACCAGGGAAAGGGCAACGCGGCGACAGGCGGGAATGAAATCCTCCGTCGCGACGCTGCCGGCCCGGTGGCCGCCGTTTCCGTTGACCAGCTGTACCAACAGGCAGCCGTCCTTTTGCAGTACCGACACCTCGATCAATCCTTCCGCGCTCACCACGGCCGCCGTCGGCGTGTACAGGCGCGCGAGCAGCGCCTTGATCAGGGCGCGGTGCAGATACTGGGCGCCATTCTGATAGGCGCTGCCCAAATCCGTTCCCACGGCGGCGATCCGGCCCCGGCCGAAGGGGCACACGACGGCCAGGGAAGACGAAGCGCTCCGCGCGTCGGCGGAAACGCGCGCCAGCGTCTCCCCGTCCTGAATGCACAGCTCGCAGGCGTCGTAAGCCAGGCCGAAAGCCTCCCCGTCCATGGTGAAAGCGGCGCTCTCCCCGGCTTCACCGCATGAGAAGGGCGCGCCCGCGGCGGCGAAGAGGGCGCACGTCTTCCTGCCGACGAGCGTCAGGCTGCCGCCACGGCGGGCGTAGTCCAGCAGTTCCTCCACCGTTTCCCCGGCCAAGCCGGAGAACAGCTCCGGCACGATGATCACCGGATAGTCGGCGGCGTGGCCCGCGAGGATGTGTTCGGACACGATTTCCGTGGCATGGCCGGCGTCGCAGAGCAGGCTGGTCATTCCCATGACCTTTTCGCAGCCGTTGCGGGAAAAGAGCGAGGAGGATTCGCGGTGCCTGTCATAGGTGGACAGGAGCAGCGCCACCTGGTGGATGGCGTGCCCGCGGAAGCAGAAGCGCTCCCGGGCCCGGATGAACGCCTCCACCGGCTTCATGCGGCGAATCTGTTCCATGCGCGGCGCGCCGTCGGGATACTGCGTGATGTAGTTCTGGAAACCGCCGCCCTGCGAGATGATAGCCGCCGCCTCCTGCATGATCTGCAGCGGGTGCTTGACGATGTGGCCGGGCCGGCCGGCTCCGCTGCGGAAGTTCCAGCACATCAGGTCCCAGACGTGATGCTGCTGGGCGATGGCGCGGGCAGCATAGCGCGCGGAGTTGAAGGAATCCCAGGGATTCAGGTCGCCGGAGATGAAATCGACCCGGGCGGACACGGCCTCGGGCATGTGGTCGGTGTAGGCCCAGTTGGAGGCGATCTGGAAGCCGGGGTATCTGGCGTGCAGGGCGTCGACATAGCGGCGAACGTAGCGCCGGAACAGCTCCCGGCAGAACTCCCGGTAGTCCTCGTAATGCGCGTCTCCGGGAGAGGCGGGCAGCTTGCCGTTCAGTGAAATGCCGGTTTCGGCCTCGAAGGCCCTGACCGTGTCGGGATGGAAATCCGCCTGGCTGCCCCAGCAGTCGCCGTCCACCCAAACGCCGTCTGCTCCGTATTTTCCGGCCAGCTCCATGAGCTGGGGAATGAGCAGCTCGTCCACGTAGCGGCCGGCCGTGCGCGTGACCTTGTCGCTCCGGGTGCCGTCCGCGGCCACGACGCACTGATCGGGGTGGCTGGCGCAGTACTTCTCGTCGATGACGCCCGAATAATGAAGGTACAGCGCCACGCCTTCCTCCCGGGTGACGCGCCGCCACAGCGCCAGCGGATCGCCCTCGAAGAGCGGCATGGCGTTTCCGCAGGCAGTGGGATAGGACGCCCAGCCGGGGTGCCCCTTGCAGTCTATCTGTACAAAGTCCGGATGGAGAAGGCGGCAGATCTCGCGGATGTCCTCTTCCCGCAGGGTGCCGCCGACAGCGGCGTCTCCGATCCGCTCGGGCGTGGCGTGGAAATCAAAATGAAGGCCGAAGCAGCTCTCAGAGCGTTTTTTTGCCATTGGTTTTCATCCTTTCACGGAATCGTTTGCTGCCTGCGTTCTCGCGGACTCGCAGGGCGTTCAGGAGTCTGTTCAATTATGGCACAAAAAGGGCCGGTTTGCAACCGCGCGGGAAAAGAAAAGCGCGCGCCGGCGAAGCGGTGGGCGCGTCCGGGCTTATCGGGCGGAGAGGAGAGCGTTTTATGGACCGGAAGATCATGTTCAACGAGGACGATTCCCATTTTTACTATACCCGCGATTCCTTTGGAGAGCTGGGAGAGAAGGAGATCCGGGCGTTTATCCGCCAGTATCAGGACACGCAGATCGGCGATTTCATGCTCACATGTGCGGGCCGCATCGCCGATTATCCATCCGCAGTGCGGGAGGATTACCTGGACAAATTCGACCAGAAGGTGGAAAACGGACGCCCGGTCGACTATACGCGGCATCCGGTGCCGCGCTGCATGAACCGCGTTTACCGGGAGCTGGGGCTGGATTTCTACGCCATCTGCATCGACGAGCTGCGCAGGATCGGCGTGCGTCCGTGGCTGTCCGTTCGCATGAACGATTGCCATGACAACGACGCGCCCACCAGCTTCCTGCATCCGAATTTCTTCCACAGCCATCCGGAATTCCGGCGGGTGCGGCACCGCGCGCCGATGGGCTATTTCGACCGCTGCTATGATTACGCCGTGCCGGAGGTCCGCAGGCTGATGCTGGACACGGTGGAGGAGATCGCCTTCCGCTACGACGCGGACGGCATCGAGCTGGACTGGATGCGGGAAATCTACTGCTTCCGGATCGGCCGCGAATACGAGGGCATTGAAATCATCAACCAGTTCACAAGGGACGTGCGGGCCATTCTCGACCGGGCGGAGGAGAAGTGGGGGCACCCGATCAGGCTGGCGGCGCGCACCATGCGCGATCCGCAGATGGCGCTGGACAGCGGATTCGACGCCGTGCAGTGGGCGCGGGAAGGGATGATAGACACGCTGATTCCCACGCCGCGCTGGCAGACGACGGACTCCGACATTCCGGTGGAGATGTGGAAAAGGCTGCTGGCCGACACCGGCGTGAGGCTGGCGGCGGGCATTGAGATACTGCAGCAGTCCAGCGCGGGAAACAGCGAGGGGCGCTTCTACACCATGCCGGAGAATGTGAACGCGCTGGCGGCGCAGTACCTGAGCGAAGGCGCGGACGCGGTTTACCTGTTCAACTACATGGATCAGCCTAACCCGGTGCAGCTGAGAGCGGACGCCGCCTGTCCGGAAGGCTGCTCCCTTGCCCCGGAAAACTACATGAAGCTTCTTCAAACCGTCGGTTCCAGGGAGACGGCAGTGCGCGCGGAGCGGCGGCATGTGAAGACTTTTGCGGACGTCGGCCCCGTGTGGTGCGACATGGCGAAGCGGGCGGCGTTGCCGCTGGCGGTGAAGGCCGGGCGTTCCGCCTGCCTGCGGCTGCGGGTGGGGGAGATCCCGGCCGGGGCGGCGGTGGAGGTGCGCCTGGGCGTGACCGGAGAGGAAGCGGACGCGCCGACGGTGTTCGTAAACAGCGAGCCCTGCCCGTATGTGCGGAGCGAGGCGGTGGTTCCGGCCTACACGCGCAGTGCGGCGCGGGTCTACGCGGTCGCGAACGACGGGAAAATGCCGCCCTTCCTGGTGATCGAGATGATTGCGGGGGAGAGGGAGATCACCGTCGATTACGCGGAGATTCACGTGTTTGCGAATGGGGACGCCGATTGAATAGCCTCTCCCGCCTGCGCGGACCGGCCCTCGGGGATATGAACACAGAGGGATTCCGGGAAACGCGGCAACAGCGCGTTGCTTGTGTGCGCGGCGGCGCGGGGTTATAATATCATCAGATCATTTCCATGGAGGTGTGGTTAATGGAAACAAAGGAGATCCTGAAAGAGCTTCGGGAGAAAAACAACCTGACGCAGGAAGAACTGGCGGAGCGCGTGCTGGTCACCAGGCAGGCCGTCAGCCGCTGGGAGACGGGGGAGACGCAGCCCAATACGGACACGCTGAAGCTGCTTTCGCGGGAATTTGGCGTGTCGATCAACACGCTGCTCGGCGCGCCGCGGCAGCTTGTGTGCCAGTGCTGCGGAATGCCGCTGAACGAAGACGGCGTCATCAGCCGCGAACCTGACGGCAGCTTCAACGAAGACTACTGCAAGTGGTGCTACGCGGATGGCAGCTTTGCCTATGCCAGCAAGGATTCCCTGCTGGATTTCCTGCTCAGCCATGCGCCCAATCCCGGCCAAATGCCGGAAAAAGAGCGCCGCGCCCAGTACGACGCGTATCTCTCGCAGCTGGAGCACTGGAAGTAACGGCGCGCATCCATGTGCAGACCAAGGCTTCCCCGGCCGGCGGACACGCCGGCCGGGGAAGCCTTTTCCCGTCGCGTACTGCCGCTTGCCCGCCCCCGCGTTTCATGGTATAATCATATCAAAAACGGCCGCCCATACCCGCGCGGCCCGGAAACTGCCCGTGGCGCGCGGCGTTCGTCGCC